>NZ_BJXX01000085.1 GCF_007991215.1 Aneurinibacillus danicus
CTACTAATAATCCACTTTTTCCTGGCCACCAGCAGACTTCTCATTATGCTTACCCCTTTGCTTGTGGTTTTTTTACAGATTACCTATAATTTTTATATAAACATTCTGAATGGATATGAAAAAAGGAGGATGTAAAAATGAGCGTTCATAAAGCCATTACTGCCCACTCAGCCAAACAAGCTGAATACATCACACTGTACCGGAAATTGGATGCCATGCGGGAAGCCTGGATCGAGAAGGCGGTAGAGCAGTGCAAAAATGGAGAAGAAATCAATGTCGAAGAAATTAACAAAGTAACCGAGCAAATTAACCAGCTGGCACAGCGTTATCACCTGCCACCGCGCAAAACTGTAACAGTTGATATGGTACGGGATATATGCAAATAATTACCGTATATCGGTATTTTAGCACAATTGGAAAAATATGTGTACTGAATTCCCCAATCTCTCCATACACATTAAACAATTATAATCGCCGGGGGGATTCAGATGCACATTGGCTTTATTGGAACGGGAAGTATGGGAACGATTCTCATCGAAGCCTTTATTGAATCCGGCGCCGTACCGCCCGCTCACATCATTGCCTCGAACCGGACGCCGGAAAAGCTGCGTGCGCTCGCATCTAAACACACTGCGCTTAGAACCGGAACAAATACGGTCGTCGCACAGGAGGCGGACGTGCTGTTCTTATGCACCAAACCGCTTGAATACAGAACGGTACTGGATGAAATTCAACATGATTTGACCCCCGATAAACTGCTGCTCTCTGTCACCAGCTCCGTCAATGTGCAGCAGTTGGAGGCTTATACCCCCTGCAAAGTGGCCCGCGTCATTCCAAGCATTACCAATACAGCGCTCAGCGGAGCTTCGCTTGTGACGTTCGGAAGCCGTTTCCATGATGCCGACCGTACAAGGTTGATTACGCTGTTATCTGCCATCAGCACACCAATTGAAATTGAAGAACAGGACACCCGTATCTCTTCCGACATTGTTAGCTGCGGCCCTGCCTTCTTCAGTTTTCTGCTGCAGCGTTTCATTGACAGCGCGGTGGCGAAAACAACCCTTACGGAGGAGCAGGCGACGAAGCTGATAACAGAGATGATTATCGGACTTGGGCGCCTGCTTGAAGACGGACGTTTTTCCCTGCCAGCTCTACAGGCCAAGGTGTGTGTACCAGGCGGCGTAACCGGTATTGGTCTGCATGTACTTGATAAGGAGACGCGGGACGTATTCCTCCACCTAATCGAAGCGACTCACCGCAAATTTGATGTGGATGTTCTTGAAGTAAAAGAGATGTTCGCCGACAAAAAAAACTCCTTCCACTAAACGGGGAAGGAGTCTTTTCACATCTGCACCGGTTATTTGACAACCTGGGCATTCGCTTTCAATTTGTCAGGGACGGACAATCCAAAATTCTTGGCTGCAGCTTCATTCATGACCAACTGTACGTCTTTCAGCGTTTCCACCGGCATGGAACCCGGCTTCTCGCCTTTCAGTACGCGGGACGCCATTACACCGGTTTGCCGGCCAAGCTTATAATAATCGATGCCGTAGGTGGCTACTGCGCCGCGCTTTACCGTGTCGCTGTCGGAAGCGAACACCGGCACCTTAGACGCCTTGGCTGCGGTTAGCAGCGCTTCAAACGAAGATACAACCGTGTTGTCGACAGGAATAAGAATGGCATCCACCTTGCCCACAATCGACTCGGTACGCTGTTTTACTTCGTTCGAGCTGGACACACCGGCTTTTTCCACCGTTACTCCCAGCGCTTTGGCCGCTTCCTCAATCATACCCACCTGTACTTCGGCATTGACCTCGCCCGTGTTGTAGATCACACCAAGTTTTTTCAAAGAAGGAATAAACTCTTTCACAAGCTGCACCTGTTTATCCATTGGAGATACATCGGACGTGCCTGTAATATTTTCCGCCGGTTTATCCAGCGCCGGCACAATCTTGGCTGCCACCGGATCGGTTACCGCAGAGAATACAACCGGAATCTCCTTCGCCTGCTGGGCAACCGCCTGTGCAGACGGCGTCGTAATCGGGATAATCAAATCCTTCTTGTCCGCTACCATCTGCTGGGCAATTGTCGCCACATTGTTCATATCGTTCTGGGCGTTCAGATATTCCAGCTGCATCGTCTCCCCGTCTTTAAATCCTTCTTCTGCCAGCTGGTCAATAATTCCTTTGCGAATCGAATCAAGCGCCGGATGCTCGGCAATCTGCGTAATGCCGACCTTAACCTTCTTCTCCGGGCTTGCCTGTTCCGCCTTCTGCTGCACGGATTCCGTTTTCGTCGCCTGACCGCACCCTGCCAGGGCGAGCAACATCGCCACAAGCAAAGCTATGATAACCTGCACTCTTCTCATCTTCTCTCTCCTCCGTACTCTCTCATCTCAAATTTTAAAGCTTGAATGCTCTTCAAAAGTATAGCACGCAAGGTATCAAAATTCTATAACATTTATCCCACAACAATATTCACGAGCTTTCCGGGAACGGCGATGACTTTACGGATTGTCTTTCCGGCCGTCAATTCTTTAATCTTCTCGTTTTCGTTCGCGATCGCTTCCATCTCCTGCTTGGTCGCATTCGCTGGAATTACCATTTTCTCGCGTACTTTACCGTTAATCTGCACGACGATTTCTACTTCATCAAGCACGAGAGCGGACTCGTCAAATGCAGGCCAGCTTTGATGATGAACGCTGTCTTCGTGGCCGATGGTACGCCACATCTCTTCGGTAATATGCGGCGCGAACGGTGCAAGCAAGATAATTGTGCTTTCAACCGCGTGTGCCAGCATGCCGGGATCACCATCTTTCGGGTATGCATAGATTTTGTTGACGAGTTCCATAATGGAGCTAATCGCCGTATTGAATTGACGGCGCTCACCGATGTCCTCGCTCACCTTTTTAATTGTAGCATGTAGCGTCCGGTTCAAATCTTTGGCGGCACTATCGGACAGATTGATTTGCGGATGAGTTGCCACTAAGTCGGCATGGTTATCCACCATACGCCATACACGGTTGAGGAAACGATAGCTGCCCTCCACCCCGCTGTCGCTCCATTCGAGATCCCGATCCGGCGGAGCCGCGAACAGGATAAAGAGGCGTCCGGTATCTGCACCATACTTAGCGATAATTTCGTCCGGACTGACGACGTTGCCTTTCGATTTGGACATTTTTGCGCCGTCTTTCAGTACCATGCCCTGGGTAAGCAGGCTCTTGAACGGCTCCGTGAAATTTATCATCCCCGCGTCATACAACACTTTGGTGAAAAAACGGGAATACAACAGGTGCAGAATCGCATGTTCGATACCGCCGATGTATTCGTCTACCGGCAGCCATTTGTTCGCTTTTTCCGAATCAAACGGGATTTCATCATTTTTCGCATCGGTAAAACGCAGGTAATACCAGGAAGAATCAATGAACGTATCCATCGTATCTGTCTCCCTGCGTGCATGGCCACCGCAGGACGGGCAGGTTGTGTTGACAAACTCTTCGGACTTGGCCAACGGGTTGCTCATCCCGTCAATGACGACATTCTCCGGTAACATCACCGGCAAATCTTCTTTCGGCACCGGAACGATACCGCAATCATCGCAGTAAATTATCGGAATCGGCGCTCCCCAGTAGCGCTGGCGGGATACGAGCCAGTCGCGCAGGCGGTAGGAAACGGTCGCCCCACCCAATCCATTCTCTTTTAGATGCTCTGCGATTTTCTCAAGCGCTTCACGGTTCGGCATTCCGTCGAATGAACCGGATTGCACCAGTACTCCGTCTTCCGTATACGCTTCCGTCATCGTCTCGTTTGCATCAAATGTTTCACCTTCCGGCACGATGACCCGCGTAATCGGCAAATTGTACTGACGTGCAAAAGCGAAGTCACGCGTATCGTGTGCAGGTACCGCCATGACCGCTCCTGTGCCGTAATCCATCAATACATAGTTGGCAATCCAGATCGGCACATCCTGGCCGGTCAGCGGATGACGGGCATACGCGCCGGTAAACATGCCTTCTTTCGGCGCATCGGCCGCAGTCCGGATAATGTCGGATTCTTTTTTCGTTTTCTCGATGAATGCGAGCACATCCGCTTCGTTTTCTTTGCCTTTCACCAGCTTGCGCACAATCGGATGCTCCGGCGCCAGAACCATAAACGTCACGCCGTACAGCGTATCCGGACGGGTAGTAAATACGGTCAGCTTCTCGCCTGCTTCCGGCACGTCAAACGTTACCTCGGCACCGGTGCTGCGCCCGATCCAGTTGCGCTGCATCGTTTTGACCTTTTCCGGCCAGCCAGTCAATTGATCCAGATCGTTCAGCAGGCGATCGGCGTAGTCAGTAATTTTGAAATACCACTGCTCAAGGTCGATTTTAGTTACTTCGGTACCGCAGCGCCAGCAGCATCCGTCTTCTACCTGCTCGTTGGCGAGCACCGTTTGATCGTGCGGACACCAGTTAACCGTACCGTTCTTGCGGTACGCCAGGCCTTTTTCATAGAAAAGCAGGAACAACTGCTGGGTCATTTTGTAGTATTCCGGCGAGCAGGTCGCAATTTCACGCTCCCAGTCATAGCTTACACCCAGCTGCTTCTGCTGATTTTTCATAAAGTCAATGTTTTCATATGTCCATTTGGCCGGCTGCGCGCCCAATTTGATCGCTGCGTTTTCTGCCGGCATGCCGAACGCATCCCATCCCATGGGGTGCAGAACCTGATAGCCATTCATCCGCTTGTAGCGAGCTACCACATCTCCGATAGAGTATACGCGCATATGCCCCATATGAAGGCGTCCGGAAGGATACGGGAACTGCTCCAGGCAGTAGAATTTTTCTTTTGTATCGTCCTCGTTCGTACGATGTGCGTTCGTTTCATTCCAATACTGCTGCCATTTTTTTTCGATTTCGTGCGGCTTGTAAGCTTTCATCAATGACTAACCTCCATCATGCATAGTTCAATCGAGAAGCGGAATGCGAGAGAAAGCACAACGGCTGATACGTTGTACTCTCTATGTAGTTTGAAACTTAGAAATATAAAAGAGAAAGCAGAACATAAGGTTTCTACCTCATGTTTTTCTTGCTTTTTGTTCTCAATTTCACATAAAAAACGCCTCTCATCCCTGTATCATCCAGGGACGAGAGGCGTGACTCCCGCGGTACCACCCTAGTTAACGCCACGCAATTGTGCTACCGGCGTCCACTTTAGCATCCGTAACATGGATGAGGCGGATAACGGTACTCGCTGCCTTTCCCGCTATCGGCTCCAAGGCGAGTTCATTGCCCGAAACGGTTAACTCACACCGACCGTTAACTCTCTGCTTCGCTTCCTGACAACTACTGCTCCTTATCAAAGCCATGATTTGCAATTTATCTAAAATTATATGCAACTTACCTATCCTATGTCAACTTCTCCATCATTACGGTTTTTGAGCCGCGAAAAATGCACGCTCACTCTCTTCTTCTACCGCCTGTGACGAGAAATCGGCCGTTAGAGACAGCAGGGTAAAACCGGCTTCAACAAGCCAGTCCCGCAGGTCATCAAGCCGATACGCCCGCTGGCGATGCAACTCATGAAACCGCCGGAAAAGACCATCCCGCTCCGCTACAAACAGCGTTAAATCATGCTCTACCGTCTCTGTATATTCGTCATATGAACTCTGCCAGATATACGCCACCTGCTCATCTTGATAGCAAAACGACTCGTTGCCGAATACTTCGGCGATTTTATATGGCGTATGCACATCAAACAGGAAGGTGCCGCCGGGTTTCAACGCTTCGAACACTCCCGCGAACACCTGACGTATTCCCTCGGCGTCCGGGATATAATTCAGCGTATCACAAAAGCTCACGATGCTGTCCATCTGCCCGGGGAGCGAAAGGCGGCGGATATCCTGGTTGAGCCAGTGTACGGGCGCCCCCGGATGACTGCGCTCCACCTTCTCCCGCGCCACTTCCAGCATATCGGCGGATAAATCTACGCCCCATACTTCCAACTTCCGTTCGAGCAGATAGCGGGTAAGCGATCCTGTACCGCAGCCTAGCTCAGCGACGCGATGCGGGGCCGTGCCGGTCAAGCGCCACACTTCCGCCGCAAACTGCATCCATTGGTCGTATGGTGCGTCCGCCATAAGATGATCATATACATCGGCCAATTGCCGGTAACTACTGGACGGCGACAACGGGAGCATCCTTCCAAAGGCGTTCGATATTGTAGAACTCACGCTCGTCACGATGGAATACGTGAACAACCACATCGCCTAAATCAACAAGCACCCAGCGGGCTTCATCGTAGCCCTCCCGGCCGCGCACCGTAAGCCCGGCCTCTTCTACGCTGTCTTTAATATTGTCAACGATGGCCTGAACCTGCGTCTCGGAATTTCCATGGCAGACCACGAAGTAATCCGCGATAATGGAAAGACCTTTCAAGTCCAGGATTACTACATTATTCCCTTTCTTATCCTCGGCCGCCTTTGCGGCCAGCTGTGCGATTTGAAGTTCTGTCATATTCGCTATTCTTCCTCCTTTACGTTTTTCATTTTCGGTTTTACCAAGGAGTTGCGGGCCAGAACGGTGAGGGGATATATTCTTTTTTCCCGATTAACAAGAAATGTAATCGTCCCTCCCAGTCCTTTCGCCAGGGCGCGGTCCAAATCTTCCTCCGCTGCCGTTCGCAGTTCGTCAACACCGGGAAACTGCCGGCCGGGCTCAATATAGTCGGCCAGACAGACTACTTTTTCAAGCAATGTCATGTTCTCACGGCCCGAAGTGTGATAGCGGATCGCGTCCAAGATTTCCTCATCCTCGATACCTAAATCCCTTCGTACAACCTCAGCCCCAACATGCGCATGCCACAGCTCTGTATCATATTCAAGCAGATCTTTCGGAATGTGCGGTGTATTCTCAATAATGTTACGCATTTTGTCTTCCGGCCAGAATTTGCAGTAGTCATGGAGAATGGCCGCTGTTTCCGCTTTCTCTTTGTCGGCGCCGTATTTTTCAGCGAGCCGAATCGCGGTCTCTACCACACCGAGCGTATGCTCGTAGCGGTGCTTGGTAATCTGTCCGCGTACGGCTTCCAACAATTGTTCACGCTTCATACAATCGCTTCTCCTCTATATACATTCTTACCGCATCCGGAACAAGATACCGGATGGACCTACCTGCCGACGCTTTTTCGCGAATCATGGTCGAAGAAACATCCAGCTGCGGCATTTCCGTTTCAATCACACGCTGCATATATTTGTTCTCCATCGTATAACCGGGACGCGCCAATGCCACGAACTGTACCATCTGAACCAGTTCATCGATCCGGTGCCACTTAGGCAGGTAGTTCGCCATATCCCCGCCGATGATGAAATAAAAATCCACTTCAGGATGCCGCACCTTTAGCAACCGTACGGTATCATACGTATAGGAAGGCTGCCCGGAGTCTCTCTCAAGTTCGACCGTATTTAGCAAAAAACGCGGATTGTCTGCGATAGCAAGCCTGATCATCTCGACCCGGTGAATATCGGCCGTAATCCGTCTGGAGCGTTTATGAGGTGGAATATGCGCAGGCAGAAACCATATTTCATCAAGATTCAACGCATCCCGGGCCTGCTCGGCGACGATTAAGTGGACGGTATGAATGGGATCGAACGTGCCGCCGTACAGCCCGACCTTTTTTTGCTCATTTTGGAAGCTCAATCGTCTTATGCTCCCTCGATTCTTTATAGAGCACGATCGTATTGCCGATAATCTGCACGATTTCTGCGCCGCTCCCGGCCGCGATTGCTTCCGCCACCTCTTCCTTATCTTCGCCGCAATTGTTCAATACCGATACTTTAAGCAGTTCACGTACCTCAAGCGTCTCTTCAATTTGCTTGATTAAATTTTCATTGACCCCGCCTTTGCCTACCTGGAAAATCGGACTCAAGTGGTGCGCCTGTGAACGCAGATAACGCTTTTGCTTTCCTGTTAGCATGATGTTCCTCCTTATTCTTGCCGCCGGCTGTACAGCGCATCCGATACGGCTTTGCGCATCGCTTCTACGGGAGCCGGCTGTCCTGTCCAATATTCAAAGCTGAGTGCGCCCTGATAGATAAACATGCCCAAACCATGGTGGATACGAGCACCTTTTTCTTTCGCGTCACGCAATAGTTTCGTCTCAAGCGGATTATAAATTAAGTCGCTGACCAGCAAACGTTCGTGCAACGCTTCTGCCGCGACCGGGCTCGCGTCTATGTTCGGATGCATGCCGATGGATGTTGTCTGTACCAGGAGCGTGGCATCCGTAAGCGCATCTGCAATCTCCTTCATCGGCAGCGCAGCTATCCGGGCCTGCGGGTTCATCGCCTGCAACTGCTCGGCCAATCGCTCGGCTTTCTCTTCCGTACGATTGGCGATGGCAAGCGAGGGAAGACCGGCACGCAGTAGAGACACCGCTACACCTCGTGCAGCACCGCCTGCGCCTACCAGTATGGCAGACTGCCGCTTCACATCGATGCCCGTTTCTTCAATCAACGAACGCACAAAGCCCCTTCCATCCGTATTGTAACCGATGAGTTTACCACCTTCATTGACAATCGTATTGACGGCACCGATCGCTTTTGCCTCTTCCTCCACTTCATCCAGATAGTCCATCACCGCTACTTTATACGGGATGGTAACATTGACACCCCGCAAACCTAGAGCGCGGATAGCTGCGACCGCTTCCCGTACCTGACCCGGATCGATATCGAATGCGGCATAATGAAAGTTAACTCCGAGCTCCGCAAACGCCCGGTTATGCATCAGCGGCGACAACGAGTGGCCCACCGGATGTCCGAATAACCCGGTCAGTATCGTTTGACTGTTCATCGACTCTCTCCTCTTCTCTGCTATTGTTTCCTATTCCTTTTGTTACCTCACCCGTTATGTATAAAAAACCCCCTGAAGACCAGGGGTAAACAAACCGCTTATATTAGCGAGTGTCTAAGGCCTACAGCTACGCCCTTCGGCACATGTACGTTTACGTTTGCGCCTTTTCCGTGCAGCGCAATCCAGCCCAGACCGGAAATGACGATGTCGTGCGTACCGGATGGAACTTTGAATGTGAATGTATCCCAGACGATTTTCTCTGCCGCTTCCCTGCCCGGAGGGGCAAGCAATTCCCCCTTATGCTTTGCGTACAGCTCATCCGCTTTGGCAAGCTTCGTACGATGCACGTTCAAATGGTTCGACAAGTAAAATACAAACGGCTGCCGCTCGCCCTTAACAAAATCGATGCGGGCCAGACCGCCGACAAACAGCGTCTGTTCGGCATTCAACTGGTACACTCTTGGCTTAATCGGCTTGTCAGGCATAATCAATTTAAGTTCCTGCGGCGCAACTTTGTGTACCAGCTGGTCACGGTTCACAATACCTGGCGTATCGAACAGCGATGACGTCGTATCCAGCGGAATCTCGATGACATCAAGCGTTGTGCCGGGGAACTGGGATGTCGTAATATCCATCTCCGATTCACCGAATTGCTTAAGCAGCCGGTTGATTAAGGACGACTTTCCGACATTGGTAACACCCACGATGTAAATGTCCCGTCCTTTGCGGTGTTCGTTCATCGCCGCCACCAGACGATCTATACCTTCTCCTTTGCGCGCGCTCACCAGCACGACGTCAAGCGGCTTCAACCCAAGATCGGCAGCCGATTTGCGCATCCAATTAACCAACCGGTTACGATTGACATTCTTCGGCAGAAGATCGACTTTGTTACCGACCAGGAGAATCGGATTGCCGCCGACGAACCGGGGCAGACCGCGCAACCAACTGCCGTTGAAATCAAAAATGTCCACGACCTGCACAACCAGCGATTTTGTGTTGCCGATGCTGTTCAAAATACGCACGAAATCATCGTCGCCCAGCGTGACGGTAGAGGCTTCATTGTAATGTTTAATTCGGTGGCATCGCTGGCAAATCACCGTTTCTCTTTCCAGTGCCTGCGGCGGTGCGTAGCCCAGCTTTTCCCTGTCTTCCGTTTGGATGGCTACGCCGCAGCCGACGCAGTGCAGTTCCATTTCTTGCTTATCCATTTTGATCCTCCCACGGAATTTTTCCGCGTTTTCTCATCCAATTTAACGCTACTTTCTCCATTCTTCGGTTAAAGCGGGTTATTAATCCGTCGCTCTGCGCGACCGGAACAACCAGAATGGTATAAAAGCCCATCCGCTTTCCGCCCAGCACATCGGTGAAAAGCTGGTCACCAATGACGACCGTCTCATGCACGGACAGGCCCATCTGATGTGTGGCTCGGCGGAAGGCGGACGATGTCGGCTTCTTCGCCTGATGAATGAACGGTACCCCAAGCGGCTCTGCTACTTTGGATACGCGGGTTCTTCGGTTGTTCGAGACGATGACAACGGCAAAGCCCTGCTCCTTAAGCTCTTTCATCCATTTCACAAGTTCAGGGGTTGCATCAGGACGGTCCCACTCAATTAGCGTGTTGTCCAGATCCGTGATAATCCCCTTAATGCCACGCTTTTTAAGTTCAAATAAATCGATATCGTACACGGATTCGACATGCAGATCCGGCAACAATAATGAGTAGAGCATGCAACCACTCCATACTTCCATCTGTAGTTGTTGGCTTACGAATAGAGTTTGTATAAATCCGGCATTTACTATACCATATTCCTGCTGCCGCTGTCATCAATATACCTGTAGTCGATTCTATTGACATTCTATAGCGGATAGCTGACTTTTGCGGCACGAAGGAAAAAAGAAGAGAATAAGGGCTGATTTCAATGGGGAAAAGGCGAACACCTTCTTCTTCCCTCGATTTTATTTCTTCTTTCCTCTCCTTCTTCCTCACCATTGACACATAAAAAAGCATGCATGTTTGCATGCTTTTTTATGTGTATTCGCGATACAACCCGCTAATTTTTTGCTGGCTGTTCAAAAGCTTGTGTATCGGCAGAAACTGCAGGCATTTCTTTAGCTTTCTTGGCCGCTTCCGGAAGTTCGACTTTCACGTCACCGTTATAATCGCTGTACGCAATATCCTGAGACAGTGTGATTTGTTTAAACGGTATATCTTCTGCGCCGCCGTCTTTATCTTTGAGAGTAACGACTACCTGCATTTTGGTATCTTTGGGCAGCTTGGTGTTTGAATCCAGCGTCATAACGCCCTGCATGTAAATTGATTGGATGACGTTTTCCGCTTCCTTAAGTGAGGCCGTCATATCCTCCATGCCCTGTACGCCATTCATCATGGAAGCCAAATCGGTCAATTTGTCGATGCGACCCTGGAACGCTAACTGGCCATTGCCTAGATCACGATAGAAGAGCTTCTTTTCTAATTGCGGCGGGATGCCCGACATCTGCTGTTCCATCATCGCTTTCATATCCATCGGAAAGGCGTCTTTCATCTTCACCCAACCGGTCGGATTTTCCGGATCGGCAGGCGCACCTTCCGGCATCTTCATATACATGTCTTTGCCGATAATGTATTGTTCAATATCCATCGGCCCCGTTTCTGTACCCGGCATCAGAGGGAGTGCGTTAATATTCGTCTTCATATACATTGCGTCCGGAACCATGAAGGCGCCCTCGAATGTCATGGACATGGGCTTACCATCGATTTTCTCGAACATTTCACGGTCTTCGGCCGGCATATCAGCAATCGCCTTCTCTTTCAAAGCCATACCAAGCGACATGGAACCTTTCATTTGGAACGATTTGACGGCCTGCTGGGCTTTCTGGCTTTCCTCCAGCAATTTTTTTGCGCTGTCTGAAGTGGAAAGCATCTGTTTAATCAGTCCCTGCGCTTCCTGTCTGGTCAGCGTGCGATCCAGGTTGTCCCATGCAAAATCGACTTTGGCGCTAGTTAGCCAGGCTGCGATATGGCGTGCCCAGTGTGAAGACGGCAGCGGAGAAGCCGTGCCCGGTGCCGGCTGATTCGGGATTCCTAAGGCACCGCTAATCAGCGCAACCGCTTCGCTTGCTCTTATCTCACGCTCCGGTCGAACGGTACCGTCCCTGTATCCGTGAAGAATGCCGGCTGCCTGCAGCTTACCCACGATTCCGGACAATTCGCTGTGCTGCGCTATATCTTTGTATGTATGCTGCGACCCGGCTTCCGGCAAATCAACGGCCTCATTCAACATCTTAAAAAATTCGCCGCGCGTAAGCCTATCCGACTGCGGTTGTACAACGGCGGACGGCTCCGCCGCCAGCACATTCACCGCAGGCATTCCCGCAAGCACCGCCAGGCTCAGCATTCCTGCTGTCATCGCTCTTCTTTTTTTCATTCCGATTCCCCCTCCAAATTTTTTCCTTACATTTCTTTTTACGGAAGGAGATTGGGAAAAGTTGCATTTTTTATTCGCGCTCCTGATGAATTAAACGCTGCTTTAAATCCCACAGTTTCTGGCTCAAATCGACATGATACTCATGCGGGTTAGTCAGACGCTTGATCTCGGGCGAGAAACGGGCCAAATCTTTGCGGGAATATTCTCGGATATCATCCAGCGAAGGTGTTTTATAGCAACGTTGACCTCGCTCAATCATCGGATGCAGCAGCGATTCGATCCGATAATTGCAGATTGTCTTACGCTTATGCGGAAACAACGGATGGAACAAAGTAATTTTGTCGCGCGGAATTTCCTCGTCCTCAAGCGCAATCAAATCCGCCAGGGGTCTATCCGTCGCCAGATCATAGAAGCGCACGACCTGCTTATAGCCCGGATTCGTAATCTTAGTCGGGTTCTCGGAAATCTTCAGACGCGGCAGCCATTCGCCGTCTTTCTCCACTGCAGCCAGCTTATATACGCCTCCTAACGCAGGGCAATCGGATGACGTAATCAGGTTCGTTCCTACGCCCCATATCGTAATCTGCGCTTCCTGGCTTTTCAAATCCTGGATCAGGTGCTCATCCAAATCGCTCGAAGCAATAATAGCTACATCCTCAAGCCCCGCATCGTCCAGCATGCGGCGCGCTTCCTTGGATAAATACGCAAGGTCACCGGAGTCAAGCCGGATGCCGAGCAGTTTCTTTCCTTTTTCTTTCATGGCAAGGCCAAGCTTGATGGCATGCGGAATACCTACGCCCAGCGTGTCATACGTATCGACGAGCAGCACCGTCTCATCCGGGAATGCCTCGCTATATGCCGTAAACGCATCCAATTCGTGTTCGAAAAGCTGTACAAAGCTGTGTGCGTGCGTGCCCCGTACCGGAATACCAAAATCGCGGCCTGCCATCACATTCGACGTGGCATGCACGCCCCCGATGTACGCGGCACGCGCACCGTAATAACCCGCATCCGCCCCCTGAGCTCGGCGCAGGCCGAATTCAAGAACAATATCTCCTTTCGCTGCACCGACAATCCTTGCCGCTTTCGTGGCGATAAGTGTCTGGTGATTAATGATTGTCAGCATGGTTGTCTCGATTAATTGCGCTTCACAAACGGGCGCCTCTATGCGAATCAGCGGCTCGCCAGGAAAGACGATTGTTCCTTCTTTCATCGCAGAGATACTTCCGGTAAAGCGGAAATTCCGCAGCATGTCAAGAAAACCTTCTTCATATGGATAGACGCTTCTAAGATATGCGATGTCTTCTTCCGTAAAGCGAATGTTTTCAATATAATCAAGCACCTGTTCAAGTCCTGCAAAAACCGCATAACCGTTGCCACAGGGGGCCTTACGGAAAAAAACATCAAATACCGTGCGCTGCCGATCCATCCCTTTTTTATAGTAGGCATACATCATATTAATCTGATATAAATCTGTACTCATTGTCAGGTTGTTCATCTGCTCATCTCCTTGTATCCTCTCTTCTCAAAATTGACGGGGCACATACGAATGATATACTTTGAGTAACAACGTTACCGCTCATAATAAGGAGGCGTACGTATGCCGCTGCTTCATCCGCTGTTTATCGATTTGGCTGAGCGCACTGCTACTCTTGTCGTGCTGGGCTTTTTTCTCTCTCGTTTCCGCTTCTTCCGGCGCATGCTCAGACGCACGGATGGACCGCGTGATAAAGTAATTACGATTATAGTATGTACACTTATCGGTATTTACGGGACGTACGCGGCGATCCCCATTGAGGGGGCGCTCGCCAATTCCCGTGTTATCGGTCCCGTCATGGCAGGTCTTCTGGGAGGTCCGCTTGTCGGTACCGTAACCGGTTTTTTGGCCGGTCTGCACAGGTATTTTCTCGGCGGATTTACCGATGTGGCCTGTGCTGTCTCAACAACGGTAGAAGGACTGCTTGCCGGTCTTGTGTACCTCAGATATCACCAGCGTTCCATGCATTGGGGTGTTGCCTGGATGGTCGGCTTTCTGGCCGAAGGCGTTCAGATGCTTATTATTCTTGCCATCGCGCGACCGTTTCCGGAAGCGCTTCGCCTTGTCGAAATTATTGCACTCCCGATGATGCTCGTCAATGCCTCAGCTATCGCGTTGCTCGTCATGATCGTGCAAGCAGCAAAGGCGGAAGAAGAAAAAATCGGGTCGATGCAGGCGCAGCGCGCACTGCAAATTGCAGACATTACACTGCCAATTCTGCGCCAGGGATTGGATGAATATTCCGCAGAGAAGGCAGCTCGAGTCATCTACAACATGACCGAGGCGGCCGCGGTAGCCATTACAGACCGGGAGAAAATCCTTGCCCACATCGGTGCCGGAAACAGTCACCATCGCAGAGGCACACCGCTGCAGACGGAAGCGACACTTGAAGCGCTGCGCACTCAGAAAGTACTCTGGGCGAAGAACAAAGAGGAAATCGGCTGCAGCAGCAAGGACTGCCCTCTCCATTCCGCGATTGTCGTGCCGCTGAAAAAGAAAGACTCGACGGTTGGAACGTTGAAATTGTATTTTAAGCGTCATCACGAGGTTTCAGTGGTTGATTGGGAACTGGCCCGCGGACTGGCTCAGCTATTCTCAACCCAGCTTGAAATCGCGGATCTGGAAAAACAAGCGGCGCTTCTGGCCGACGCAGAGATTCGCGCTCTACACGCGCAGATTAATCCGCACTTCCTGTTTAACGCTCTGAACACCATCTCTTCATTCATTCGCACAAAACCGGAAACGGCCCGCCGCCTTATCGTGAATTTGGCCGAATTTTTCCGGCGGAATCTGCACCAGGGCGACCGAATGATTACAGTAGAAGAAGAGATGAAGCATGTCGAGGCCTATCTTGAGATTGAGCAGGCCCGCTTCGGCGATAAGCTCCGGGTTGAAACTTCCATTCATCCGGATGCCTGGAAGCAGCATATCCCCGGCTTGATTCTTCAACCGATTGTAGAGAATGCGGTCAAGCATGGCCTGCTTCCAAAAAAGAAAGGCGGCACGATTCATATCTTTATCGGCAAAGAGAAGGGCGTACTCACCGTACGCGTCACTGACAACGGTGTGGGATTTACGCCGCACACTCATACACCTCCACTGTCCGGCATCGGACTTGCGAATGTGCGGAGCCGACTGCATGCATTGTACGGCAAGCCGTACGATCTGGTAATCGAGAGCAATCCGGGCGGCGGTACCGTTTGTACTCTCACCATGCCCTGGGAAGAAAGGAATGTATCGTAAATGATGCTGCGAGTAGTTATTGTCGACGATGAAGCTCCGGCGAGGTCGGAGCTTCGCTATTTGCTGGAACAATATAACGATGTTGAGATTGCGGACGAAGCCGCAAGCGGCGAAGAAGCACTGGAAGTAATCGCCGACTGCAAGCCGGATGTGGTATTCCTCGACATTCATCTGCATGATATGGAAGGTCTTGAAGTGGCGGAAAAGCTGGCCGCGGGTGGCGCAAGCCCCTATATCGTCTATGCTACCGCATATGATTCCTATGCTCTGCAGGCGTTTGAGACGGAAGCTGTGGATTATATTTTAAAACCGTTTAACGAGGAGCGATTGGACAAAACAATGGAGCGGCTGCGTAAACACATGCGCAGCACGCAAAAGGGCGTGCCGAATGAGCCGCACGCCTTGGAGCATACTTTGCGCCAGATTATCGAGACAATGCAGCCGGTGTCGAGATCATCCTCTTCCTTCTCCCGCATTCCTGTGGAAAAAGCGACAAGCGTAGCATTCGTTGACATTGATGACATCGTTTATGCTGCCGCCGAAGGACGGAATGCACGAATTTACGCCCGGTATGAAAACTACATTACATCGTTTTCCCTTCAGGACTTAGAGAAAAAACTGCCAAAGGAGAAATTCTACCGCATCCACCGCACCTACATTGTCAATCTACGTCATATTATGGAATTTATCCCGTGGTTCAAAGGCACAGTTCAGGTTAAAATGAACAACACAGAAGAAACCGTCCTCCCCGTAAGCAGAACAGTAGTCAAAGATTTGAAATCCCGGCTTGGTTTTTAGAAATTGCACTCCACAAGACAGAACTCAGGCAGCCAACACGTGTGAACCCTTTTTAGGCACATGCTGGCTGCCTCCATTGTTCTCTGCAAATAATTACGATTTTTTTACTGTTCATGTATCATTTACTACCATTTATTCAAAAACGATAGTGGAGATCCTTTTCATATATTACAATAAGTTAAAATTTTAGAAAATTTAAAATCATAGAATTTAACAGAAAGAAAGAGGGGATTCATTATGAAAAGCCGTATACTCTCCATTCTCATCTGGGGTGCGATTTCGATCGTCGGCGCGGTAGCCTGGGGATGGCTGGCGCTTGTACGCGGTGAAGAAATCAACGCAGCCTGGCTACTGGTTGCCGCCCTGGCCAGCTATGCGGTGGCTTACCGGTTTTATAGCCGATTTATCGCCCATAAAGTCTTCAACCTAAATGACAGACGGGCCACGCCCGCCGAAGTTCACAATGATGGCAAAGACTATATCCCAACAAATAAATGGGTGGTATTCGGCCATCACTTTGCGGCAATTGCCGGTGCCGGTCCGCTGGTCGGTCCAACGCTTGCCGCCCAGATGGGATATCTTCCCGGCACGATCTGGATTGTTGTAGGCGTTATTCTTGCAGGTGCCGTACAGGACTTCATCATCCTCATCGGTTCCATGCGCCGCGACGGAAAAAGCCTGGGACAAATCGCGAAGGAGGAAATCGGACCCGTAGGCGGCTTGATTGCCATGGTTGGTATTCTTGCCATTATGATTATTTTAATTGCCGTACTGGCGCTTGTCGTCGTTAATGCGCTGGCCGAAAGTCCATGGGGTACCTTCACGATTGCCATGACGATTCCGATTGCGCTCTTTATGGGCTTCTACATGCGCTATATCCGTCCAGGACGCGTTGGTGAAACTTCGTTCATCGGTTTTGCTCTCATGATGTTTGCGCTTGTGGCCGGCCAATGGGTGGCGGAATCTCCGACTCTCGGACCTATGTTCACGCTCAGTCCGGAAGCGCTTGCTATTTTAATGATTATCTATGGTTTTATCGCATCCATTCTGCCTGTATGGATGCTGCTCGCACCGCGTGACTATTTGAGCTCGTTCCTGAAGATTGGAACCATCGGCTTGCTCGGCATCGGTATCATCCTGACGCTGCCGAATCTGCAAATGCCTGCGGTAACGAAATTCATCGACGGAACCGGACCGGTTTTCACAGGTAATCTATTCCCGTTCTTGTTTATTACAATTGCCTGCGGTTCCATCTCCGGGTTCCACTCGCTCATATCGAGCGGTACGACGCCGAAGTTGATTGCAAAAGAAAGCCACAGCCGTATGATCGGTTACGGTGGCATGCTAATGGAATCGTTCGTAGCCATTATGGCTCTCATCGCTGCAACCATTCTGACGCCGGGCACATACTTTGCGATTAATAGTCCGGCCGCCGCTATCGGCACCGACGCTGTGACCGCAGCCCGCACGATTACAGAATGGGGCTTTACCATCTCTGCCGCCGAATTGACGCAGTTGGCCGAAGACGTAGGGGAGAATTCAATCCTATCCCGCACAGGCGGTGCACCGTCGCTTGCGGTCGGTATGTCCGTCATCTTCTCGGCTATTGTCGGCGGTAAAGCGCTGATGGCATTCTGGTATCACTTTGCGATTTTGTTCGAAGCTGTATTTATATTGACTACCATCGACGCCGGTACGCGGGTCGGGCGCTTCATGGTAAGCGAATTGATCGGCAACTTCGCTCCGAAATTTAAAGACACGACATGGCTGCCCGGCAATATCATTTCCAGTGCCGTAATTAGCGTGGCCTGGGGATACTTCCTGTATGCCGGGGTTATCGACCCGCTAGGTGGTATTAAGACACTGTGGCCACTGTTCGGTATTGCGAATCAGATGCTGGCTGCGATTGCTCTGGCGGTCGGAACGACGATTATCCTGAAGATGGGCAAAAAAGCGTATGCCTGGGTTACGCTCGTGCCGCTCTCCTGGCTGCTCACCGTTACGATGACAGCGGCCTGGCAGAAGCTGTTCCATCCCGATCCAAAAATCGGCTTCCTCTCTCATGCCTCCGCTTTCTCAAAAGCGGTGGAGCAAGGTCAGCTGCCTAAGGGCGTAAAAACGATAGAAGCCGCAAAACAGATGATTTTCAACGACCGTGTAGACGCTGTAATGACCGCAATTTTCGCAGGCATCGTGATTTTGCTTATTATCGACTGCCTGAGAGTCTGGATTAGCATTCTGCGCGGCACATACCGCGGTTCGCTGCAGGAGGCGCCTTACGTGGAATCCAAGGGCGACGCGTCTCTCATCTACAACAACCATTCGCACACTGCGTAAAGTAAGGAGGAATAATGTATGTGGCGCGATGAATCATGTCCGCAGCGCACCTATGTTCCGCCGGAAAAAATCAAGGAGTTGTCCGCAAACCATTCGCTTATGCGCCGGGTTCGGTCTACAATCCGGATGATTTTCGGCATCCCGGACTATGAGCTGTATCTTGATTACTGGTACGCGGCGCCTCCAAAAGACGAAGCGGCTCCGCTGTCGGAGAAGGAATTCTTCCGGCAGGCGATTGACGAACGGTACGGAAACGGAAACCGCACACGCTGCTGCTAAGCGGCAGGCATTAAAATAAAAACAACCCCGAATATGGTAACCATCTCCGTTTCCTGAGTCATCTATGTTTTTACTTTTCCCCGTAACCGTTTAAAACACGAAAGAGAAGGGCATTCAAGCGAACGCTCCTTCTCTTTTTCCGTTATTCTACATTAATTTTTAAATGCTGTTTGTACGGCGAAAAATCAATCTGCTTTTTCTTTAAATGAGCGACCAAAAACTTATGATCGCGTGCCGGTGTCGCCAGAATATACCCTTTGATGACAAGGTCATTCGTCATCTTCTCCGCACCTTCCTCAAGCGCCAGCTTGCCGATTTTGGCGGCAATGCTGCGGCGGGCCACATCGCGGAACAACTCCGGAACCGGGCTGACCAGTTCGTTCAGCAGCTCCATCGTATCTTCCGTCCACATATGACGCGTCCTATCAATATAGTGATCCTGCCAATCCAAGTCTGACATTCCATCCTGTTTCGGCATCGATTTCAAAAACTTTCGAAACATGAAGTAACCGCCGATGGCGAACAATGAAATAAGAAGAATCATCCAGCCGATAATGAAAGAACCGAACCATGCTGACATTTCTACAAATCCCCACTTCCCTTTTCGGCATTGACTGTGATATGATGTAGTACCGTAATATAAACAACATAATTATATTGTTTAATATACACAGCCAGTTCCCGTATAACATAAACTGGTTGTTTCTTATTATGCATGATTTTCGTATCGCTTGTCTATATGAGCTATACCCGGGAAATTCATTAATGCAGCAAAACTATACCACAGGGAGGAATGTTCTCATGCAGCAAACGCATAGAGAGAAGGAAAAGCCGTATCGCGTGCTTTTATATTATAAATACGTCCATATTGAGAATCCGGAAGAATTCACAGCTGAACATTTAGTATTCTGCAAAGAACTTGGAGTGAAAGGCCGGATTATCATCGCCGAAGAAGGGATTAACGGCACGCTGTCTGGAACAAAGGAACAAACGGACGCTTACATGGCAGAACTGCGCAAAGACCCGCGCTTTACCGATATCTTCTTCAAAATCGATGAGGCCGATAAGCACACATTCAAAAAAATCTTTGTCCGCCACAAAAAAGAAATTGTAACCTGGCGTTTCGACGAAGACATAGACCCGAACGAGACGACAGGAAAATATCTAAGTCCGAAAGAATTCTACGAGCATCTGCAGCGTGATGATGTGATTGTCATTGACGGTCGTAACGACTACGAGTACGAACTCGGCCATTTCCGTGGCGCCATTCGCCCCGGCGTTAAAACCTCACGTGAGTTCCCGGAATGGATCCGCGAGAATCTGGGCCAGTACAAAGATAAAAAAGTTATCACGTACTGCACAGGCGGCATCCGCTGCGAAAAGCTGTCCGGTTTTCTGATTAAAGAAGGGTTCAGGGACGTAGCGCAGCTGCACGGCGGAATTGTCACATACGGCAAAGATCCGGAAGTGCAGGGACGCCTGTTTGACGGTAAATGCTACGTATTCGACGAGCGAATTTCCGTACCGATTAACCGAACCGAAGAAGATGTAATCATCTCTACCTGTAAACACTGCGGCACGCCAAGCGACCGCTATGTGAACTGTGCGAACCCGTGGTGCAATGTACAGCATTTCTGCTGTGAAGCATGCGAAGATGAACATAAGCGTTCTTGCTCGCCAGAATGTGCGGAGCACAAAGACAACCGCTATGTGAAGGAACAACTTGCAAAACAAGAAGCAAAGGCTGCAGCAGTTAAATAATGTAATTCAAAAGCCGGGGATAGCTCCCCGGCTTCGTTGTATACTTATAGAACTAAATTTATCTATTTCTTTGTTCTCTTATTCCATGTTTTGGTTTATGATAAAAGGAGCAGAAAATACCAGTCAAAAAACATACCATTTCTTAAATTGAATAGGAGTGTGCTCCCTATGATTATGGAAACCGAAAGAAACCAGAATCTTCACGATGAACTTGACTCACTGAAGAGAGCTTGTCTGCGCCTTTACGAATTATTTAATGAAGAAAACACGTTTGTGCTGACCGATACAGAAAAAGTGATTGGATACTGGGAAGGAAAACATGTGAAATTTGGTTTTAAGGTCGGAAGCCCCATCCCCGAAAATAGCACACTGCGCCGCACGCTGGACCAGAAACGGAAGATTAATCAAATCATCAGCGAGAAAGAATCGCCGTTCGGATTCGGTTATTCTGCCAACACGGTTCCCCTGTTTGACGAAACCCGTCGCCTCATCGGCGCCATGGCTATTGCCATGCCGATTCACAAGCAGGAACAGCTGAAGAAGATGGCGTCCGAACTGATGCAGACTTCCGAACAGACCACTCAGGCCACCGAAGAAATTGCGGCGGGAGCAACAGGTATGGCAGACGCGGTCAGCGCTCTTTCCGTAAACTCTCAGAAGGCGCAGAATGCACTGAGCACCGTAGGCAAAGTCATCAACTTAATCAAGCAGGTGGCCGATCAAACCAATCTTCTCGCTCTCAATGCGGCAATCGAGGCGGCACGTGCAGGCGATGCCGGACGGGGATTTGCGGTTGTCGCCGACGAGGTGCGCAAGCTGGCCTCCAGTACGCGGGAAAATGTAGAAGAAATCTCGAAAAATCTCATGGAAATGTCCAGTACCATCGAAGAGATTGTAAAAGAGGTCAAAAACCTCGATAGCCTGGCCCAACAACAGGCCGCAGCCACGGAGCAAATCAGCGCTTCCATGACGTCCCTGGAAGAAAACTCCCGCAAAATGGCGGACGTGTCCGAATCGCTTATTTAGCTAAAAGAAGGAATGTAGAAAAAGAGCAGGCTGAGTATAACTTCGCCTGCTCTTTCTGTTCTATATTGTCTTACTTCGATAACGAGTGAATACTGTGTCCGAGCGCCGCTTCCGCAGCTTCCATCGTCACTTCCGCCAGTGTAGGATGCGCATGGATAGTCAGTGCAATGTCTTCGAGCGTCGCGCCCATCTCGATCGCAAGGCCTGCTTCTGCAATCAGGTCAGACGCTTCCGGACCAACAATTTGTACGCCCAGCACGCGGCCATCTTCCTCGTTAGCCACCACTTTTACAAAGCCGTCCGTTTCATTGACGCTCAGCGCGCGTCCATTTGCAGCAAACGAGAAGCGGCCGGTTTTCACCTTGTAGCCTTCTTCTTTCGCCTGCTCTTCTGTCAAACCAACCGTCGCCATTTCCGGGTCAGAGAAGACGACCGCTGGAATCGCCATGTAGTCGATTTCGCTCGGCTGACCGGCAATGACCTCTGCCGCCACCTTGCCCTCGTAAGATGCTTTATGAGCAAGCGCCGGACCTGCCACAACGTCGCCGATCGCGTAGATGTTCGGTACGCTTGTCCTGCACTGTTTGTCGATTTCGATCAGGCCGCGATCCGTCAGCTTCATGTCGATCGCTTCAAGACCGAGTCCGTCCGTATTCGGGCGGCGTCCAACCGTTACCAGGCAATAATCCGCTTCGAATACCTCTTCTTTGTCTTTAATTTTCGCCGTTACTTTTACGCCGTTCTCCGTCACTTCACTTGACTGCGCCATTGCTTCGGTGTGAATTTCCACACCGAGCTTTTTAAGTTTCTTGCGCACCATTTGCACCATCGGCTTCTCAAAGCCCGGCAGAATGTTCGTCATACCTTCAAGCACGGTTACTTTCGATCCCAGCTTGGCGAATGCCGTTCCCAGCTCGATGCCGATATATCCTCCGCCGACGACCAGCATTTTTTCCGGAATGTGATCAAGCATTAGCGCTTCGGTCGAAGACAGAATGCGCTCGCCGAACGGAAGCGCCGGAATTTCAATCGGACGCGAGCCTGTGGCGATAATGCAGTGGTTAAATTTATAACGGTTTACTTCATAGCCGTGGAATACGCGCACTTCATTTTCGCTTACGAATAACGCCTCGCCCGGAATTACTTCAACGCCGTTTCCTTTAAGAAGGGTTCCTACCCCGCCTGTCAGCTTATTTACAACGCTCTGCTTCCACTCTTGCACTTTCTTCATATCGACAGTTACGCCTTCGACATGAATACCGATGCTTGCGCCTTCTTTCGCCTGTTCGTACTGCTTAGCGGCCGAAATCAGCGATTTGGACGGAATGCAGCCGCGGTTCAAGCATACGCCGCCGACTTCCGCTTTATCCACAACCGCTACCTTCTTGCCGAGCTGGGCGGCACGAATCGCCGCCACATATCCGCCCGGACCCGCTCCGATAACCAGCACGTCAAGCTCTGTTGTAAACTCTCCTACTACCATGCTTTACACCTCCATGACAAGCATTTCAGGATTTTGCAGCAGTCCTTTGATGTAGTTCACGTACAATTGTGCCATTTCACCGTCAATCAAGCGGTGATCGAAGCTTAAGGACAACGCCATAACCGGAGCCACCACGATTTCATCGTTTTCATTTACAACCGGCTTCTTCGTAATGCGGCCTACGCCGAGAATGGCCACTTCCGGATAGTTGATAACCGGAGTGAAGAACATGCCTCCGGCAGATCCGATATTCGTAATGGAGAATGTGCTTCCTTTAAGCTCGTCGGCAGACGCTTTACGCTCACGCGCTTTGGTTGCCAGTTCTGAAATCTCGCCTGCAATCTTCCACAACGGTTTGCGGTCCGCATCTTTGATGACCGGCACGAGCAGGCCTTCATCTGTCGCCGTTGCGATCCCGATGTTATAGTATTTCTTCAATACGATTTCGTTCTTCTCGTCGTCGATGCTTGCGTTCAACTCCGGGAACTCGCGCAGTCCGGCGATCGCCGCTTTGACGATAAACGGCAGGTATGTCAGCTTGACTTCTTTTTTCTCCGCAATCGGCTTGAAGCGTGTACGCATCTCCACCAGCTTCGTTACGTCTACTTCGTCCATAATCGTCACGTGCGGAGCGGTGTACACAGACTTTGTCATTGCGGTTGCGATCGCTTTGCGGATACCTTTCAACGGCTTGCGCTCTTCGAGTCCGCCCTGCGCCGCCTGTGCCGCTGCCGGAGCGGCTGCTGCCTGTTTCGGCTCGGCCGCCGCAGATGCAGGTGCCGCTTGATCCGCCTGTTTCGTCTGATCAGTTTGCGGTGCTGCCGCTTGTGCTTTGCCGCCGCCCTGAGCGAACCTCTCTACATCCTCACGGGTAATCCGTCCGTTTTTGCCCGTTCCCTGCACCTGACGGATGTTGATTCCTTTTTCACGTGCAAACTTGCGTACAGCCGGTGTCGCGTATACGCGCTTATTTTCATCCACAGGTTCAACTTCCTGCTGTACCGGTGCTTTCCCCTGTTCGGTCATCGGTGTTTGTTCTACTTCCGCCCGGTCCGCTTTCTCATTCAGCTCTTCGCCTGCAGCGCGGTCGGTAGCATCCACTGTCCCGCTTTCCGGTTGAGATGCGCCTGCTGCATCGAATTCAACCAGAACGTCGCCGACTACGGCTACTGTTCCCTCTTCCACTTTAATGGACAGTACTTTCCCGTTTACCGGGGATGGAATCTCAACGACAGCCTTGTCGTTTTGCACTTCCATAATAATCTGGTCTTCTTCGACCTGATCGCCTTCTTTAATATGCCATTTTACGATTTCACCTTCGTGAATCCCTTCACCAATATCCGGCATTTTAAATTGGAACGCCATAGATGGAACCTCCTCCTTAGTATTACCGCGAGTTATCTTTCGCAGACAGGATAGACTTTAGAAATCAAGTACTTTATTCAAACCTTCAATCACGCGGGCCGGGTCCGGTAACCAGACATCTTCCGCCGCCGCAAACGGGAACACGGTATCCGGAGACGTTACGCGCAATACCGGAGCTTCCAGGGAAAGAATGGCTTTCTCGTTAATTTGAGCGATAACTTCTGCAGCCACGCCCGCTTGTTTCTGTGCTTCCTGCACGACGATAGCGCGGTTCGTTTTCTCAACCGACTTGATGATCGTTTCCGTATCCAGCGGGCTGATGGTCCGTAAATCGATGACTTCAACCGATACGCCGCGGTCTTTTTCAATCTGTTCCGCCGCTTTCAGAGAAGTCTGTACCATGGCGCCGTACGTAATGATCGTGACATCCTTTCCTTCTTTCACTACATTCGCTTTACCGATTGGAACCGTGTAGGATCCTTCCGGCACTTCACCGCGGAAGGAACGGTACAACTTCATATGCTCCAGGAAGATAACCGGATCGTTGTCGCGAATCGCAGAAATCAGCAGACCTTTGGCATCGTACGGGTTAGAAGGAATAACGACCTTCACGCCCGGTGTCTGCAGGAACAGACCTTCCAGGCTGTCTGCATGCAACTCCGGCGTTTTTACGCCGCCGCCGAACGGAGCGCGGAATGTAACCGGAGAATTGTATTTTCCGCCGGAACGGTAGCGCATACGCGCCGCCTGGGATGCAATGGCGTCAAATGTTTCAAATACAAATCCGAAGAATTGAATTTCGGCAACCGGACGGAACCCCTGCAGACCAAGGCCGACCGCCATCCCGCCGATAGCGGATTCCGCAAGCGGCGTATCGAATACACGTTCTTCACCGAACTCTTTCTGGAGTCCGTCCGTTGCGCGGAATACCCCGCCGTTTACCCCTACATCTTCACCGAACACAAGCACGCTCGGATCTGCTCTCATTTCTGTACGCAGTGCATCTGTAATGGCTTGGATCATGGTCATTTGTGCCATTGTCTATTTCATCTCCTTCTGCTTATACTCATCGTATTGCTCCTGCAGAGCCGGAGTCTTCTCTTCAAACATAATGTCGATCAGGTCGGTCACTTTTTGTTTCGGTTGAGCATCGGCTTTCTTAATCGCCTCGGCGATTTCATTTTTCGCCTGCTCAATTGTTTGATCTTCTTCCTCTTTGGACCAGAGGTTTTTGCTTTCAAGGTACGAACGGAAGCGAACAAGCGGGTCTTTCTGCTCCCACTCCGTCATTTCTTCCTGCGCACGGTAACGGGTCGGATCATCGCCCGCCATCGTATGCGGTCCGTAACGGAACGTCAGGGCTTCGATCAATGTCGGACCTTCGCCAGCAAGCGCACGCTCTCTTGCTTCACGTACGGTCTCGTATACGGCCAGCACGTCCATACCGTCGATTTGCACGCCTTTGATACCTGCCGCTTGCGCTTTGGCCGCGATGGATTCAGCTGCGGTTTGCTTGGAGAACGGTGTAGAAATCGCATAACGGTTATTCTGTACGAAGAAGACGGCCGGTACTTTGTACACGCCGGCGAAGTTTAAACCTTCGTAGAAATCACCCTGCGACGTACCACCATCACCTATGTACGTAATCGCGATACGCTTTTCTTTTTTCAACTTGAAGCCCATTGCAACGCCCATCGCCTGTGTGATTTGGGCAGCAATGATAATTTGCGGCATTAAAACGTTTACATCGTCCGGAATCTGACCGCCGTGGAAGTGTCCGCGAGAATACAGAAACGCCTGATACAACGGCAACCCATGCCAGACGATTTGCGGGATATCACGGTAGCTTGGCAGAATGAAGTCTTCCTTGGCAAGCGCGCTCTGACTTCCGATCATGCATGCCTCCTGTCCCGCTACCGGAGCATAGAATCCGAGACGTCCCTGACGGTTCAAACTGATTGCGCGCTGGTCCCACACACGGGTGTATACCATCCTGCGCATCAATTCTTTCAAAGTGGCGTCGTCGACTTGAGGCATTTGCTTTTGGTCCGTAACCTTGCCTTCAGGCGAAAGAATTTGTAACATCATGACAACTCCTTTTTTAATAAGATTATGAGAAAAGAATATTTACACTACTGTAATAGAACAATATCCCAATGAAACACCTCTTGTTGCACAACAAGTACAGTTTCACGTTTTTGGATTCGCGATGAGTATAGCACTTCCTCATTATCATGTCCAATTTTTTTCACCCATACATATAAAAAACACGGAGGATTGATTCAAATGGACGAGAAACTGCGCAAGCGGACCATCGTGCGCCGCGAGCTTGAAAGCTCCTATCTAAAAGAAACACGCTCTTACAAAGTATATCTGCCGCCGGACTATGATTCTTCACGCGCTTATCCGGCACTGTACGCGCAGGACGGAGAGCAATTCCTCAACTTCGGACGCGGGGCCACAGTCGCTCAGGAAATGATTTTAAACGGCAAACTGTTTCCTTTCATCATTGTCGCTGTTACAGTTTCAAAAGAAAACCGGACGGAAGAATACGGTACCGGGCGCAGCCGAAACGATATTTATAAATCCTTCTTTGTTGAGGAACTGCTCCCGGCTGTCGAAAAAGAATTTGCCGTAAACGATCGCATACTGATTGGCGACTCGCTCGGCGGTACGGTTAGCCTGGACCTTGCATTGGACAGGCCGGATTTGTTTAGTAAAGTGCTGTCATTATCGGGCGCTTTCTACCCTGATGTAATGAAAGGCGTACTGCGCAGGCCGAAACTTTCGCACTTAACTATCTATATGCTTATCGGCCTTCAGGAAACAGCGGTCCCGGTCGGCAGTCAAACAGTTGATTTCCTTAGTTACAACCGTGACATGAAACAAGTGCTCGAACAGCGCGGCGCTTCTGTCACATACGTCGAAAAAGAAGGTGGGCATGATTGGGGCTTCTGGCAAAGCCAACTTCCTAGTGCACTTTCCTTCTTTTTTGGGGTAAAATGAAAGTATGAATTGGACAGAGTTAAAAGCCTATTTTTCTGAAGAAAACTTATTGGCGCTGCTCGCCAAATACGAATCATTCGGGCCGCTGCCGGGAATTTTCATGACGTTTATCGAATCGTTCTTCCCGCCGCTGCCGCTGGTGGCCATTGTTGCAGGCAATGCCGCCGCATACGGCCTGTGGCTCGGATTTCTGTATTCGTGGATTGGCGCATGTCTGGGCGCGGTTCTCGTATTCTCCATTTGCCGCAAGCTCGGACAGCACCGCTTCCTGAACTTTCTTACCCGTCACCCGAAGGTGAATGAGGCGATGAATTGGATGAACCGGCATGGCTTCAGCGCCATTTTTCTGTTCTCCTGCTTCCCGTTTACACCGTCGTCACTTGTAAACGTGGTAGCCGGTCTTTCAAATATTCCAATTAGCCATTTTGTCTCCGCTATCATGCTTGGTAAAGCGATTATGATTTTTGTCGTCGCTTTTATTGGTCATGATGTCATGTCGTTCATCGATCATCCGTGGAAGCTATTGCTGGTGGCTCTCGCCATTTTTGGGCTCTGGCTCATTGGTAAGAAAGTCGAAGCGCGTCTTACCACAATCAAAGAAGGGTAAAAACGTGCAAAAGTGGTAAGCCTTCAAATAAGGCTTACCACTTTTCCTTGTATTGAAATCCGCGCCCCCAAACTTCACTTCATCTACAACGTTATCTATTTGTTGATCACAGCCTGTTCAGCCCGCTTGCCGTACTACCTCGTTTTTCATTACATGGGCTGCATGTCGGTAAAAGGATAAAAGCGGAAACGAGCTTTGCCTTCGATGGCGCTTGCGTCTACAAACGGATCCGGCCATAGATGAGAGTCATAGCTTTCATTCCGATTGTCTCCAAGGAAGAAAAATTTTCCTTTAGGTACGGTAACAGGGCCAAAGTCATACTTCATCGGCTCCTTGATATATGGCTCATCCACCTTTTTTCCATTGCGGTATAGCGCCCCGTCTTTTATCTCGATCGTATCACCGCCGATGCCGATTAGCCGCTTGATGAAACGTTCATCTTTCTTGTCAGGCAGCGGCGGATAAAACACAACAATGTCGCCTCGCTGCAAATCATTCGGGCCGGTCATCTTGTCGACCGCCAGCCTGTCATTAATGTGAATTGTCGGCAGCATAGATCCGCTCGGTACAACGACAGCTTCCCCGATATATGTACGAATGGTCATACTTAACACGATTGCCAACAGAATTACGGGCACCCATTCTTTTATCCACTTTATCATTCGTTTGTGTCCTCCTGCTTTCTCCTAAAATCGAGCAATGCCTGCTCTATTTCTCTTTATTGTAAAACAAAGCAAGAACAAAGTAACGAGATTTTTTAATCTGCACAGGGCCAGTCTACCGGGGTGGACAATCTCATACAATAGCAAAGAAGAGATAAGGAAAGAAGGGTGAGAAGATTTCAACGTGGAAAAAAGAGGATTCTTTTTTCTTCTTTGAATCTTCTTTCCTCATAATTTTCACAGAAGAGAGGTGAGAAGCACGAAGACGAAACATTATACCCTGGCCCGGTGGAAGGCAATCCTGCAGGTGGGGTTTACGTATATTGGAACGATTGTTGGCGCCGGATTCGCGAGCGGGCAGGAAATCTTTCAGTTCGTCACCCGTTACGGCAGCAAAAGCGTGCTGATTATCGCGGTTAGCGTACTGCTGTTTATCCTCGCAGGAGCTAAAATCATGCTGCTCGCCCACAGCATTGGCGCGTCTTCTTATCACCAGTTTAACCAGTATGTATTCGGCAGCCGAGCCGGTTTCTGGATTAACACGTTCACACTGCTTACACTGCTCTGTACGACCGGTGTGATGCTGGCAGGGAGCGGAGCCTTGTTCGCACAGCAACTCGGGGGATTTTACCAGGCCGGCGTCATCGCGACAGCTTTGCTCGTCTACTTTATTACCTCGCGCGGCATGCACGCCATTATGACTGTCAATACATTGGTCGTTCCTCTTATGCTCGGTTTTACCGTATTGATTGGCATACGCACATTTATAATGAATGGTATGGATTTTCCTCCGTTCAACGGCTCTATCAACGCAGCAGGCTGGGCACTCTCCCCCTTCCTCTATGTTGCATTTAACCTCTCGCTCGCGCTGGCCGTGCTTGTGCCGTTGGGCAGCGAAATGCAGGATCGCCGGGTTTTGATAGGAGGAAGCGTGGTAGGCGGTATCGGGCTTGGCATCCTGCTTCTGCTCAGCAATTATGTGCTGCTCGTCCACAGTGCTGATGCCCTGCGGGCAGAGGTGCCAATGGCCATGATTGTCTCTTTGCTGGGTCCATTTGTGCAATGGATGTTCAGCCTTATTATTCTGGGAGAAATTTTCACGACATTGGTCGGCAACGTATTCGGCTTAACGCGACAATTGCAGGTTTTTCCTTCCTTTCAGGTAGACTCCCGTTTCATTATCGTCGGACTGCTGATGGTCTGCTATATCATCAGTCAATTTGGTTTTTCTACACTTGTACACCACCTTTATCCGCTGTTTAGCTATCTCGGAGCAGGAACACTGCTCATGATTTTTCTTACTAAACACAAACCGTCAGGATAAACAAAAATGCGAGAGGCTCATACAACCTCTCGCATTTTTCTCTCTATTTGATATACGAAGCCAGATAGGCAGCCGGACCCTGTACAATAACAGGCTCTTTCTTCGGATCCAACCATCTCAGCACGGCCAGCAGATTTGACTCGGACAATGCGACGCATCCGGCCGTATAACTTTGCGGGCTGCGCCAGATATGCATAAAAATCGCGCTCCCCTTGCCGGGAACGACCGGATTATCATTATATCGGATAACAAGAGCGTATTTATAAAGAGGAATAGCCAGACGCTCAAAGGATTTCCACCTTTTTTTAGGATCACCGCCGTAATGCACCCATGTATTGTAATCCGGGGATGTCTTGTCGTCCACCCAATAGTCTTGGCGCGTAACCGGGCGGTATGGCAGCGTTACGCCTCCGGGCTTTACTGCCGTGCCGAATGCGGTGCCGATTTTATAAATCCCGGCGGGTGACTTGTAGTCGCCCTCTTTTTTATCCTCCGGCAGCGCAAATCCATTCTTCCCTACCACGGCAGGCATCGGCGAAAACGCCGACAGCCATTTTCCGCCTGCTTTCTCAAAGGCCTGAAGACGAGCCTGGCGGCTTTTCCAATCGGGCGTTGTCACCACGATAATCTGCTTTACTTCTTTATCGGGTCCGGAAGAAACGGCAAAATGCTCGATGGGCCTCTCTTCACTTCGTCTATTTTCTTCCATGCAATCGTTCTTTGCTTGCATAACATCCTGCCCCCTTCTTTTCACACAAAAAATCAAAACAACAAACTTTGTATATAGTATGTTTTTGATAGAAGGGGGGCAAAGAAAAATAAACCTGGATTTTGAAGAATAAAAGAGACACAGTTGATTCGTAATCGAATCAGCTGTCTTTTTATGGGACCGTTTTTATTTATAATCAAAGCCTTGCTTATCCAGCATCGGACGTACTTTCGGATAATAGATTTGCTTATAGAAGGAAGAAACAGTTTGTGACCAGTTGCGTGATTCCTGGCCGCCGGTCCGCTCTCTCATATAATCTGCCATCTGTTTGTCATACTTCTCAATTAAGCCGCGCAGGTCCCGATTATACGCTTCATGATGGTATACGGCTTCACGCGGCAGACGCGGTTTCAAAGCGGACGGATCTGCCGGATGCCCGACCACCAATCCGGCCACCGGAAACACATACTCCGGAATATCCAGTAACTCTATAAGCTCCTGCGGATTTCGGCGCGCGCCGCCGATCGGCACGATGCCAAGTCCCATCGACTCGGCTGCGGTAATCGCATTGCTCATCGCAATGCCGACATCGGACGCCCCTACGATGATAGATTCAACGCTGTCTGTTATCACTAATTCTTCGCCGTTTAATTCTGCTGCAATCTTTGCGCGGTAAAAATCAGCGCAGAACAGCAGGAATACAGGCGCCTGATCAACCCACGCCTGATTGCCGACCAATTCGGCAATCTTCTTTTTCTTAACCGGGTCTTTCACGCAGATGACCGTTACATGCTGTCCGTTAATGGAAGTGGGCGCAGCCTGCACTGCATCCATAATGGCGTTCAACTGTTCATCGTTCACCGGTTCGTTTGTATAGCTACGAATGGAACGATGATTGGTCATCACTTTTAGTACGTCATTCATACTGCCTCGCCTTCCTTTCCTCTTGCAATGTATAAAACCATACTAAATAACACAACTTACATTAGTCAAGGTGCGAACTTTTTGTAACCGATTAAAAATGGCGCCTGCAAACTCTTTCGCAGGCGCCGTCCCTATTATACCCATTCCATATTAGATAAAATTCTATTCATAAAACTGCCAATCCTTCCACTTTTGGTTCTACATTAGATAACGCAGGTAAACATAAACCGTCGAAATGATAATGGACAAAATCATCAGCGGAAAGCCCACCATCATAAATGTAACAAACGAAATATGATGACCTTCTTTCGCCGCCATCCCTGCCACGATGACATTCGCGCTTGCACCGATTAGCGTACCGTTACCGCCCAGACATGCGCCAAGCGCCAGGGACCACCAGAGCGGTTCTAAGTCAGAAATGCCGATCTTGCCCATCTCCTGAATCATCGGAATCATCGTCGCAACGAACGGAATATTATCAACAAACGCAGACGCGATAGCGCTCATCCAAAGGATTAACATGGCTGTTGCTGTTACATCGCCGTCCGTCAACTCAATAGCCTGTTGCGCAAGCTTGGCGATAACGCCCGTTTCCACCAATCCTGATACCAGCACGAACAAACCGACAAAGAAAAAGATTGTTGTCCACTCCACGCGGGTCAACGCTTCTTCAAGATAATGCTCACCTGTAATAAGCAACAGCAGGAAAGCCCCCGTCAGCGCCACGGTCGCCGACTCAATATGCAACGCCTGATGGGCGAAGAACCCACCAATGGTCAGCGCCAAAATTACCAGACACTTCTTCAACAGCGTCGGGTCGGAAAGCTCGTCTTCCGCACTCATATGCATCAATTCTTGCTTCAGTTCCGGTGTCGTCTTTAACTGCTTGCGGTACCAGACGGCGAGAATGCCAACGGTAACCAGCAAAATAACAATGACAACCGGTGTAAGATTAATAATAAAAGCGGCGAACGTTAATTCTTTGACTGCGCTTCCAATCATAATGTTCGGCGGATCACCAATTAATGTAGCCGTACCTCCGATATTGGACGTAAATACCTGCGTCAGCAAATACGGCAGGGGCGATACACGCAATTGGCGCGTAATACTGAATGTTACCGGTACCATCAAGAGAACCGTTGTAACATTGTCAAGGAAAGCGGACGCCGTAGCGGTAATGAGTCCTAGCGCTACAAGAATGCGCACCGGATCCCCCTTTGCTTTCTTGGCCGCCCAAATCGCTATATACTTAAAAAGGCCGGTCTGCGCAGTAATCGTTACAATGATCATCATGCCTGTCAGCAGTCCCAGCGTATTGAAGTCGACATGATGCAGGGCCGTTTCCTGATCGACAATTCCGAATACAATCATCAGCGCCGCACCGAGCATTGCCACAACGGTACGGTGGATTTTTTCCGAGATGATGAGCGCATACGTAAGTAAGAAAATAACGATGGCGTAAATCGCTTGCTGTTCCATATGTCCCTCCTAAACCCCGATGAAAACCTTATATTATAACCAGGTACTTATTATACTCTATATAAAGCCCGGAATAAATGCGTTTATTTTACAAAAGCGTTATGATTGCAAAAAAAAAGAACAGTCTATATTGTCTAACGAATGTTCTCGGCCGAAGCTTTTTTCATATTTTGTTCGCAAATTATAGTATAGTAGAAAATAGGCTTTTATTTTTTATCATTGTCGGAGGGATAATATGGAGCAAATCAGTATAGAGATGCTGCTGTTTCTTATGGCGGCCGGCTTTCTCGCATCATTTATCGATTCGGTCGTCGGCGGCGGAGGCTTGATTTCGATTCCGGCGCTGCTGTTAACGGGGCTTCCGTCTACGGTCGTGCTCGGAACCAACAAGCTGGCAAGCACGATGTCTTCGTGCACGAGCACAATTTCATTTATCCGTTCGGGCAAAGTGAATGTCCGAATGGTAGCGTGGCTGTTCCCGCTTTCACTTATCGGATCTGCGGCGGGCGCATATACGGTAACGAAGATTCCACCCGAATTCCTTAAGCCGCTCGTTGTCGTTCTGTTAATTCTGGTGACGATTTATACACTCATAAAGAAAAATTGGGGCAGCGAGTCTACCTACAAAGGCGTAACCAAGCGTATTGTGTTCTTCGCGGTTATGACAGCGCTTGTTATCGGGTTTTATGACGGATTTTTCGGACCCGGCACAGGCTCGTTCCTTTTATTCGCTTTTTTGCTGATGGGATTTGATTTCGTCGGATCGGCGGGCAATGCGAAAGTGCTTAATTTCGCAAGTAATATCGCCGGGCTGGCTATGTTTGCAGCTCTCGGATCGGTGAATTATGAATACGGCATCCTAATGGGCATCGCCATGATCGCGGGCGCTATCCTCGGTTCACGGATCGCCATCCGCAAAGGGGCCAGCTACGTAAAACCTCTGTTTATCAGCGTGACCGCCCTGTTGATCGGCAAACAGCTCTGGGATATGCTGCACTAAAAATGCATGTACTGCTCAAATAATAACGGAGCTTCCAGCAGAATAGGCTGATTCTGATTATAAATCATATCAAACTGTGCGAGCGGTACCGGATTGACGCCTATCCCCACTTCAATCGTATACCCCGGACGGCGGTACTGCTGAATGAACCAATCTTTATAGCCTGCGAAACTGTCCGCCGTATGTATGGGTGTATACGTACTTACCGTCTGCATCCTGCGGACAATTTCCTCGCTGCCCTTGGGCTCCATATGTTGAAAACCCCAGAAAATTTCCTGTCCTTGTGCATGGTACGCCAGTACTCCAAGAAAATTCCGCTCGTTTGTAAATTCGTAAACCGCCTGCGCTTCCGGCTCAGACAACGGATGCCGGCCGCCATAATGGCGGGGAGCAGGTGCCTTCGGGCTTGTTTTTGCCTCTTCCTCCCACAATGCCGGCCACTGATGGTTCAAGTCAACACCGCGAATGTTAGCTGTCCATCCTGTAAAATTGTGCGTTCCGTTGTTGATTGCCATCACTTCCTGATAGTATGGGTGCGAACATTCAATTCCAAGCAATGACAGCTCTACCCCGTCCGGGTTTACCATCGGCATCACCCATACGCTAAACCGGTGCCACCACTCCTCAATATCGTACCCGCGTAGCGTCTCTTTTTGCGCATAGGCACGTGCCATGTCTTCCACAAATTTCATAAGTACGGACGCCGTAATCCACTCATTGGCATGCCATGCACCGCTGTAAAACGCCTCTTTTGGCCCCTGTCCCAACCGAATAGCATACAAAGGTTTCCCCATAACAGAATGCCCGATTGTTCGGATCTGCAGAAACGGATACCGTCCTTTCAGCATGGCTGCGTTCCGGGTAAGATCATACGGTGTGTACTCTGCATCTGTATCCACAATACGTTCTGTGTGAACGTGAGGAATCACCAGCACCGTACCTGATATAAGTTCCGCTTCCGGCGCAAGACTTTTAAGCGACGGGTTTGCTTCCTGTAAATCCTGCGGTGCTACACCGAAGTTCTTCGCAATACAATAAAGAGTATCACCGGACTGTATTTCATAGGAGACAACCGCTTCAGGCACTGTCACCACCTGGCCGGGAATTAGATACGTGCGCCGCATAAGCGCCGGATTAGCGCTGAGCAGGGCTGTCACGCCAATACCAAAACGATTCGCTATTTTTAGCACCGTATCCCCTTTTTGCACTACATAACGCATACATGTACCTCCTCCCTATTTGCGAACCCCGATTAAAATACAGACCATACCAATAAGAATCCATAAGACCTTTGCGAAGCTAATCCGGTCCGCCATCCCCATTAACCCGATAGTGGTCGTCAGCAAAAGCACCGGAGGTCCGACTAGCACCAGGCTAGAATTGATGAGCAGCGCCTTCTCCACTTCGTTGAATTTAATGATTAACAGTGCGGCCAAAATTTCAAGCGAACCTGAGATTAGACGCAATGACGCCATACCGATAATCGCTTTTTCAAGCATGCGTATCCCTCCCCTCTTTTCAACGTATGCATGTACAACATGGAATATATCCGGGGAAGGGAACGCCCATATTTTATCCGGCATACTATAAACACATAAAACCGAAGGGAAAGAGGAAGAGAGAACCATGAGGATTGAAATCGTGCAGACAATCGAAGAGATCCGGCAGGAGCAAATTGTGGGGCGAACAGTCGTTGTCATCGATGTACTGAAAGCAGCAAGCACAATTGTGGCTGCGCTGGGGGCAGGCTTCACCTCCGTTCTTCCCGTTGAAACGATTGGGCAGGCGCAAGGACTGCGCACAGAAGGGGTCATCTGTGCCGGGGAAAGGCACGGAAAAAAAGTGGCAGAATTTGAATACAGCAATTCCCCTACCGCATTCCGCGCTTTTAAGCAGCCCGGTAAACAGCTTGTGCTAACAACCACTGACGGAACCATCGCCATCAGTAAGGCGGCACGTGCCGCACATGTATTTGTCGGATGCTTCCTTAACGCAGAGGCCTGCATTCGGGAAGCCATCAAGCGACAATTAGACATCACGCTGTATTGTGCGGGTACGCGCCATGAATTCGCGCTTGAAGACGGATTGGCCGCCGGGCTGATGGTGCATCGAGCCCGTCAGCTTCTTCCCTCAAGCAAAGTATGCGATCTAGGCATAGCACTTGAAGCAAGCTATTTACAGCTTGGCGGCGCGCTTCCCGGGCTTCTGCTTAAGACCGCAACAGGAAAACGCCTTGCCCAGCAGCATGGAGAGGAAGATGTGCTTTATTGCGGCCAACTCAACGAATTCGATATTGTACCGACCCTTGTAAATAAATACCTTACCAAAGCTACCATATAGTTTCACATATTTTATGTAAAAAATTGAACGCTCAAAGAAAAATATGTTAAGATCATATTACGTTTATCCTATAAATTTGGAGACGAGCATGGCGCCGTATGGCGTATGCTCCATTTTTATGCCTGTATATTCAAATCACTCAGTAAGTAGAAAAGAGGTTATTCATTTTGAAACACCAAAAAAAATGGCTGGCAGCAATTCTGCTCTCGACATCCCTTACGGTCGGATGCTCGTCCGAACCGGCAAACCAGCAGTCTTCCGGAGGCCCAGACGTCAGCCAGACCGCCAAACAGGAGAAATCGGACGTCAATTCGCCGAATGATCGCCTCGGGGGGTAAACCCTCTCGGGTAGGGGTCAGGCCCCAAACGGATGCTCATATTTAGCGTGTTTACCATAAGTAGTATTATTGGGAATTTTCGCTTATTTTACAGGGTCTTTTTGCAAGTAAATGGTGTTTTCTTCAGGAATAAATTTTGCAACATATGTTTTTCTTTCAGTTTGGGGTAGCTGAATTTCTGTGCCAACTTCTATATGGTAAAAGTAATTTGATGAAAATGACGTTAAGCCTCTACCTAGTGCAATTTCAGAACGATGCGCTGTATAAATAATGGTAATAGTATTATCATTAATAAATCCACCAAAAGACCAAGTGGCTTTCCATTCACCTACGCTTCCTTCAAAAAGAATATTTCCTGGCTTAAAAGATAGCATTTTTCATCACCGCTTTATTTTCTCTCTATTTTTAATTTTTTTCCGAAAAAAGAAAATATTGTTTTGTTTTTAGTAATGGATTTTTGATTTAAAATTAAATGTCACTGATAATATAATGAAAATATCATAAAACCCAAATAATTTATCAAATAATAAAAAGGGTTCAGTAACATTTTGCGGGGTATCCAACAAAATTCGACATAGTCGTTACAGTAAACACCTGTAAGAGAAAGTGGATGTCGAATTGTGGGTCAGGCTAATTTTTGATGGATGCGCTCTTGGTACTTTCACCACCAAGTTAGTGCTGTCTTCTGTTCTTTCATCTCCATTCGTCCCTACAACGAGTGAACAGAATAGCCAAAACCTTGTTTATTCATAGCCCGAAGTTGGTTATTCTTCCCTTCCGTTTTGGCGTTGGAGATTTTGCATATAAAACGGTTCATGATTTCTGGAAGCCAATTCCATATTGTTTTTAGCAACTTGTGGAATGACTCTAAGGAAGTAGCTAGCACTTCACGTTCCCATTCGGCCAGAAGTGAAAGTGCATCTTCGTAATCTCGACAACGGTACAAGGCTCTAAGCTTTTGGTGGAGGGAGATCGCTTGGGCTAATTCTGGCATGGATTGTTGCCATGCTTGCAATCGTTCCCCTTCTTCTGGCGTTAGTTCTTCAATGGGCTTTGAGAACAAATCCTTATCTTGCTTTAATGCAAGCGATTGTTCCTTGCTTACCTTCGCTTGGACTTTTTTGCGAACCTCATCTACGGCTTTGGTGGAAGCCTGCACGACATGAAAGGCGTCGATCACGACGAGCACATGTGGTAATGCCGTCTCAATCGCTGTCTTGTAAGGTTCCCACATATCAATCGCAATACCAATGATGCACTCAGGTATGGAAAAACTTTGTAGAATCGAGATCACGTCTTCTTTTTTGCGAGTATCGTGAATGAGCAATAACTGAGGACGCCATGGAACGGTCAGATCGTACACGACCAAACGATAGCTGCCCTTGCCTTTGGCCAAGCTAATTTCGTCGATTCCCATAAAAACAGGCGTGGTTTTTTCCCCGACATCACGGCCTGAGCGGCTTGATCATAACGGCGGAGATGAACTTTGACATTTTGTCCGCTGCGCCCAAAGGCTTCGCCAACTGCTTGAAAGGTGCTATCGCTGATGGAGTACAATAAAGCGGTTCTTCCTGATTCCGTCAGTCGCTGATACGGCTTCAGCCAAGAAAGGCGTTCCATGAATGTACGGTGGCAGCCATTACATTGAAATCGTCGATGAATGAAATAGTCAGAGATGGGTGTGCCGTTATAGGTTCCTGAGATTACCACTTTCGGATGATATTCATGAACCGTAGTTGTCCAAGTGCTGCAATGCGGACAATACGTCCCGTCGTTCGTAAATATAAGTAGACGGTGTAATCGAGCATCCGGGTATCCAAAAGGAATTTCTTCTTGATGAACAATGCGGTAAGGAACTGTTTTCGATTCAGCTTCAATGGTATAATGGTTAAGCATCCAAATCATCCTTTCGTAAAGGGAAGTAGGGGTACTTACCCAATACGATGATGATTTGGATTTTCCTTTTTTGTCCACTATGTCGAACTATGTTCCCCATGAATTGTTGCTGAACCTATATTTTTAATACATATTATATGGTAAAATTATACATTATAAAGAAGTAGTTTAAATATATTAGCAATAAATTCAATTATTACAAATTTATGAATTTTATTTTTCTCCACCATAAACCATGCTTGACTGCTATATATACAAGGGTTGTTGGGATGGGTAACGGAATGCTTTTAGCGATCATTGAGCGAAAGGGAACGGCCTACACTTCCTAGCAGAGCGTAACGAAGTGACATGCCTATTCCTTCTCCATTTCCCATCACCGCACTTTGTGTACATGTCAAACGGTCAAGCATATTTTTTGGTGTTGAGCCAATTTTATAGATACTGATCACCTCGGGGGTAACCCCTCTCTGGTAGGGGTCAGACCCCGAACGGATGCTCACTCGTCGAAAAGAATGGTTTCAGATATTTTTTGACCTAGCGGAGTAACAATCCCATCCATGCTTATAGAATTTTTCTCCTGACGATAAGCTGTAAGATCTTGTTCACTTTTCTTATTGGCCCATTGCTTAAGAGTGTCGCGATTACCCTGATATGAGAAGAAAGGCACGCTAAAACCACATGAAGTTTTCACCGCATGTATAGTAGCACTAATAATTTGACGTACGCCCGGAAAAAGATTAAAATTTTTGGTTAACTCGTTCCATTCATCCGTATCGGGTAGTATTACACGCCCGATCCCGTATAGACGCAGAATCATCGGAGGACCTTCAAAAGAAACAAACATGAATGTGATTCTACCATTGTCTTTAATATGCGCACTCGTTTCATTGCCGCTGCCTGTCAGGTCTAAGTAGGCAACTTCTGTAGGTGAAAATATGCGCAATACATCATATCCCTTCGGGGAAATGTTCACGTGACCCTCTGCATCTAAAGGAGCTGAACCAACAAAAAATATTCGTTGCTGCTTAATAAACTTTTCATGCTCTGGAAGTATAGCCGAAAAAAGTTTTCCCACTATGATCACCTCATAGTAAGATATCTTAGCTCTATTATAGTTTTTTCCATTGAAAAATAATAACTCAAAAAACATAATATATAGTTGTATATATCAGTCATTAACACCTGTATATAGTATGTTTTTCGTGGGCATGACCTTTTTGGGGGCGAATCATAGATTTTATGTAAAAAATTGAACGCTCAAAGAAAAATATGTTAAGATCATATTACGTTTATCCTATAAATTTGGAGACGAGCATGGCGCCGTATGGCGTATGCTCCATTTTTATGCCTGTATATTCAAATCACTCAGTAAGTAGAAAAGAGGTTATTCATTTTGAAACACCAAAAAAAATGGCTGGCAGCAATTCTGCTCTCGACATCCCTTACGGTCGGATGCTCGTCCGAACCGGCAAACCAGCAGTCTTCCGGAGGCCCAGGCGCCAGCCAGACCGCCAAACAGGAGAAATCGGACGCCAATTCGCCAAAAGTGCGGGCAGCGCTGGCCACCACTGTCGCTCCGGGTAAAGACGGCGCAATGGAAGTAACCAATATGCTCGACACGCTTGTCGTCGTCAACAAGAAGCGCAATCTCAAGCCGGAGTACGAGCCGCCGGACCTGGTTCAACCGAATGTTCCGTTTTCATTTGAAGGCAAAAGCCCGAAAAAGCTTATGCGAAAAGAGGCGGCCCGCGCGCTTGAGAATCTGTTCGCCCAAGCCAGGCAGGACAATATTGACATTGTCGGGCAATCCGCCTATCGCAGCTACGATACACAAGAAGCTATTTTCAAGCGTCTTGCGCAAAAATACGGCAGCGAGGAAAAAGCCAACACCGTTAGCGCTCATCCCGGACAGAGCGAACATCAGACCGGACTTGCGATTGACATTACGAGCAAACGCGTCGGCTATACGCTGGAAGAAAACTTCGGTGACACGCCGGAAGGCAAATGGCTCGCCAAAAACGCGGCAAAACACGGATTCATCATCCGTTACCCGAAAGGCAAAGAAGCCGTGACAGGCTATTCATACGAGCCTTGGCACATACGTTATGTGGGCAAGGAAGCCGCAGAAGAAATCACACGTAAAGGCATCACGCTCGAAGAGTACTTGTCACAATAACTCCTTATCTTTTGGAAGAGAGATGTGCTATCGTACAATAGGAAGGTTTTTATCGTTTTTACGTTTACCGAAAGGAAAGGTGTGGCAAAATGAGCACAAAGCCATTTAATGATAATTTTTTAAAAGCCTGTCGTGGAGAAGCGCATGCCCATGTACCTGTTTGGTATATGAGACAAGCAGGCCGCTACCAGCCTGAATATCGAAAGATTCGCGAGAAATACTCGCTATTTGAAATTACGCACCATCCGGAAGTATGCGCGGAAGTTACTATGCTTCCCATCCGGCAGTTAGGCGTAGACGCGGCCATTTTATTTGCCGACATTATGACGCCGATGCCGGCCATGGGTGTGAATGTTGAAATCAAATCCAGCATCGGCCCGGTCATCGACCATCCAATTACCTGTCGGGAAGACGTCGAGAAACTGCAACCGCTTAATCCGACGGAAGATGTGCCGTATATTCTCGATACGATTAAACTGCTGCGCGAACAACTGCCGGTCCCGCTTATCGGATTCGCAGGCGCACCGTTCACGCTGGCCAGCTATTTAATTGAAGGGGGCCCTTCGCGCAATTACTATAAAACGAAAGCGTTCATGCATTCCAACCCGGAAACGTGGCATCTGCTAATGGATAAACTGGGCGAGATGACGATCGCTTATCTGCAGGCGCAAATCCGTGCAGGCGCTCAGGCAGTACAGGTATTCGATTCGTGGGTAGGTGCATTAAATGCCCAAGATTATGCGACATTCGTCGCTCCGATTATGAACCGTATTTTCTCCGCTCTTAAAGAAGAGGAAGCACCGAAGATTATGTTCGGTGTCGGGGCCGGCCACCTGCTTCAAGAATGGAACAAGCTGCCGCTTGATGTTATCGGACTCGATTGGAGAACAAGCATTGCTTCGGCTCGCCAGCAGGGCGTCACCAAGACGGTTCAGGGCAACCTCGATCCCGGTCTTCTGCTCGCTGATTGGCCGCAGCTCAAGCAAAAAGTGAAAGAGATTTTGGATCAAGGAATGGAGACTCCGGGGTTCATTTTTAACCTTGGACACGGTGTGTATCCGCAAGTGAAAGTTGAAACTCTACAGCGCTTAACCGCGTTTATTCACGAATATTCAACAGGAAAATAATAAAAAAGCGGGGCTATGAGGATGACGACAAAACGAATGGGGCTTCTCGTGATGGCATACGGAACGCCGCGCAGCACCGAAGAGATTGAACCGTATTATACACATATCCGCCGTGGCCGCAGACCAACGCCGGAACTGCTGCAGGAGCTGACCGAGCGCTACGAAAAAATCGGAGGCATCTCCCCGCTCGCCCGCATTACGGAAGAGCAGGCCAAATCGCTTGAAATAGCGCTTAATCGTATGCAGGACGAATATGAATTCAAATCGTATCTCGGCCTAAAGCATATTACGCCGTTTATCGAGGACGGTGTAAAGCGTATGCACGCGGACGGCATCAAGGAAGCGGTGAGTATCGTATTGGCCCCCCACTACTCGACATTCAGCGCCAGATCGTATAACAGCCGCGCTCATGAAGAAAGCGGGAAACTCGGCGGTCCTGTTATCCATTCCATCGACAGTTGGCATGAAGAGCCTGCCTTCATCCGCTATTGGGCGGAGCAGTTGAAAGAAACTGTTGCGGCCATTCCGGAAGCGGAACTCGACAAAACCATTGTTATTTTCTCGGCGCACAGCCTGCCGGAAAAAATTATTCAGATGAATGATCCGTATCCGGACCAGATTGCAGACAACGCACGGATGATTGCCGAGAAGGCCGGTGTACCGCATTATACAACCGCCTGGCAAAGCGCGGGCCGTACACCGGAGCCATGGCTCGGTCCGGACATATTGGACAAAATGCGCGAACTGCATAGCGAAGGCTACACTACCATGGTGTTCTGTCCGATCGGTTTTGTATCCGATCATCTTGAAGTACTGTACGACAATGATTATGAGTGTAAAAACTTGGCTGATGAGTTAGGCATCCGCTACCTGCGCCCGCCGATGCCGAATACGCATGACACGTTTATTGAAGCACTCGCATCTGCCGTACTTAAGAAGCTAGAAGAAAGAAAGTGATGAATGATGAGCACGCAAGAAACCCTTATAGTCGCGATTGTCGGGGGCGGCATTACCGGATTGACAACCGCGTATTACCTGCAGAAAGCGATTCGTGAACAGAAGCTGCCCATCAACTATATATTGTTGGAAGCAACCGACCGTCTGGGCGGCCAGGTACAGACCGATTATACAAACGGGTTTGTTATAGAACGTGGGCCGGATTCTTTCCTGGCGCGCAAAACAAGCGCTTCTCGTCTGGTAAAAGAAGTAGGGCTTGAGGATGACCTGGTGCGCAACCAGACAGGACAAGCGTATATCCTGAATAATGACCGCCTGTATCCAATTCCGGGCGGTGCTATCATGGGTATTCCAACCAAGCTGGCACCGTTTGTGACCACCTCGCTATTCTCGCCAGCCGGAAAGATACGCGCTGCGCTTGATCTGGTACTGCCGCGCGGAGAACAAAAAGACGGAGATCGCTCGCTGGGTGAATTTTTCCGCCATCGTCTCGGTAACGAAGTAGTGGAAAACTTAATTGAACCCCTTTTGTCCGGTGTGTACGCGGGAAATATTGACGATTTAAGCCTAATGTCTACTTTCCCGCAGTTTTATCAGGTAGAGCAAAAGTACCGAAGCCTGATTCTTGGCATGCGGTCCACGACGCCGAAGCAACCCAGGTCTGCCGCTGATAAAAAAACGCCAAGCGCGTTTCTCACGCTAAAGGGCGGGCTTCAATCTCTCGTAGAGGCAATTGAACAAAGATTGGACCCTGCCTGTGTCCGCAAGAATATGGAAGTAGATAAAATTTCCAAGACTGATGAGGGATACTCGCTGCGCTTATCTGACGGTACCACCATTTCAGTCGATAGCATCATTATGACGACACCGGCGCAGACGACCCGTGAGGTGCTATGCGACTACCCATTTATCAACTTGCTCAAAGAGATGCCGACAACATCCGTGGCAACCGTTGCTCTTGCATTCACTGAATCGGCCATTCAACAGGATATCAACGGAACCGGTTTTATCGTCTCCCGTAATGCACACTATAACATTACAGCATGTACATGGGTGCACAAGAAATGGCCTCATACAACACCGAAAGGCAAAGTACTGCTGCGCTGTTTTGTAGGGCGTGCAGGAGAAGAAGAGATTGTGTATGAATCGGACGAAAAGATTATTAAAGCGGTGCTTACCGACCTGAATAAAATCATGAAAATTGATCAGGAGCCCGAGTTCTATCGTATTACTCGTTGGAAGCAAATCCGGCCTCAGTACGTGGTCGGCCATCAGCGGCGCATGGATAAATTAGAGAGCGAGCTAAACGCTCACCTGCCCGGCATTTTCCTCGCCGGTGCTCCGTACCATGGCGCCGGACTTCCGGACTGCATCGATCAGGGTGAGGCTGTCGTGAACAAAGTGCTGAAGTTCTTGCACATTCCGGAGCTTGTAGCTGAAACGATATGATTGTTATAACGAAAGCGACGAATTTCTTTATTCCGTCGCTTTCTTACTGTTTTTATGTAAAGAGGCGTCATACAGGACGCCCCATCCATGCGACTTTTTCATGTGTTATTTTCCGCTAAGCTGCTGCTGAGACATTTGCACCAAGCGCTTTGTGATTTCGCCGCCAACAGAGCCGTTAGAGCGGGCATATGTGTCAGCGCCCAGCTGTACGCCGAATTCGGCTGCAATTTCGTATTTATACTGATCAAGCAGTTGTCCCGCCTGCGGAACAAGCAGCTTGTTTCTTCCTTGTGCCATACTTCTTCACCTCCTGCTTGAAGTACTGTTAGTGTGTGTCGGAGGTGAAGTTTTATGAAGCGAACATGTTTCCAAGCAGGGAAAAGAGACACAGTATCATGTCTGTTCCTTTTCCTGGTTTTTGGAATGGTAAAAATTCTATATGGTTTTATCTGACGAGTGTGTAAACAAAAAAGGAGAGCGATGGAACTCTCCTCTAAAAAGCGATTGGTATTTAATCTTTAAACAAAAGGGATGCACCGGAAATGCCCGGGTCTGTCATTTCGTACGGATCAAGAATCAAATCCAGCTCTTCTTCCGTTAGCACATTATAGTATAAGCACAGCTCACGCACCGATTTACCGGTAAGAATAGCTTCACGGGCGATGCGTGCCGCTGTCTCATAACCGAGATGCGGATTGACGGCCGTGATAACACCCACACTTTTGTCCACGTATTCTTTTAGCTTCTCTTCATTGGCAACAATGCCTTCCACACAGTATTCACGGAACACGCGGAAGCCGTTATTCATAATGCTGATCGATTGCAGAAGATTGAAGACAAGCACCGGCTCCATTACATTCAGCTCCAGTTGACCGGCTTCGGAAGCGAGACAAATCGTATGATCGTTACCGATAACCTGGAATGCGATTTGATTGATAACCTCGGCCATAACCGGATTCACTTTCCCCGGCATAATCGAGGAGCCCGGCTGACGGGCCGGAAGCGAGATTTCACCCAGGCCTACGCGCGGGCCGGAAGCCATCAAGCGCAGATCATTCGCTACCTTCGACATATTCATCATACATACTTTCAGTGCAGCCGACACTTCCGTATACGCGTCCGTATTTTGCGTCGCATCCACCAAATGTTCCGCTCCGACAATGGGGAAGCCGCTGATTTCAGCGAGATGCTTCACAACGCTCTTAATGTAACGCGGATCGGCGTTTAAGCCTGTCCCTACGGCGGTGGCTCCCATGTTTACTTCGTACAGGTGCTGGCGGGATTGTTTAATGCGCTTCATGTCCCGCTCCAATACACGGCGATATGCTTCGAATTCCTGACCGAGACGAATCGGCACAGCGTCCTGCAGATGAGTACGCCCCATTTTGATAATATGATCAAATTCTTTTGCCTTTTTCGCAAACGTATCATGCAGTTCTTGCATGGTTGCCAACAGCTTTTCCAACATAGAAAGCGTCGCTAAATGAATCGCCGTCGGGAATGCATCGTTCGTCGATTGAGCCATGTTGACATGCGTATTCGGACTTAATTGAAAGTAATTCCCCTTCGCTTCCCCGATAATTTCAAGACCGCGGTTAGCAATGACCTCATTCGTATTCATGTTGATGGATGTACCGGCGCCCCCCTGAATCGGATCAACGATAAACTGATCATGCAGCTTGCCGTCGATAATTTCTTGCGCCGCCTGGACAATGGCATTGCCGAGGCGCGGATTAAGCTGCCCGGTCTCCATATTGGCGAGCGCGGCCGCTTTTTTTACCATGGCCATTGCCACAATGAGCGACTCGTGAATACGGTAACCCGTAATCGGGAAATTTTCCACCGCCCGCATCGTTTGCACGCCATAATAAGCGTGAATCGGCACCTCTTTTTCACCAAGGAAATCCTTCTCTATGCGGTAATTTTTGTCTTTCATATCTGGTAACATCTCCTATAGCGTAATATAAGGTTCATAGTTAGAAAAGAATTTGGATTAGCAGAAAACCAATGACCACAGCGGATGCAGTGGACACGAGACCCGGAATCATAAAGCTATGATTTAAAATATACTTTCCGATGCGTGTCGTACCCGTACGGTCAAAGTTAATCGCTGCGATTATCGTACCATAATTCGGGATAAAGAAGTAGCCGTTTACGGCCGGAAACATCGCAATAAGAAATGGAGCCGGAATGCCGAGCGCAATGCCAAGCGGCATAAGCGCACGAACGGTGGCGGCCTGGCTATAGAGCAGAATCGACAGCAGGAACAACGCGAAAGCGAACAACCAAGGTACGCTGGTCACCATACTCTTAATCGATCCACTGAGCAAGTCCATATTACCGGCAAAGAATGTATCGCCCATCCAGGCAATCCCAAAGATGCCGACAACCGCCTGTACACCGGCAATAAACACATTCCCTTTCACTACATCATCCACATTCACTTTGCACAACAGAATAATCAGTGCTGCAGTTGTCAGCATGACAATTTCAATTGCTACCGGCATTGCCATCCGCTCCAGTTTGCCTCCCGCATCCCATGCCGGACGAAGGTCCGGGAAGGTGCCAAGCAGCACCACGGCAAACGCCGCAGCCAGGAACAGGAAAACAGATAGCTTAGCCTGTTTGCTTACCTGCTGATGCGCTTGCTGCTGGTTCATCGGTGGAACGAGACCTGCTTCCATCCGACTTAAATATTCTGGATCTTTATCCAGATCTTTTCCCATCCGACTGGCAAACACGGCGCCAATCATACAGCCGAGGAAAGTAGCGGGTATACTAATGATTAGGATGTCAATTAACTGGATATCATATCCGGCGATAAGACCTAAGAGCGCTACCGTAGCGGCTGAAATCGGACTTGCGGTAATCGCCTGCTGCGAAGCGATAACTGCAATGGACATCGGTCTCTCCGGACGCACACCGGATTCACGCGCCACCTCGGCGATAACGGGGAGAACGGAATATGCCACATGTCCTGTGCCCGCACACAGTGTAAACAGATAGGTGACGATCGGTCCCATAAAAGTAATACGGGACGGATTCTTGCGCAGCATTCTCTCAGCAACCTGAACAAGATAGTCCATGCCTCCCGCCGCCTGCAACGCTCCCGCTGCCGTAATCACGGCAACAATCATCAGCATAACATCAATCGGTGGGGACGTCGGCTGTAGATGAAATACGAACGTCAGCACGGTCAATCCGACCCCTCCCATAACTCCAAGGCCCACTCCTCCAAGACGCGCACCAACAAAAATACTAAGAAGCACAACGAGGAATTCAAGCCAGAACATAAAAAACACCTCACAGTATAAACACAATCAAAAATATAATGAATGCCATAAGCAGGGTGTATTACTTACCGCATCTTCATTATACTTCCGGCTTTTTCCTGTGCACGTACAATATGTGAAAAAATGGTGAGCAAACAATTAAACATTATTCACAAACTAATTATGCACCGTGTAATATTAAGGTACTTCGTTATCCCCTATCCCAATCACGGATACGGCATCCTTATAGCAAAACAAAAAACCTGCCCATAGAAACAGGCAGGTCATTTTTTTACGGAAGTTTGCGTTTGTGTTATCGCAATCGGATTAGGGCCTGGTTTATCTCCGGCCATTTCGTTGTACTGCTGCACTTTTACGGCACCAAAGGCAAATACCGCAAAGAACATGCCCGACAACAAAACGCCCACGATGCTGTTTAGAAAACTTCCTTTCTTCGTGAAGACAGAAAGAAGAGAAAGTAACGAAAATCCCAGAAACACCAGCGTACAAAAAAAGCCCATCAAACTAATCGGTCCCCAGATCATCATGTCCACCCCGTTTCTCCTCTTCCATCTCTTTGCAATACAATATAAGTATTATATTCATAGTTTCCAGGAATTAATAACCATATAAAAAACAAGTCTTTATACCTTAATTATAGGTATTTTATCTCGACAAACAATAGGCTTTACGAAGAAAAGTGGATTTTCTGCGAATCCGGCTATGGATTCCCTTCGATTCTTACACGATTTTTTATACAATAAGATTGCTAACATAAAGTGGTTAGTAGACAAAGTAAGGAGGAACTGACTGTTGGAACTTGCGCAATGCATTCGAGACGTTCATGCCAGGATGCCCGAAGGGTACATCGAAATCCCTTCCACTCCATTGCTATTTAAGAAAGGGCATATTTATCCTGTATTTAAAGATGAAGCCAATAACTGGCTCACAACAGACGAGGAAGGATTCCAGCACATTGTCGCTTCAGGGGTTGAGCGTGTGCTTGAGGATTACTGGTTCTCCCGGCATTTCAAATTACTCTGACAGCGAATAGCTCCCGCCCTTGACCAACTGCTGCAGCAGCACATAGCGGCGCAGCGCGGTGAAATCCTGTTTTGTAATCGATAAGATTTCGCAGCCGTACCGGTATCCGTCATCGGCCAATTTCTCATGCCGAAGAATTGTTTTTGTTTTAATGGCTAAGTCAGGCACATCAAATAGAATATAATAAGAATGATTTACTTTCAGAGGATCGTGTGAGACAAATCCAAAGCCCTGTATACTTACATCAATAATACGAATACGTAAATCTGCAGGGATTTCATACACTTTTTCACTTAAATAGTCATTAATAAACGCCGACAGTTCGACTTTGACACGGGGCCACCTGCGCCGATTATTCGGAAAATTTGTCTCGAATAAAGGGACAAACAGGCAAATATACTTTTCACTTTTTTTTACGATTTTTACAGAAAACTTCCTGCCCCCATAAAAAAAAACGAGAAAATCACCCACCGTAAACGCTTCTGGATTTTTTACCTCAAGATACAGAAGCTCTCCTTCCGCCATCTCCATTCTTCCTAGTTCCAATTTCCCCCTATACTCAAATTGCACAATCTCCATATGTCTCACCTCATCCACCGCATAAAAATAAAAGCAAGGACTTCAGTGAAATTTTACCCAATAACAAGGAATTTTGGAATGGATAATAAGCTTCAATAATTTAGAGAAATATTGAACTTTTTATTCCAAAAAAGGATTTCCTATTGTTTTCATAGAATGTAATACTCTACCGGAATTACACCTTTTGTATCTAAGACTAACATCGTATTTATTTATTTCTTTATTTCATTTAAAATGCTTTTTATCTTTTATACATCCTGAAAAAAGAGAGAGTTAAGCGTGCGAAAAAAACAACCCCTTCTTATTGTCCTATGTCTCTTTTGTTGCCTGTTGTTTGCTTTGAGTTTCTTATTGGAAAGAAAGGTCTCTGCCGAAGAACGCTCTTCTGCCGCGTATCCGCTGGATGTGGATAAGGACGGCATGCAGGAATATCGGCTTGAAGCGAAAGGATGGATAACATCCGTTACACCCGTCGTCACATCTAATACGTATGAACATGCCGTTTACACTCATTATCATTACAAAAAAAATGGGCGTTCTTTCCACCTGACATTTGCGCAAATGGAAAACGGAAGCGTTCTCTATTTTGTCCGGTATACCGCTTCTAGTAAGGCCGAGCCCGTACAATTGCAGATTACCGCTCTGGATACAGACATCAATCAAACCGCCTGGCTTACCACCGGCAAGGAAAAGGGTTGGAAAAAAACATCACAGATTTCCGATTCCTTCTCTTCCTCGCTGTATATAGATGCAAATCATCTGTTCTATCGAATCGGCAAGGTCGATGCGCACAAGCCGCTCGGCTATACGGTATATACCGAGCAACCGCAGGCGGAGGCAAAGGTTAAACATATGAAATTGCGATTCGGCCACCTATTTTCCCTGACACTAAGCGCAAATGCGAATACCGAGTCCACCACCTGGGGGATGCTGTCTGCAGTACCGCTTATTCGTTGGGATAACCAGCAGGCTGCCGCCAAAGCTGCCCTGCTCGAATTTGAATATGACAAAAAATTGCGAGAAGACGGAGCGTACTACCTCAACGAGACGACATACCGACCGTATGAACCGCACTCTTTCTACCGAAATCCTGCCAACGGTGACGGTCTGCGTGCTCTTTCCTTCCTGTCCGGCCAGGAAAACGGCGTATGGTTCGTCAATGTCGCTTCTCATCTTGCTTATGCATCCCTTAGAACGCAAACTAGTGAAGGATATTGGGAAACACAGCCACGATCCGAGTGGCTGCACAAAGAATATAATATCGGGTACCGCTATATGGATAATCGCCGAAACGCTGACAATGCTACATTCCTTCTGCGCTTCAACCAGGCGATGCCGGATCCGGCCATAAAGCAGGCGCTGCGCAAATGGGATATGTATCTTGAACGCTATTCCACACAGCACGGCATGAAAGTCGGCCAAAACGGCCTCTTTCTGCCCGATTATGTAGGTGGTGCAGGCTCGAAACAAACGCATACCTCCCTGAACCATCAGGCTGCCAATATGAATTACCTGTACGAGGCATTCGTGTATGACGGCGATGAACAGAAGAAGCAGTTGGCCGATCGGTTGCTGGAGGGGATTGTGGCCACGAAAAACCGTTGGGTCAAGCCTGATCACAACCTATACTATGCGTTATACCCGAATTTGAAGCCGCATGCGTATCCGGACTATGCATATTTGACGAGAGATGACTTAGCGCTTTCCCAGTATTTACTCAATAAAATTTACGGAGAGCCCAACGCCGATTTGCAATTTTTAATCGACAGCAAGAATGAATGGCTGCGCACCCGCTGAAAAAAACGAGGCGGCACAGGAATACGACCTGGTCCCTCGTTTTTTGTGACATACACGGAAGTTGAAACTTTTTTTACGCTGGCACGTATGCATGGTGAGTACCGAATGAAGGAGGAAAAAACATGATTAAATTGCTGCTTGGCGGCATCGTCGTCGTAGTCCTGCTCGCACTCGTATTCGGCCTTCTGCTGGTAGGCGGATTGGCGATGGGCGCCCGAAAACTGATGGGCAAAGGCCGCGGCGGTTTCTCCCCTCGCTCCTATGGACACCGTCATTACAAAAAACATAAATACTCCAGCATGAGCTTTTTCAGCAGCTAACCACCTGTTTGTCGGTTTCTTCTATATTTAAAAACAAAGCCCCGCTCTGCCGATTCGGCAAAACGGGGCTTTCCTTCATTTATTCTACCGCTGTTTCACATACCGCTTGTCTTTCATGAACATGCGCCAAAAATAAATAAATCCCGGCATTAAAATCGCAAACCCGACAATATAAGAGGCGAACAGAGCACGGAACGTATTCGGGTGAGTAAAAGCGGATTCGATCGTGACATGCGGATATACGATATACGGCAGATGCGCTTTTCCGTATGCATAACTTGCCAGCAAGTACTGAGCCACAACACCAAGCACCGCAATACGGGGTCTTCCCTGCATATGTTCTTTCTGTCCGCCGGGCCACCAGAGAGCCGTATATCCGATAAGAAACAGGGCGGCGGAGAAAAGCAGCAAATTGATCTGCTGCAGCAAATTCTCATACAGCCACGCCGCCTCGCTTTTCATTGAAGCCACCAACACCAGCCCCATAAAAAAGGAAAGAGGTCCGTTTAAAATCGCGTCGCGCCGATACAGTCGGTACGCTTCCTGCTCACTCGCTACACGTGAATAGTCCGCAAGCAAGAGTGAGGATAAAAAGAACGTGGTGCTGATGGCGAATGCCATATACGAAAGCCCGCTGGCGCTCGTCAACAGCTTGCCGAGCAGCAATTCTTCATACCCGTTCGCCGTACCGATAAATCCGCCCTGGGTTATGGGAAGCACCAGAATGAGCAGGGCGGGAATAAACAACCCGCTGATGCCTGAAACAATGGCGAGCTTTTTTTCGTACCCTTCCATCGAGTGCGAATAGACAAGGAATGCGCTGCGAATCGCCAACAGAAGCAGGATTAAGCTTCCAGGAACCAGCAGCACTGTTCCGAGCGTAAATGTGGCACCCGGGAAGAAGCTTACCAGCGCGACAACGATGAGTACGACAAATGTGTTCGTCACTTCCCACGAAGGAGAAAGATACCGGTTGGCGATATTGGTCGCTTTGCTCTGTTCATGGTTGCGGTATATCATCGACCAGAAACCGGTTCCGAAATCGATGGACGCAGCGACCGAATACACGAAGACGAACAACCAGAGTATGGCAATAGCAATGAGTTCATCGCTCACCGACCGCACATCCCTTCCCATTTTATTGTACTTCTCATGAACCGATCGCGCTCCCTTCCAGCTCCTTCTCCAGAGGATGACGCCTGAAATAATGGCGCAGCACAACCACGGTCGCAATGCCCAATATGAGATAAATGGTGACGAATAGCGCAAAAAGCAGACCGATGTTACCCGTCTGCGTCACCGAATCTGCCGTCAGCATCGTCCGGTACAGCACCCAGGGCTGGCGTCCGGTACAGGCGAAAATCCAGCCGAACTCGATCCCCATCACGGCGAGCGGTCCGGATGCGATAAACAGCCACATCAACCAGTGCGGAAACGCCTCCCGCTTCAACAGATGACGCCAGGCAAAACCGATAATCGACAGCAAAATCAACAGCGATCCGATGCCTACCATCCCGTTGAACAGCGTATGTACATACAGCGGCGGCCAGTATTCCCGCGGAAAGTCGTTAAGACCTTTCACCACTTCATCGAACCGGTTACCCGCAAGAAAACTCAGCGCCCACGGAATTTCAACCGCATACTTAACACTTTGCGTCGCTTCATCCGTATAACCGCCAATCGCAAGCGGCGCATAGGCCCGCGTCTCAAACAACCCTTCCGCGGCCGCCAGTTTCTCCGGCTGATACTCGTGCAGCATCTGCGCGGATTCGTGGCCGTTGAGTGCCGTCCCAACGGAGAATAAACCGCCGATCGCAAGCGACATCATCAGCGCTTTGCGGTGAAATAAAAACGCTTTCCCCCTGCTTTTGTGCTTCAGCATTTTAAATGCAGCCACCGAAGCAATGACAAATGCGCCCGTCATATATGCGGAGAGTCCGACATGGACCGCTGAGACTGCAAAGCTCGGATTGAAAAATCCCGCCCACGGATCGACATCCACGATCTGACCGTTCTCAATTCTGAATCCGGCGGGCGTTCCCTCAAACGCATGCACATTTGTAATGAGTACGGCAGAAGCCAGGGCTCCAAGCGCCACAAGGCTTACGCTAAGAATTCGCATCCCCGCGGAAAGCCGGTCCGCGGCATAGACATAGATCGACATAAACAAGGCTTCCAGCAGAAATGCGAAAATCTCAATCTGGAACGGCAGTGCAATCACTTTGCCCACCACTTCCATAAAACCGGGCCAAAGCAAGGATAGCTGTACGCCCGCTATCGTGCCTGACGGAATCGCCACGCCCAAAAGCACCGCGAATCCTTTCGTCCAGCGCTGAGCCATAATGCTGTAATCTTTGTCTTTCTTCCATTGATACATAATCTCCGCCGCCAGAATCATCAGCGGAAGCCCTACGCCGAGCGTGGCGAATATAATATGAAACCCCATTGTGGTCCCAAACATTGCCCGTGCCAATTGTAAATCCGTCACTATCGTCCGCTCCTCTCGTCTGGTATCACTTCCCTTTTAGTATTTGTTTTTCCAACGGAAAGATGTATGAAAATAAAAAACACCCGCCAGGAGCGCTTGACTATACGTCCCCGACAGGTGTCTCTATACTTTTTATAGTGTGAAACGCCGCAATTGCTGCTGCATTTCTTCGGCCAGATTTGCGAGCGAATGCGAAGAAGCCGCGATTTCTTCCATAGACGATAGCTGCTCGTCTGTCGCTTTGGAAATGCTCTCCAGGCTCTGATTGTTTTCGGTTGTCCTCTTGGCGATATGATTCATCGCTGCCACCACTTCTTCCGTACTGGCAGCAATTTGTTCGGTCGAGGCGGAAATCTCCTGGATTTGTCCCGTAACTTCCTGTACGGCTCTATCGATATCCAGGAACGATTCACCCGCGGCAGTGACGGTATGAATACCGCCCTCAACTTCTGACGCTCCCTGTTTCATGGCATTCACCATGCCCTCAATCTCGCGCTGGATACGGTGGATTTCCTGCTCGATGCGGTGAGATGCTTCACCGGTTTGGTTTGCCAGCTTACGCACCTCATCCGCCACTACAGCAAAGCCGCGGCCCTGATCTCCTGCTCTTGCCGCTTCGATCGCCGCGTTCAACGACAGCAGATTCGTCTGCTCTGAAATTTCATTAATGAACGCTACAATCGTTCCAATTTCTCGGGATCGTTCGCCCAGCATCTCCATCTTCTCATCCAGTTGCCGTACCGTTCCATGAATGGCGCTCATTTTCTCCGATACTGTCTCGATCGCGTGCTTGCCTTCGCCAGATAATTGACTGGCACGTACCGCCGAGTCCGATACGGTTTCGGCACGGACGGCAATATGCTGAACCGCCGTCGCCATTTCCTTGACTGTGTTCGAAGTCGCCGCTACCCGTTTTTCCTGGCTTCTATATTCTGCTACGACCCGGTGTACAATACTGGCAATGCGCCCGCTCGCTGATTTTGTCTGATCCGAACTGGCGCTTAATTGCTCGGAAGAGGCAGCCAGGTGCTCTGCCGTATCATTCATGTGAGCTACGATGTTCCGCAGGGATTCATTCATTTGGTTAAAACTATGGCCCAACTGTCCGAATTCATCCCTTGATTTGACATTCATTTGTGTGCGTAAGTCACCTTCTTTAATTTTATGTGCACCCATCATTAGTTTTTTAAGAGGCGCCGTCATGGAAGAAACGAGAAAATACACAAGAACGACGCCGATTACAGTCGTCAGCGGAACCACAACCAGCATCGTGTATAGTATCGGACGCGCCGCATCATCTGTTTCCCGCTTCAGCATGGCTCCGCCAATCTTCCAGCCGGTCTCCGCATTGGACACATATGTTACCTTTTTCTGTTCCCCTTCTATCAGAGCTTCGTACTCTCCTGCCGCGGTTTGAAGCATCGGCTGAAACCAGGAAGCATCCTTTATCCTTTCTCCTGCCTGATACTCCGGATGGACGATAACGTTTCCGTCTTTGTCTGTAATAAAAGCGTATCCGCTTTTCCCGACCTGAACCTGCTTCGTAATGTCCGCCAGCTTCTTCAGACTGACATCCATTCCGACAACGCCCTTTCCGTCCCTGGTCATCCTGGCAATGGTGACGACCATATTTTTTGATGAAGCGGCAATATAAGGGCTTGTCACTATGGTTTCTTCAGGACTGCTTACCGCATCTTTATACCACGGACGCTGTCTTGGATCGAATCCTTTTTTCATCTGGGTCATCGGCCATTTGATAAATACGCCCGCTTCTGTCCCGATGTATGTACGCTCAAGCATAGGCTGTGTTTCCTGAAACTTCGTTAGTATCTTTCTTACAGCCGGATCGTTTGCGGATTGAATGGCGTCTGCCTGAAGATATCCCGCCAAAAACTCGACTTCCTGCTTCTTGGCCTCCAGCATTTGATTAATCGTATGGTTAAGAAGCTGCACATTCTGCTTTGCTGCTTCCGTCAACTGATTCTCTACTTTGGTTCGCGCCGTCTGATAGGAAAAAATGCCAATGAGAAGACTTGGCACCAACAAAGTTATTGCAAAAGCCACATTTAACTTTGCTCTCAAACCCCATCGAACGCTGTCTTTTTCTTTTTTCATTATGTCGTATCCCCTTGTGCGCTATAAAAGAACCGATTTAGAATCTTTATTCCTAATTCATAAGGTCTAAAAATTCCATAGATAAAAATATACCGCACAATTACATAAGTCAACCAATTTTTCCATTTTTTTAATAGTTTTTATAGTCTGATTATATTACTCCCGGGCTATCTTTATTTTCTCCTCCAGTCAAAATATTAAATAAATAACCTTTATACTAAACAAGCCCCATAAGATTTGCTCTCCCGGGGCATTTCTTTTTACCTTTTTACTGTACCTTCATTCTTTTGGTAAAACTCATGAAATAGCTTTAACAGTGAAGGAAATTTCACGTTACAGACAGAAATATACAATTTGGTACATTTATAATAAAAGGAATGGTTGTATATGAGTGGTAAGGAATTAAATTACGGAATTGTCGTATTACTTGAGTTTTATCGAGAAAAACGCAGGGAATTAGCCAGCGATTTATACTCTATTGTTGGCAAGTATTCCGAAAATGTAAAAATTAAAGATGTTAAGATAGGCATTCAAAATGCTTACAAATCTTTTGAGACAGAAGTTCTTGGAATGGATACCGAATAAAAATTTATAATACGAAAAGAGTCTAGAAATAGACAAGCCGATGTCTCTTATATTAAGGGATCATCGGCTTTTATTTCGCAAGTAGCTGTTACTTCTTAATT
>NZ_BJXX01000086.1 GCF_007991215.1 Aneurinibacillus danicus
AGCTCGCCGCGTGTTTTCGTTAGTGTATCAATTTCTACCTCTAAATCCTGTAACGCCGTTTCAAGGGCTTTAACCTCTTCCTCTTCTTTTTGGCGGCGGTCTCTTGCCAGTTTCCAATCGTTTACTTGATCAATCAGAATTCGTTGGTTATATTGCTCGTATGCATCTTTTAGTTTAGTTAGAGCCTTCACTTCTCTCTCCAGCTGCTCCAATTGTTGCTTCGTTTGATCCATTTGCTCAATAGAATCAGACAAATAACGTAAATCCTCATCTGTTAGGGGAGGGAGCGCTTCTTCTAAAATTTCATAGATAACGGTCGGCTTAAATTCTTTTGAAAGCTTTGGACTACGAAGCTGGATGAGAAGCTTGATTAAATCATCGTATGCCTCCAGCGTTTCAAAGCCGAAAATATATTTGTTCACGAGCGCCATATACTCTTTGTTGGAGCTTACCACTTCGCCTCCCGCACCAATCACCGTTTCGAGTTCGGTTTGGGAGCGCGGAAATTTGACTTTTTCTCCTTCCTGGTTCACCCACTTAAACAGTTCCAGGTCGTGGCCAATCCGGCGGTTATCAGTAATGACAAATCCCCACGACTTCAAAGATTGATTTCGTTTGGCCTGCATCCCCATTCCCGTTGTTAAATACTGATCGGTACCTTCTTTTTTGTATTCAATGAAAAGGTATCCCGTACGCTCATCACGGTTTGAAATTTCTTTTTCTCCTAACAAATAATCCGCCATGCGACGAGATTTTGATCCAAAAGGATCTAGGCGATCAGGTGACTTTTTTCCATCGAGAAGAACGGGCAAGAAACTTTGCATTGTCACGGACTTACCCGAACCGTTTGTCCCCCGCAACAGCAGTTTTCCATCTTCAAATTCAAAGATTTCATCATCGTAATACCAGAAATTGAGTACACCCGCGCGATTCAGCTTCCACTTATGGGTCATGATCAGCTTCCTCCCTTTTCTTTTCATAGTCAACTGGATAAAAGGCTGTTAACCTAGCAGCTCCTGGTAAGATCGTTAACATTCTCGTCTCCTCATCCCACTCTGCCATGTCCCACTCCCGCCATAGCTCTATGATCTGAGCAGCCGTTTCTTCTGGCGTTTCGTCTCGATGTTTCTTGGCCCACCCATGCCCGTACTGTTCCTTTGTCTGACGAACAAACGCATCAAAACGGGAGGCTGGCATACGAACTGTGCCTATTTCTGAAATGACAAGGGACTCGCGATGTTCCCGTAAAATCACCATCGTATGGAGAGCTACATCAACAATCCCTTTGGCATCAGGGAATAGCGTGTACCGCTTTTTCGGATCTGGTAACGTTAACATGGCAACATTTTTGAATACTTCCAGTCGAAAAGGCGTGTGCTGCTCAAAATCATCTCTCAGCCGGTTTCGGTAATTTCGAATGTACGCAAAATCTGGATCATCTTCACCCTTACGATAAACAAACGGCATCATCATCAGCTTGCGATAGACTCGTTTCCTCCGCTGGTCATCGGGTTGACGTTTCCACTCCTGAGCAAGCAACTCTTCTATCGTGTTAAATTGATACAGATCATCAGGATACGATCTCATGTAGTAACGAGAATGAACCGTAACTTCATACAGCACTTCTTCCTCTTCGCTCAATTGAAATAAATCTAAATTTCCATCAATCGTTTTAATCAAGCGGAGGGCAATCACTTCTTTCAATGCCCTTACAAGCGAGCGCCGATGTTGATAGTTCGTCCAATCTAACGGAAATTCACCAGGATAAAGCTCTTGAATTCGCTCGGCCAAATCTGAAAGCAAAAACTGCTCATCGATCCCTTTTTGCTCCGTATAAGCTAACGCACAACAGAAAATAGCATAATCCATTGGATCTTGAAAAGACTGAATACCCATCCAGCTCTGCGGTTCAACCGGTATCTTCTCCAGTTTGGCAAAATGCTGATGAACCGTTAATTCTAACCCGAACTTCTCTTGCAGGTACCGCTTTAGTTTCTGCTCCCGATCACGGATCAGTCTGTAGGCTTCCGGTTCATCTTCCCGCAAGATCCAAAACTGTTCAAACAATCTTCCAAGAGCATCTACCGTACTCTCATCAAATTGATCTTCTCGCTCGCTCATCCTCTTGCCTCCTTCCCGATAAAGTGGAACGTGACAGCGGGCATCTTCATCTCGCCATCTTTTGACCTCAGTGTAATCGTTCGCGTACGGTCTAACTGAACTCGAATGTGATCGCCGTATTCCGTTTTAATCGTGTGATCCGCTCGCGCCATTGCTTTACCGATCCAAGATAAAAACAGCTTTCGAACGAACGGCTCCACTACAGGTAATTCTTCTAACACAATTTCACTGCCAGACCGGTAAGCTTGAATGACTTGCCGCTCATATAACCGCCGCTCTAAATGTTCTTTTTTAGCTTTTTCCTTCAGCTCTCGATGATCTTCCAACGCTGTTGCTTTTGTTTTTTCTCGATACTCACGAATTTTGGGCACGCGCTCATGAGCCATCGGAGCTTCCTCCCACACATCCGTGTAAATATCGTCTGTTGGAATGTGATCGGAATAAATATGCTTCGTATGCGTAACGCCGAACGCAACGGAAGCCAGTTTATGCGCCTCTTCAATGGAAGGAAGGCGGAGAAACCACTGAGCTAAATGAAGATAGTCTTCTTTTCGGCTGCGCTGAAGCTGACTGCGCTCGCCTAACCGTTGTACAATCCGTGTAATCCGGCGTATCGCGTCGTTCGTTTGCTGCTGGACATTTTCATACTGACTTTCCCCTGCCTCATCTCCAAGGAACCAAGCTTTTACATTCATCCAAGTCGCTTCCATCTCAGCGATATGGTCAGTCTCTAAACCAATTCGTTCGAACCGAAAGACTTTTTCTTCATGCCGCGCTACCTTTTGAAAGAAGGCTCGCATGTCCTCACGTGATAGCGAAACCATGACATCTTGTATTCCTGCAACTGTTCGCTGTAGTGCAATAATAAACTCTCGTAAATAGAGCGTAAATTGATCTTTATAAAGTAAGAATGCCTCAGACTTTATTTGTTCCGACGCATCCTCACTTCGCAAGTACGCAAAGTAATCTGATGTATTTTGAGTAATTTTTTTAAAATATGTAAGCAGGTCATCCCAATGCTGTGCACAAACCTCGGGCATGTCATTGATGGAACCTTGTATTCGTTTAAGCGTTTGGTATATTCGTTCAAACTGGGTCTTTTCTAATGACCCTCCAAACGTATCGCTATCTTGTTCAAACTGAATGAGCATGCGTTCGAATTCAACCGTGTAAGGGGTAATCTGATAGCGAAACCGTCTCTTTTTAAACTCATCTACGGTCTTTACCTTTCCACTCTCCTGCTGAGCATGAAGATTCCCCCATTTCACTAATGATGATAGATCAGTGTGTAGCTCATCTAAATCATAATTAGCGAAAAAAGAGAACTCTTTAAGATGAGCAAACACTTCTTCTGGAAACAAAAACTCTCGTAAACGCTCATGTTGGATATAAAAAAAGCGAAGAATGGCGCGGTACTTATCACTTTTCTCTGTCGATAAATAAGTCGCTTCGGTCACTCGCTTAAAAGGACCTTCCATGATTTTACACACCCCTCTATCATTCTCGTTTGGACAACCCTTCTAAATGAAATTGCTTCTTTACGATCACGCGTAAAAGAACTGGAAGCACAGGTTAAAAAACAGTCACAAACCGCCTTCTTTCGCCAGATACCGTCACCAAAATGGAAGCTGCCTATGTACGCATCCTTGAGCGAGAGTTTGTGGAGCATCCATCGTCTTCTTTCTCCTCTGCCAGAAGAAAAGGGACGGAATAAGCCCCCCGTCAAAAATCTGTTGGATCGCTTGTCTGTCCATCGTAATCACGTGCTTGCCTTTCTACATGATCCTGCCATTCCGTTTGACAACAACCAGTCAGAGCATGATATATGAAGAGCAAAGTTGAAGCAAAAAATTTCAGGGACATCCGCAGTAAATGTGGATCGGATGCGTTTTGTGTCATATGCAATTTCATATCGACGGTCAAAAAACAGGGACGAAGTATTTTATCATCAATGGAAGACACGATTCTGAGACAGAATGTTTCGTTGTTCTCTTGCTAACTACTCAGGGTATTTCCCCTTGAAATACCTCTATTTGTGCTGTCTATTAACAGACTGAGCAATTACTATCATTTTTAATCCTCATTGTAGTCATCTTTGATAAGGTAATGTTCACGAGCTTCCTTAAGCAAATGACGTAATGTTTCCTCCTTTAACCTAGCTTCATAAACTATGTTTCTTAGATAGGAAAAGAAACGTTCAGTTGTGGTTGGTAAAATGAGAGATAAAATCATCTTAGTAAATTCCTTATGGTTCATAAATGAAAGATAAACTCCCATTTCCAAAGCTTTTGAAACAATAATTTCCTCGGATGCACCCTCGAGATATGCACGAGGTCCCGATACAAACATTAAACGATCACATCCAGCTAAAGCTGCTTTTCTAATGGCATGGGTTACATCCTCTTGTGTAAAAACCTTATCTTTAGCTTCAATTGCATATAAAATTTTGTCATTAAGGTATACATCTATATCACTTACTTCCTTTGAAGATGCACCTGATTGGTTAACAACATGTACTTCAACACATGTTTTTCCTTCTATTGAATCTGCTAAAAGATTCATAAGCGCGCCTACTGTAAGTGCTAAGGTTTCCCCCCCAAATGACTCAACTAGTAGAGCGTCTATTACTTCCTGAATTTCGTAGTATGTAGGAATTTTTGTCGCCTCTAAACCAAATATTTCCTCTTTTTCTTTAGAAATTTCTAAGGCAAAATAGATTGCATCGCAGAGGGCATCAAAAGCTTCTTGTTGAGTAACAATTTGGGGTAAAAATGTACAGAGTAAAGAAAGGAGTGCAAAGTCTTTTCCTTTCCGGACCGCATTATTTGTACTTAATTCAGGAAATCTTGCAGGTTTATTCAGAAACGGTTCGTTGGATCCACCTAATGCTCCATTTAGCTTATCACGTTCAAACGGTACTAAAACCTTGTGACATAAAGTTCTTGCATCATAAGCACCAGGTAAGACAGATTTTTTCTGTAAACAAAGTGCATTTACTTCTGGATTAGTGGCCTTTGCTAATAATGCATTAACCATAACATACTTGAAGGTTAGGTGAGTCCCAAACATAACCTGCTTAATTTCATCAATAAATTTAGAGCATAGTGTATATTGATCGCTGGTTACTCTCTCATAGGCTTTATTAAGATTTTGTAGGGCCTTATCTCGGTTAACATTAGTTAATTCCAATTCTGCATTCACCCTTCAGTTACAAACTTATGATATAATTAGATTTTAAACAAATATTGTTCCCTTATTTTAACTACTAATACTTTTAATACGAACCTATGTTTAGTATAATTATTACAAACATATATTCGTGTTTAATTGACTCAATACTAATAAAAATAATTTATGGAGTAGATTGCCATGAACTATAAATATACAGGAATCTCCTTATTCACAGGTGCAGGAGGTATGGACGTAGGTTTTAAGAGAGCCGGTGTCAATGTTCTTTGGGCAAATGAAATAGACAAAGACGCCTGCAACACCTACGAAGCAAACCATCCTGAAACTCTCCTAAAAAGAGGAGATATCCGAGAATTACTTGGTGAATTAGAACAATTTAATGATGTCGATATTGTTTTCGGTGGACCACCATGTCAAGGCTTCTCAGTTGCAGGAAAAATGGATCCCAACGATGAAAGAAGCACATTAATTTGGACTTTTCTAGACGTTGTAAGAATTATTCGCCCAAAGGCATTCGTCTTAGAGAATGTTAAGGCGTTAGCCACACTTGAAAAATGGAAAAATGTTAGAGAAAAACTCTTCCATCTAGCCAATGAAATGGGATATAGTTGCTATCCTTTCTTACTAAACTCGTCTCATTTCGGAGTGCCACAAAAGCGGGAGCGAGTTTTCTTCATTGGATTACTTGGTAAAAACATTGATCCTCATCATACGTTTTCTAGACTAGAACAGCGGAGAAAGAAGCCAAAAAATATTAGAGAAACTATTTCTATTCTAGGCCCCGCTGGAACGACCAGAAATCCTTTGACTTGTACAGCCAAAATCACCTTGGCGGCTAAACCGGTGATAAGGAAATCACCATATGCTGGAATGATTTTTAATGGATTGGGACGACCATTAGATTTAGATGGTGTCTCTAACACCCTTCCTGCCTCAATGGGTGGTAACAAAACACCAATTGTAGACGAAGCTTTGTTGTATAACCACGCCAATGATAATTGGGTAGTTAATTACCACAAGGGGCTACTCGAAAATAAGGTAATTCCTGAGTTCGGCGAAGCTCCTTCAAGGCTAAGAAGATTAACAATTAAAGAAGCTGCACTAATTCAGACGTTTCCTGAAGAATATGTTTTTCACGGCAGTAAAACAGCTATATACAGACAAATTGGTAATGCAGTACCATGTTTGTTAGCAGAGGCAGTTGCAAGTGCTGTAATTGACGAACTTGAGGGTATTACTATCAACAATATAAGAAACAAGCCTGAACAATTGGCCTTTGAATCACTTTTGTCAATATAGCTGAATAGTATTTACCAATCCTCTACAAATACTATTGCACCTTGTTAAAACAGTGTCAACTCGTTTACAAAAAATATAAAAAAGGATTTCAATAGGTCCATAGCTGCTTTTGGCTATGGACTTTTTGTTAGTGTAGGAAAGTATATGTCACGGGTGCTGATTATCCAATCATTCCCTTTCAATATACGTTGAATTATTCCTTTGTTCTATGAATCAATTTCATAATTTATTTATTCCTCTTGAAAAAATTATAATTCGCCGCTACTTATGATATGGTTCACCGCGGTTAATCCGAAAACCGCGGTACACCTGCTCCAGCAAAATCAGCCGCATCAACTGGTGCGGAAAGGTCATCTTCGAAAACGACAAATACTCGTTCGCCCGGTTCATCACCGTATCCGACAGGCCGAGCGAGCCGCCGATAACGAATGCAACCGAGCTCTTGCCATATGTCGCCCAGCTATCCAGCTTCTTCGCCAGCTGCTCCGACGACCACTGCTCCCCCTCGATCGCCAGCGCTACCACATGCTGATCCGGCTTCAGCGCGGCCAGAATCCGCCCGCCTTCCTTCTCCTTCACCCGCAGCATATCCGCCTCACTCAAATTCTCCGGCGCCTTCTCATCCGCTACTTCCACAATCTCCACCTTTGCATACGCGGACAATCGCTTGCGGTACTCATCGATTCCCTGCTTCAGATACTTCTCTTTGAGCTTACCCACCGCCACAATCATAATGTGCATAACCTTTCCCCCCTCCTCCTTTTTCAAACTTTTTGAAAAGTTATCCCCTGTTAAAACAAAGTTATCCACATTCTGTTGATAAAATTATTGTGAATATAAAACACACATATATATCAAAAAAAGCCAGGAATTTCAAGGTTTTTCACACAGCCCGCTCTTTTGTTCACATGTGAATAACGGAATTTACACAAAATTGCTCACAAGTTATTCACAATCATTGAATAACTTGTCCTGCTCATTTCTGCCCGCAAAATCATTTTACACAAGGATATACACAGGCTTCTCTCCGCTATATCGGCATGTCTCCGGCGCTTTCCATTTTTCCAGCTCCTGTGCGACTTCCGTCAGCAAATACACATCCGGCGCTTCTCCGTACTCGTCCACAAACTCATCGAGCGCAAGCTCCAACTGGTCGGGCGCACATACGATAAACCGGTCGCCGCCATGCTCCAGGTACTCTTTTTTTACCGGGTCCATCATCGTTTTTCCCTCCGTATGCATATTTATCGCTATCCTATCATATCTTATTTTTTTACCAAACATACAAAAATCACCATGGCTTTTTTATCAGTTAACTTTTGTGGTACGAAGG
>NZ_BJXX01000087.1 GCF_007991215.1 Aneurinibacillus danicus
CCGGGGAAAATCCCCGGCTTTTCTTCTCGTTATTGTACCTGCTGCTTGGCGAGCGTTACGTTGACAGTTTGTTGCTTGCCGCCGCGGTAGAATGTAACTTTTACCGTATCGCCAATCTGTTTCTGGAACAAATACTTGCGCAGCTGCGCCTGGTTTTCAATTTTCTGGTCGTCCAGCTGCACAATAACGTCATACCGTTTCAAGCCTGCTCTGTCGGCAGGACCCATCGGGCTTACGTCTTTAATTACAACCCCGTTTTCTACACTATCCGGAAGCTGCAGCGGATCTTTGCGCGCTTCATCCGGTACGGATGCGAGATCCACCGGTGTTACACCCAGCATCGGACGCTGCACGGATTTGTATTTGATAAGATCGTCGATAATTTTGCTGGCGTCGTCAATCGGAATCGCGAAGCCGAGACCTTCGACGCCTTCTTTGGCGATTTTCAGGCTATTAATACCGATCACCTGTCCGGCAATGTTCACCAATGCACCGCCGCTGTTCCCCGGGTTAATCGCCGCGTCCGTCTGCAGAACATTCACTTCGAAGTCTTTCTCGTTATCCCCGTTTAAATCAATCGGCATCGTCCGCTCGGTGGAACTAATAATACCCTGGGTAACCGTCCGGGAGAAATCAAGGCCCAGCGGATTTCCGATGGCGATGGCCGGCTCTCCGGCTTTCACTTTCGAAGAATCACCGAATTCAGCTACCTGCTGAACCTTCGATCCATCAATCTCAAGCACAGCCAGGTCAGTCAGCGTGTCGGCGCCCACCACTCTTGCATCCAGATTCTTTTCACCTTTTACAAGTGATACCTGTACACGCTGTGCGCCTTCAATTACGTGGTTATTCGTTACAATGTACGCTTTGCCGCCGACTTTGCGGAACACGATGCCCGAACCGGTGCCCGCTTCTCCCTCTTCAGTTTGCCCGAAGAAGTCGCTTCGCTGCTGTATATTAATGACACCTACTACCGCGTTTTCCACTTTTTGTACTGCCTGGACGATACCTGAATTTACATCAACGGAATAATTGACTGTATTTCCTCTATTAGGCGCAGGAGTCTGCTGGCCCGGCTGTTCGGCAGCAGACGGCGCGTCCCAACCTGGAAAATAACCTGATTTTAATAGCGTAGGCACCATCATCAATACCAAAAGACCGCCGATAATGGCTGAAACAAGCGCGATAAAAAACGTGGAGGCCCCGCCTCGTCTGCCTCGCTTACGATTGTCGTAAAAATCATCGTTGTAATAACCCATAGCGCTGCTCCTTTCTGTACCTCATCATCTCATATTTGCTAGTATTACTAATTGTGCTGCTTCATTTACGTATGATTTCCTGCATTACGGTAGGGCGGACGGGCGAGGTGTCCATCAGCTTGATGTCTTCACCGTCTGTAAACCCGTATTCCTGGAGGATGTTCTTCACTGTCAGGCGCGCCAGTTCCGTCATATTATTCTCCTTGCTCAGATGAGCGAGATAGACGGTTTCGCCTTTGCCCGAAAGAATATCGCCGAGCGCTTCTGCGGCTGCCTCATTGGACAGGTGACCGACATCGCTTAGAATTCTGCGCTTTGTGTTCCACGGATAGCTTCCCATCCGCAGCATCTCTACATCATGGTTCGATTCGAAAATATAGGCATCAGAACCGCAAATCGTATCCTTGATGCGCTGGCTCACGTAGCCCAGGTCGGTCGTCAAGCTCACTTTGGCGTCATCTTCATAAAAACAGAAACCCATCGGCTCGGCGGCGTCGTGCGACAAACCGTACGACTCGACTTTCATGTCTCCGAACTCCACCGTTTCGCCCACTTCCATAATCAGGCGCTGGTCTTCTGCAATTTTGCCCAACTGGCGGTCGAGCTGTTCCCATGTTTTCGCATTGGCATAGACAGGGAGCTGGTACCGCCGCGCCAGCACGCCTACTCCTTTTATATGATCGGAGTGTTCATGCGTAATGAGAATCGCATCCAGGTCTGCGGCACTCACACCTACTTCTTCCAGCAGACTCTCTACTTGTTTACCACTTAACCCGGCGTCTACCAACACTTTACTATTCTTTGATTTAATAAAAAATGAATTTCCAGTGCTTCCACTGGCAAGCACGCTAAACTCCATAAGCCCATCTTCTCTCCTTTGGAATGAACAGGCGCCTCTATTTACTAGTACTATTATTGGAGATAATCTTATTTTTTTCAAGAGGAGGGGCCTGCTCTACAGCGCCTGTAAGACCGTTCACATAATGGACGCCTTCGCTGTGAACGACCCGCCAGACAGGAGCCAGCACCTGAATATCGGCATCATACATATGGCCGTAATAGCCAATCGACACATCCAAAATCTTCTCCCCATACCGGATATACCCGTTGTCCAATAATGTACGAACCGCCGTGAACGCAGGAATAATCTTCCGGCCGGTCCCCTGGTTGACAATCTGCACATGAATTTGCTTGTAGCCGATCATTCGATCCTGTGCCAACACAATTTCAAGTGGAGCACTGAATATTACATATTTCCCGTACTTCTGGACGTACCGCTGCACAGTACTCGAACTCCGTTTGGCATCAAACACATAGTCCCGGGCGTATGCCGCGTATGGCTCCAGGCTCTTAAGCATCTCCGTTTTATTTACGAAATTAGATAGGGGAACGGGTTCATTAAATTTTACCATAACGCCCACTCCTTGCTGTCCGAGAATCTGTCCGGTCAGCGTCTGCAAATGGTGAGCGAAACTCGTAAATCTTACATTAACATAATTCATTTCCGGTGTTTCAGACGGGATTTCCGTATCCAGCTTAATGTTGCGCGTCTTCAGAAGTTCTTCGAGGCTTGACGGAATCAACTCGCCCTGCGGCGCGGTTTCGATATCTCTGTTCTGACTCATAATCACCTGGTAGCCCAGAAAAAGATCAAGCAGCAGGAACGTTACGATTAAAATGGTTTTCGCTCTACTCCAGTCCATGTTCCCTTCCTCCCGCTCACTTGCCGAATCCGGCGACATCCGCTTCTACATAGAGCGGCTCCTTATCTTTCAAGTACACCACCCAGCACGGCTTCATCTCAATAAAGTCATAAATCGAACGGGTATAGAACCCAAGCTCTATCGATCCGACCTGATGTTTGTTAATCCCCTTGTTCTCCAGCCATTTCATCAACTCGGTTCCGGAAACAACCGTGACAGGAATGCGTTCGAAATACAAATCCAGCTGCCGCATCGGATAATACAACTCGGAGACATTGCCTCCCGATACACGGGCAGAGATCGTATTCAAATCCGGTCCGTCGCCGCTAAATAACGGATACGTGCCGATATATTGACGGAAACGATACGCTACGGTATTCTCCCGGTTTACGAAGTTTACGTCATCGACACTTTCCAGGTAATAGCGGCCAATCCAGCCGCCGTGCTGGTTGATGAAAGAAAGAGCCGAGCTAAGCGCTTCATAATTGGGCCGCTCTCCTTGCGCTTTTTCCCATTCATGCATCGGGTGGCGGTACAATAGATAATTTCGCTCTGAAGGAATGGATACGGATTGGCTGCCGTTCGTATAAATCATCGTACCGTCCCGCTCGGTCACCTGGCGGGTTAAACTGGCATCCACAAACATGGCGTTCAATACTTGTTGAACAGTCAACGGCTGATAAAAATATCGGTAACGCGACATTTTCTCCCGTCCACCGGGAAGATAGATCGGATCATAAAAGGCATAGCGGGTCGTTCGAATATCATCCTCTAACCTGTCGACAAATGTCCGGTACAGGATTTGCTCCGAAAGTCCGGCAAGATTCCCGGGCGCAAACAAATTCTCTACCTCTTCCGGCTCTACTGACGTATGTACGCGGATGACCTGCTGATTACGGTTAGAGATAAGAAGCGCATCAACCGCGTTTTTCTCCTCATTTTCATAAAGAAGGATGCGGCTTATGGAGCGGAAATTTCCTTCGGCATGGCTGCGGAGCGTAAACAATTCACTTGCGATATCGGCCGGAATTTCATGATTGTAGACAATTTCCACCGACCTTCTCTTATTAATTAACTCCTCCCACTCTTCTTTAACCAAATGGGTATCGACAAAGTTATAGAAATACCATTGGTTCATCCGGGACATCAGCTTCTCATACATAGCCGATTCAATCGGCGCCTTTCTATGCTGGCCTTCTCCGGTATGAAACATCAGGAAAGACGGACGAATAACATCCGTTACCTCATATTTGTGGCCGGCAGGCTGCGGCGCCACATAGTCGGAAGGCGTCAAATTTTCCAGCTCAGGCGTGCTATTCCATAAGAAACCTGAGAGCATCAGACTTATGATGATAAGTAAAGTCAGGACGATTGTTTTCAGTCTTTCAAGCTCCATCTTCATTCTCCCCGTATATCGGAAGTGTAAAGCTGACTCGTGTTCCTTTCCCCCACTCGCTATCAATCTCAATCGTACCGCCATGGGCGAGCACAATCTGACGGGCGATGGAAAGTCCTAAGCCAGTCCCCCCCATACTGCGGCTGCGCGCCTTATCCACGCGATAGAAACGTTCAAAAATTCGATCCAAATCGCGTCTGCGAATGCCTATTCCTTCGTCAATAATCTCAATTCGCACGACGTTCTCTTCTTCATGTGCCTGAATTACCACCGTCGTATTCTCGCTTGAATATTTCATTGCATTCGAAATAAGGTTGTCCAATACCTGAATGATATTGTCCCGGTCCGCTTTGACCCTGGGAAGCCCGCTTTCGGGTACGTCAAGAGAAAGAGCGATGTTTTCCTGCTGACTCCGCAGCGCAAAACGCTCGGTAACATTGTGCAACAGCTCCCGAACGTTAACCGGCTGCAAATCGAGTGCATATTGCCCGGCATCATACCGGGAAAGCTGCAGCAAATCGGTCACCAAACGGGTCATTCGATCCGTCTCGTTCAACAGCACACGCAGAAACCGCCGGGAAAGTTCCCGGTCATCAACCACGCCTTCTTCCAAAGCTTCCAAATAGCTCTTTAGCGTTGTAAGCGGCGTGCGCAGCTCATGTGAAACATTGGCTACAAACTCCTTACGTTCCTTCTCCAGCGCTTCCTGCTCGGTCACGTCCTGCATAACGGCAATAATACCGGAGTTTTTCTCTTCCTCCCGGCTTTTGAGCACCGTGAATGAGAAACGAATCAGGCGCTCTTCCCCTTCTACATTCATATCCATTAGCAGCGAACCGTTTTTCTCGAAGAGGGAATCCCATTCCTCTTCATTGGGAACGGCAAGAACTTCATAGAGGTTTTTGCCTAACACCGTTTTATAACTCACGCCCAGGATACGCTCGGCCGGCTTGTTGACAAGAATAATGTTGCGGTCGCCGTCCGCGGCGATAACCCCGTCGGTCATATTAGCCAGAATGGAAGATAGCTTTTCTTTCTCCGCTTCCGTCTGGGAAAGCGCCTGTTTAAGCTTCCGGGTCAAAAGGTTAAATGTCTCTCCCAATTGGCCGATTTCGTCTTCGGAATAGATACGTACCCGGCCATTGAAGTCACCGTTTGCCATGGCAGTCGCCTGCCGGGTAATTTCCTTGACAGGCGTTGTAATCGTACGGGCTAGCACAATACCGAGCGCCGCAGTCAACAGCAGGGCGAGTACGGTACCCGTAGCAAAGATCCCGTTAATTTGACGCATCGTATGATAGACTTCTTCCATCGATGCTACCATATAAAGCACGCCAAGAATCTTTGTTCCTTTTTTGATTGGAAGCGCCAGCACTTTGACCCGCTGTCGGGTCTCCGGGTTGTATTGAATCGAATCGTTGCGTGTGCCGAGCAACGCCATATTAATCTCAGCGCGCGTGTTTTTCTGACCGATGAACGCTTTATTTTCTTCCGTGGTTGTCAGCACGGTACCGTTCTGGTCCAGCAGTTGGACATCTGCGTTGCGCAGCGCGAACAGATTATGGATTAAGTTATCGATATCTTCCCGCGGAATGTTCTCTTCTTCCAGATACTTCTCTACATTCACCGCCAACAAATTGGCCTGGGTATTCAGCGTCTCGTCGAAATTGTTGAGATAATAGGATTCCGTAGCGCGGATGAAGTAGGCTCCGATGACCTGCATCGCAATCAGGATAAGCAATAAATAAAGAATCACTACTTTCCATTGAACCGTTTGAAAAAAACGGACCCGCTTCATCGTCTATTCCTCCACGTTGCTGCGCATCATATACCCGAGCCCGCGCCGGGTGATAATGTAGTGGGGTGAGCTCGGATCATCCTCAATTTTTTCGCGCAGACGACGTATGGTGACGTCCACCGTGCGCGCATCGCCAAAGTAATCAAACCCCCATACCGCCTGCAGCAGGTGGTCGCGTGTCATAACCTGTCCCCGGTTTTTCGCCATATAATGCAACAGGGCAAATTCGCGGTGTGTAATATCAATCTGCTGGCCGTCTTTTTCAACCGTATACGATTTCATATCGATAATGAGCTGACCTACCGTAATTTTCGTGGAAGGCTCGCTCTCTTTCTTCTTTTCTTCCGCAAGCTCTTTCGTATGCCGTCGCAGATTCGCCTTGATTCTGGCGAGCAGTTCACGGCTGCTGAACGGCTTGGTAACATAGTCGTCGGCTCCTAGCTCCAGGCCTAATACTTTATCCAGCTCGCTGTCTTTGGCAGTCAGCATGATGATCGGAACATCAGACGTACGCCGGACCACCCGGCATACTTCCATACCGTCTTTGCCCGGCAGCATGATGTCAAGCAGGATTAAGTCAGGCTTTTCTTTTTCCGCCAGCGTGACGGCGGCATTTCCGTCATAGGCACATACAACATCGTAGCCTTCTTTTTCTAATGTAAACTGAAGAATATCTGCAATCGGACGTTCGTCATCTACTACCATTATTTTATGTCTCATGGTTTCACCTCTCCTAGACTTTTTCCACTTTCTCTATGAAAATCCTGCTCTTCTTTCTATAGATCAAAAAAAGCCGGCGCAAGTTGGACCCGCGTCGGCTTGTTCTTCCTTGAATTATCCTTAACGGAGAAAGAGCATGGGATTGATTGGCTCTCCATCCTTGTGAATTTCAAAGTGCAGATGCGGTCCCGTAGAGCGTCCGGTATTGCCGGACTTGGCGATGACTTCACCCTTCGCTACGATGTCCCCCTTCTTCGCTACAAAACCGTCCAGGTGACCGTATAACGACTGATAGCCGTTTCCGTGGTCAACAATCATACACTTACCGTATCCTCTCTTTATTCCGACAAAAGTGACGCGGCCATGATCCGATGTATAGACCGGCGTACCGATTGGCGTTGCAAGATCGATGCCCGCATGTATACGGCCCCAGCGCTTGCCGAACGGCGAACTGAGTATTCCCGCTGAAGGCATGCGGAACTGGCCGTCACCGCGTGAAGGTTTCACTTTTGTACCCCGAATCATTACTTTCGTTACCGGCTGCTGTAAAATCTTCTGGTGCACTGCATTTTTTTGCACCAGCTTTCCATTCTCCTTGACCAGTTCGTAGACGACCTGCTTGCTACCGTTCTTTCCCTGGACGATTGTCTTATCATCGCCGCGATATTTTGTCGGATCGGGTTTGACATTTACCCGGTAAGGAATGGCGAGCGTTTCTACGGTTTCGTGTTTAGAGACAATGGTGACTCCCTTTTTCATTCTATTCATCAACTGCGGCTCTTTCAGGACTTGCTCCGGCAAAATTTTCCCTTCTCTGATTTGAATATTCTCTTTAATGCTTACCTCAGATAGATCGGACTCCATCTGTTTTGCCTGTTCAGGACTTACATTACCCGCTCCCGCCGTTAAATTTTGCGTCGCTTTTTTTTCATTATAGGAAGCTTTCAGACTGGTAAGGGTCTGATTGATAGTCTTTTGATCTCTGGCGTAGGCTATGACCTGGCCGTCTACAACAAGCTGAGCCGCATTCGCTTCCACCTGTACCGCGGAGGCCAGCTTATTCAGCACGTCTTCTTGCCTGGTACCTTTTCCGTTATAGTGCTGTTTTTCGGTAATAGAGATTTCCTTATTGAAGCCGAGGGCCAAATCAGGGTATTTCTTCTTCTCGGCCGCCAGCCTGTCCCCCAGCCATTTGCGGACAGCATCCGGATTCTCGATACTACCGATTTCCTTTCCGTCCAACGAGATGTGATAAAGTGTATTTACGTTTGACTGATAAACATAGCCGCCTGCAGCCGTACCGCTGACTAGAAGTAATGCGGCCATGATTCCAAATGCAATCTTCCCCTTGTTTTTTGTATCCTGAACGAATTTCACGCCATGAAACCATGTACCTTTCGTCCATGACGACATTCTTTCGATAAACATTGCTACCTCCCTTTTCTCCTGCTGCCTGACTCTGGAGTGAAAAACTACCCATACAAAACAAAAAAGGGAATCCTGTAAAAGTATCCCTTTGTCTCTGTTTATTTTTAGTTAATGTACCGGTTTTATACATCAAATAAGACATTCGGACCTATGTCTACACGCCATCTTCCAAACACTCCTTCATAGTACCATCGGAAGAATACTACGGCAAGAAAAAATGACATATTTTGACATGAAATGATAGGATTGAGAGGAAAGAATATACAAAAAGGCCCTAACAGTTTGCAAGTCAGGGCCTTACCATACTCTATTTTATTCTAGAGGGCATATACGCTGCGAACGATGTTTGTCTGTTCACGATCCGGACCAACAGAGAACGTGGAAAGCGGAATGCCTGTGAGCTGCGTAATGCGCTCTACATAATGACGCGCATTTTCCGGCAGCTCATCCAGGGAGCGAACACCTGTAATGTCTTCATCCCAGCCCGGCAGTTCTTCGTATACCGGTTCACACTCGGCCAGAATGTTCAAATTGGCCGGATAATGCTCGATGACTTCGCCTTTGTAGCGGTAAGCGGCACAGATTTTCACCGTCTTAAGCCCGCTTAATACGTCAAGCGAGTTTAAGGACAGGGCGGTAATCCCGCTGACGCGGCGTGCATGGCGCACCACTACGCTGTCGAACCAGCCTACGCGGCGCGGACGTCCTGTCGTTGTACCGTATTCACGGCCCACTTCACGGATTCGGTTGCCAATTTCATCGTGCAGCTCCGTCGGAAACGGACCGTCGCCTACGCGGCTTGTGTATGCTTTTGCCACACCCACGACATGATGAATCTTCGTCGGACCGACACCGGAACCGATGCAAACGCCGCCGGCAACCGGGTTAGAAGACGTTACAAACGGATACGTACCCTGGTCAATGTCCAGCATAACGCCCTGGGCGCCTTCGAAGAGTACGCGCTTGCCTGCATCAATCGCATCGTTAAGCACAACGGATGTATCTGTTACGTATGGACGGATGCGCTCCGCATATGTAAGATATTCGTTCATAATCTCTTCTACCGTAAAGCCTTCTGTTTCATAGTATTTTTCAAACAGACGGTTTTTCTCTTCGAGATTGCGGCGCAGCTTCATTTCGAATACTTTTTTATCCATCAAGTCTGCCATGCGGATACCGATACGCGCCGATTTATCCATGTATGCCGGACCAATCCCTTTGAGTGTCGTACCGATTTTGTTATCGCCTTTTTTCGCTTCTTCGGCTGCGTCAAGCTTCATATGATACGGCATGATAACATGCGCACGGTCGCTGATGCGCAAATTGTCCGTGCTTACGCCATTGCTATGTAAGTAATCCAGTTCTTTAACCAGCGCTTTCGGATTGACGACCATGCCGTTTCCGATTACGCAAATTTTTTCTTTGTAAAAAATCCCCGAAGGAATTAAGTGCAATTTATATTTTGTCCCGCCAAAAACGATGGTATGACCCGCATTGTCTCCACCTTGATAACGAGCGACGACTTCCGCTTTCTCCGCAAGGAAGTCAGTGATTTTTCCTTTTCCTTCGTCCCCCCATTGGGTTCCTACAACTACTACGGTTGACATTGGCTGGGCACCTCCTACTTTTCTAACATACTAAGTTTAGCAACGGCGTTTCTGTATGTCAATAAAAACCGAACGATCGGGTTTTATCTTTATGATTTGTTCGAGAATGCTGTGTAAAAAAGAATAAATCCCTATCAGGTAGGATAGGGATTTTCCTAAAATCTATACGTTGCTTATCCTTGCCCCGGCTCATTATGCTGACTGAGGCTGACGAATTTGTTATATTCCTTGAGAAAGGCCAGCTCCACAGTTCCTGTTGGACCGCTCCGCTGTTTGCCGATGATGACCTCGATGATGTTTTTTCGCTCTGTTTCTTTGTCGTAATAGTCATCGCGATACAGAAAGGCGACCATGTCCGCATCTTGTTCAATGCTGTTATGAACAACAAAATCGTTAGCAATAAAATTATGGTTGCCTGGAACTGTAGCGTCAAACACCTCCTCTACGCCAAGCGGAGTAATGGAGATAATTTCATCCCAATAAAGATCAGAGTTAGCGAGATCAGACAGCCTTTTATCAGGAATTACTTGTGACAGTCTAAGCATCCTGTCTCTAGATAGTCCGCTTTTCATCAGGGTTGAGCCACAATAAGCTGTATCTAAACCGCTGCTGACTTTTCGCCAGCTAAGTCCGTAATTATCTTTTACAGCAGACACATAAGTCCATATTTCTTTCGGAACAATATCTCGGTTTGGATTTTTGGTTTTCGTTTGCAATGCTGCTATGAAATCGATTATTTTCTCGCCTCGAGCACCGAAGCATCCAATTTCACTTAAAAATAACATTTGCATTTCTTTTCCTGAAATGTCGACATGGTAGCCAGGACGATGTTTGCCTTGAGGAACCTGACGAAGCGCACTCAATATACCAAGCCGTAACAATAGATGCTGAACTTGTTCAGCCAATCTTTTACTTGTACTGCTGTAATATATCTTCCCTGGCTTGCCTTCTTTATAAAAAATACATCCGTCAGTCGCCCAAAGATGATGCAAAAACAAACGAATGGCACCCTTCGGCTGCTTGAATAATTTAGCTGGAATACGTTTTTCGTAAGAACGTAAATTCCATATCCCCATCTCTTCAAACCATAGGGCAATCGGGTGGCGTTTTCCTCTTGCCAGGCGGTAAGGTGAAGGAAGATAAATATGCTTCCATGTGCCTTGCTCTACCACACGCGCTGTAATTCCGAATAATTTATTGGCTGCTTGAGCTACATAATCAAGATTCGCTTTATCCTGGCTTGTATAATGAATAGGCTGTCTAGAAACTACACACCCATCGCCAATTAGATGGGCTAGCAAACCGAGTTCTTCCTCACTCATTATTTCCTCATTACTACATTGGTTGGCCAATTCAATTTTTCTTCCTATAGCTACCCGGCTGCCCGTCTGCAGCTCTTCGACAGCCTTCCAACCGTTAACCGTATAAAAAGGGTGATTGGCAGAAGCTTTAATTGTGCGTCCGCTTGCCGTTTTCAATTCAAACAACTGTTTATAACCACTGCTGAACACTTTGCTAATATTCGCCACTTCCAGCTTTAAATCGCCGTTCATGCTCAGCACGGGGATGTTCTCCTGGCCAACCAAAGAACCGATTTCCACCTGCTCTCCGGTATCTGCCCGCGTAATCAATGTATCATACGACAAACATCCACTCTCCCTAATGTCCGACAGCATCGGACGCTTGTCCTGACGCTGCTCTACCGCACGGCTAAGCTGTGACAGGGCAATGACCGGGCATTCCAATTCACGGGAAATGAGCTTCAGTGTCCGGGAAATCTCCGAGATTTCCTGCTGGCGGTTATCGCTGTTGCCGCCCCTTCGCCCGGTAATCAACTGAAGGTAATCAATCAGAATCAAACCGAGACCGACTTCCGCTTTCAGACGGCGGCACTTCGACCGGATTTCCGACACGGTAATCCCCGGCGTATCGTCGATATAAATCGGCGCGTTTGCCAGTGTACCGATCGCCATCGTGAGCTTGTGCCAGTCCTCTTCGGCAAAGTATCCGGTGCGCATCCGCTGCGCATCGATGTTTCCTTCCGCACAAATCATCCGCTGTACAAGCTGTGTCGCGGACATCTCAAGACTAAAGATCGCAACCGGAGCCCCGGCACGTGCCGCTACGTTCTGCGCTACATTCAAGGCGAACGCAGTCTTGCCCACCGCCGGCCGGGCAGCCAGAATGATAAGCTCCGAAGGCTTCAATCCAGCCGTCATCTTGTCAAGATCCGGATATCCCGTAGGCAGCCCGGTAATTTCCCCCTTGTTGTTGGACAATGTCTCGATATATTCGTACGTATCCATCAACACGTCTTTGATGTGCTGGAAGCTCGATGCCCGCTGGCGTTGGGAGATTTGCATAATCGTTTTCTCCGCATCGCTTAACAGGGCGGGCACATCTTCGCCCATTGTGTAGCTGTCAGTTACAATCTTTGTTGCTGCGCGAATCAACCTGCGCAGAGTCGATTTTTCTTCCACAATTCGTGCATAGTACTCCACATTGGAAGCGGTCGGAACGGATGTAGCCAAATCGGTGAGATAGGAGACGCCTCCCACTTCATCAAGCTGTTTGCGGTTATCCAGCTCGGCCGTAACCGTAACAAGATCTACCGGTTCATTCCGTTCCCCCAAATCCACCATAACCTGAAAAATACGCTGGTGAGAAGTTCGGTAGAAATCCTCCGCCGTTAGAATGTCCGTCGCTGTAATTAGCGCTTCCCGCTCCAAAAAAATAGCCCCCAAAACGGCCTGCTCGGCCTCAATGTTTTGGGGTGGAATGCGATCGAGGAAAATATCACTCATGGCTTATCCCTCAATTCTATTCTTCAACGACATGCACCTTCACTGTCGCTGTAACTTCCTGATGCAGTTTAATCGGCACATTGGTGTAGCCGAGGGTGCGAATCGGCTCAGGCAGTTCAATCTTCCGTTTATCCACCTTGAAATTCGCTTTCTTCAATTCTTCAGCGATCTGCTTCGTGCTTACGCCGCCGAAGAGACGTCCGCCTTCACCGGACTTGGCTTTAATCGTAATCGTCGTCTCTTCCATAATTTTTGCCAGCTTTTTCGCCTGCTCTAACTCTTCCTTCTTGCGCTTCTCTTCGCTCTTTTTATGCGCTTCCTGCATTTTCAGATTACCTGCCGTCGCTTCCTTTGCGAGGCCTTTTTTCAGCAGGAAATTGCGTGCATACCCTTCGGAAACCTCTTTTACTTCTCCTTTTTTTCCTTGTCCTTTTACATCTTGCAGAAAAATTACTTTCATTTTAGTTTCCCCCCTTGGCAATTCTTAAGCACTTGTTTGAGCAGTTCCACAGCTTCTGCGACAGTGGTATCTTTCAGTTGTGTCGCCGCATTATTTAAATGTCCGCCCCCGCCCATCTGTTCCATAACTACCTGAACGTTGAAATCGCCCAGGGAACGGGCGCTAATGGCTACCAGATCATCTGGCCTGCGGCAGACGACAAACGAGGCTTCAATGCCCGCCATGGTCAACAATGTATCCGCAGCCTGCGCAATAAGGAGTTGACCGTATTTCTCACTCTCTTTTCCTGTTGCAATGGCAATCGCTCCGCCCAGTATCTCGGTATGCCGGACGATCTCTGAACGGCGAATATACTGCATTAAATCTTCTTTTAGCAGTACCTGTACGAGCGAGGTATCGGCCCCTTTGCGGCGCAGAAACGAGGCGGCCTCGAACGTCCGCGAACCGGTACGGAATGCGAAGCTCTTTGTATCGACCACAATACCGGCAAGCAGCGCAGTCGCTTCAAGCACATCGAGTGTCAGATTCTCTCCCTGGTACTGGAGCAATTCTGTCACAAGCTCGCTGGTCGACGATGCGTAAGGCTCCAAATAGATAAGCACCGGGTCGGAAATAAACTCTTCCGAACGCCGATGATGGTCAATAAGAACAACCCTGTTGGTGACATTCAGCAGGCGCGGTTCAATGACCATCGATGGACGATGCGTATCCACCACGACGACAAGCGTCCGTTTAGTCACCATCTGTATCGCCTGATCGCTTGTAATGAAATAGTCGTTAAGGTATTCATGCTCTTCCACTTCCTGCATCAGCCGTTCGATAGCCGGGTTGCTTTCGTCAAGTACGATATAGCCCTGCTTTTCGGCAGCATGCACCGCTTTCAGTACGCCGATGGCGGCGCCGATCGCGTCCATATCCGGCATCTTGTGACCCATGATGAGCACCAGATCACTCTCAAGCATTAAATTACGCAGCGCATGGGAAATAACACGAGCACGTACCCGATTTCGTTTTTCGACCGCATTCGATTTTCCGCCATAAAAGGTGATTTTATCTTTGACCTTAACGGCCGCCTGATCGCCTCCACGGCCAAGCGCCACATCCAGACTTGATTGTGCCAGCTCTCCCAGCTCAATGAAGGTATCAATGCCGGCACCTACACCGATGCTAAGCGTGATCGGAATTTTATTCTTGCTGGTCATCTCCCGCACAACGTCTAAAATATCGAAACGGGTTGCCTCCAACTGTTGCAGCGTCCCCTGATCGAATACGGCAAGAAATTTGTCGGAAGAAATACGGCGTAGATAAATACCGTACTGATGCGCCCATTTCGTAATCGCCCCTGTAACATTGGTCAGCAGCAAACTACGGCTCTGTTCATCCATTCCCTGTGCCACTTCATCGAGATTATCCATATGCACAATGGCCAGCACTAATTTCTCTTCTTTATAATGCATCTGAAGTTCTTTGTACTCGGTCATATCCGTGAAATACAACAACCGCTCTTCAGGACGGTGCAGCACTTCATAGATACGTTTGCGGTAGGTCATCTCCGCCTGCTGTTCGTTGTCTTTCATGTCCGCAAGCGGCGGAAATACATCAAGCAGCGAATCGCCAATTAAATTCTCTTTTTCTGTCATCTGCAACAGGTACGGATTGTGCCATTCGATGATTTTATCTTCATTATAAAGAACAATTCCAATCGGCAATTCGTTAATTACTTCATCTCCGGCTTTTTTAATGCGATGGCTTAACGTTGTGATATAACCCTCTATCTCATCGCGGAAAAGCTGCTGGTTATGAAACGTAAGATAGCCGCTGCTCGCAATGACGACGAACCCAAGTATTGCGAACACCCAGTTCACATACACAGCAAGCAGTCCGGCCGCCAACAGACAAAAAATGAGAGCGACGATGATATGCGAGCCAAACCAGCGTTTTGCCAGGAACTTCGGCATATACTCAGCTCCTATTATTGAAAAAATCGATTCCGCAGGTTAAATCCTACATCCAGAACCCCTATTAAGAGTAGTATATAGCTAAACGGCGGAATAAGGAATAAGATTACCGGAACAATCAATAGCCCCTTTCTCAGGTTCCGCTTGTAGATCCAGTAGGCGATAAAACTCAGCGCCTGTACTGAAAATAGCAATTGCAGTACAATCATTACATTTAGCACAACCATATAAAGGAAGCGGTAATCCTGCACATCTTTTATCATGAACAAAACAAGTACAATAAGATAATAATACAAAATAGAACGAGGAAAGCGCAAATTATGTAAAGCAGGAAGCGCCTGAATCTGCATGCCCATACGCTGAGCAATCCGGCGGAAAAGTACATGGTTAATTAATGACGAAAAAAGCGCTGATGAAATCAAAAGTCCAGGAATCATAGCAGAAATCAGCGAAGGAATTTGCGTCTTCATGTTCTCAAGCGATTCCCTGAACTGCACCAATTGCTCGGCCTGGGCGCTGTTTTTCTGATCTCCGGGAAGCTGTTTAAGCGAGTTATCCAGCTGTGCCTGCATATCCGTAATCACTTGATTGGATATCTGGCCCATTCCTCTAACCATATCATCTACAGGATTGGTTTGCATGACGGCCATTATAAGCCCGACGCTAACAAATACAAAAACAAGCTCTACCACCGTTCCAAGGATCAGAACATGACCGGCCGGCTTTTTATGCCGGTAAGCAATTCCCATCACCAGCCCCATGACAGCTGCCGGCAAAGCAAGAAGCAATCCCGGAAAACTTGCAAAAAGAAACGATAAAACAACAGCCACGAATACGGTTAATGCCCCCATCCTGGCATCGTGGCGATATCCATATACAGAAAACGGTACAGGCAGCGCAAAAGCGGCAACCACACTTAACGGTGTGTAAAACGCAGCAAAAAAGAGCACAAGAAAAATCGCGCTCATGAATGCGCCTTCCAATATTGCCCGTACATTACTTTGCACAGTTCCTTCACTCCATTCCTTTACATCATCAGCAAATCCTCACTAAATTTATCATAAACGTCCGCCGTGTGGCAAACAAACGGCGTATAATACACAAAAAGAGGCACGAGAATTCTTCTCTGCCTCTTTTCATCATCTATCTTACTCCCTTACTCCGTTACGTACGGCAACAGAGCAACTTGACGAGCGCGTTTGATTGCAATAGTCAGCATGCGCTGATATTTTGCGGAAGTACCAGTCACACGGCGAGGTAAAATTTTACCGCGCTCGCTGATGAACTTCTTCAGCAAATCCACATCTTTGTAGTCGATGTGCGTAATTTTGTTAGCAGTAAAGTAACATACTTTACGGCGCTTACCGCGTCCACGACGTTGTGCCATGAAAATTCCCTCCTTTTGTTAAATAATCACACCGTAGCGTTATTAAAATGGTAAGTCATCATCCGAAATATCAATCGGACGTTGATCGTCAGCAAAGGGATTATCGTTAAACGAATCGCGCGAACGGCCACCGCTATTATTGCCGCCAAACGGGGACGGCCTGTCAAAACCACCGGCATAGGATGATTCGCCGCCCTGGCCTTGTCCGCCACCCAGGAATTGAACATTCTCGGCCACAATCTCCGTCACATAAACGCGACGTCCTTCTTTGTTCTCATAGTTACGCACCTGAATGCGCCCTTCCACAGCGGCTTGCTGTCCTTTTTTCAGATACTGCGCACACAGCTCGGCCAGCTTGCTCCATACTACAATCGGAAGAAAGTCGGTCTCCCGCTCGCCCTGCTGGTTCGTCATGCGACGATCAATCGCAAGTGTAAATGTAGCTACAGCCGTTCCGTTCGATGGCAATAGGTAAGACTTTGGACTTATGAAGCCCCCTTTGCTAGTAGCTTCGTCCTCTATCTTTTCCCCTGCCCCAAACCGGACGTGCGAGTTTCCCCGCATCCGGCTTTCCATCGAAATAAGCCTAACTTTTCATAGTTAAGAGAGATTGACTACGGAACGGAAGTCAATCCCCGACCTTTTACCCTTAATTTTACCTTTTAGCTTTTCCCTGTACTTAGACAACTTCTTTGCAATCTTTCCCTCACCTATGTCCTCAGTACCATGTATTAATTCATGGCATTTTTGATGGACGATAGCCAGATTTGAGACCTTATTGATTTTATCCAATGGCAGGTTAGGGTCGATATGGTGACAATGATATTCCGAGAGTAAAATATCGACGTCACATATTTTACATTTGCCTTTGTCCCTATTCCATGCATATTCCCGATTCATAAAGTATTCAAAGTTGTACTTCCGCAGACTATATTTCTTTGACCTTGAATTGTGCTTTGCAATCCTAAAGCTATCCGGGTTGTATAGTGGTGGACGGTGTAATCTTCTTTTCTTTTTAGCACTTTGGTCATACAGTTCTCTCCCCTTTATGGTGTAGGGAGTCATTTCTTGATTGAAATTCTTTACCCTGTCTGAACCAGTCATGAAGAATTTAGTAACACCAATCCATAACCCTTCAACCTGAATCGCATGGCATTTGGTTGTGTATCCTTCATGCCTCGAAGGTCGATTTGCGAGTTCTTTTGCCATAACCGTAAGGTTATCCTGTTTGCCACCGTTCTGATTGAAGAACATGTACTTCCAAGTATAGTGACAGACTTTGAACAACTTGTTATCAAGGCTCGAAAACATCTTGCTACATATCGACTTGTTGTAATACTGAGATAATCCAATAATCATCGAATTGGCTTCTTCGATTACAACAGCCCTTTGATAATCACAAGTGGTTGTTTTGAGCGTTTTGATTTTATCGAGAATCTTGCGGAAACTCATATTGAGTTTCTTAGGGTTTGGGTAGACTTTACAAGTCAGTTTGCGCTTTCTGAGTTTGCCTGTTCTACCTGTAAAGGTTCTCGGTTTATCCACCCTTATATCGAAACCTAAAAATGTCATTGGTTTTTCAGTAAGGTCTGTTATGACTGTTTTATCCGGTGACAGGGTTAGCCGCAGTTTGTGTTTAAAATACTTATGAAGCATTTTAAGCCTTCGTTCTGCTTCTTCCCTTGTCTTAGTAAGAATAACCCAGTCGTCGGCATATCTTACTATGAATACTGGTTCGCATCCGATTTGTCTAAGTTTTCTACGCGCATTCTTTGCCGTTGCATACTTGTCAGTCAAGTAGTTGTTTTCGTACCAACTTGATACAGTCCAATCAAAATCATTTAGGTATGCGTTAGATAGCAGGGGACTGATTATTCCACCCTGCGGTGAACCGTATAAAGATTCTTCATATTTGTTTTCTTCCATTATTCCTGCTTTAAGCATCTTTTTCAGAAGGATTAGTACTCTTCTGTCCAATATGCCTAATTTCTGTACTTTCCTGAGTAGCAGTGAATGGTCGATGTTGTCAAAATATGATTTGATATCTCCCTCAATAGCGAATCTGTATTCTCCCAAATTGATTAGACTTGCAATCCTTGCCATGGCGTGATGAGTGGACCGATAAGGTCTAAAACCATAACTATGGGGATAGAATTTCGCTTCGAGAATCGGCTCGATGACTATCCTCGTACATTCCTGTATGATTCTGTCCTGTATTGTTGGTATTCCCAACGGTCTCATTTTCCCGGTATTACCCTTGGGAATATAACGTCTCCGTACTGGCATCGGATTGTAATTGTCCATTGCACTTTGGATGGTACGAATCAGTTTTTCCCTTGGCATTTGTAGATAATGATTGACCACTTTCTTATCAATACCTGCCGTCATACTGCCCTTGTTGGACTTTATGTTATGAATGGCAGTGATAATGGTGTGCTCATTCTTTATCAATTCGTATAACCCGGTGAAGGATTTTCCTTCCTTTGAATGCTTGTAGAGGGTGTCCAATACGCTTTTTAAAGCATATTCGGACTCTACTTGGATATCAACCCTCACTTCATCATCCCTTTCTTATCAGGATGAAGTGTCTAAGTGAGTTAGCCATAAACCTTCGGGTTTTATTCCTCCGGCGTTGTCCAAGCTGTGCGTGGGTTTAGGTTCCTTTATTCCGACTGCCTCCCTTCGCCATGTAGACGGCTTTCCCGTCCTCGGACTACTATGAAGGCTCTGACTTCCTGCTGAGTATCACCGACCTGACAATCTCCTCTCAACAGGCTCTCCCACGTTCCCTGTTTCTTATCCCTTGTCTTTCTGTTCCTTAGGTGTGTACCCTATCCCGGAGAACCTGAATGCACTTTGAACCTCAGTTGTGGTGCATTCTCACAGATTATTTCAAATCTGTGGTTGTAGTGACAACACACAAGATACTACAACGTTTCTCATTGTCCCTTTCGGGTGAACTGCGTTACGAGACTGCATACATTCGGGCTATAGCCCTCACCATAGAACAGTTTTAGGGAGACCCGCATCACTTTCACCATATCCAGTTGGACTTAGGTTACTTTGGATTACGACTTCACCTAGCTTCATACGGTTTGCGCTGTCAGACGCACTCCGCATGTAGGAGTATTAGTCCTCGTGCCGGGCTTATTGCCCGTAGGTTCTGCACGGCTTCCGAGTTTCACGGAAGATTTCAGAAACAGAGTTCTTGACTAGAATTTCTAGCCCGTTGCTTTTCCCAATCTATGATTGGTTAGGCAAAACGTGGCGCACGCGTATAACGCAGTTCCGGATCTTTCGTTAAGCGACCTAACAATACCGCACGATTCAACACGATAACCCCTCCAAATCATCAGACTTATTTTTCGTCTTCGCGAACAACCAGGTAACGAATGACATCGTCGCTAATCTTCATCAGACGTTCCATCTCATTAACAGCCTGCGGCTCGGATTGGAAGTTCATCAGCACATAGAAACCTTCACGATAATCATCGATTTCGTATGCCAGACGCTTTTTGCCCATTTCAGTAACCTTCTCCAATTCACCGCCGTTCTCCGTGATTACATTGGAGTAACGTTCAACGTTCGCCTTAGTGACTTCTTCTTGAAGGTCCGGGCGTAAGATGTACATAACTTCGTATTTGCGCATACTATTCACCTCCTTCTGGTCTAAACGGCCCCATCGGTATGGGACAAGGAGCGAGCCCGTTTCACACGTGGCAATTCTAAACTCGCATTCTGTAATTATACTTAATCCTCTTTGCCACTGCAAGTATTTTGTGAGAAGAACTTCTTACTCATATATTACCAGTATTTTACATTTGTGTCTACTACATTTTACACTGCTCTTCCGTTAATCAGCGTTATTTTCATCTTATTCTTCCGACTCTATACGTTAAACCGGAAATGCATAATGTCTCCATCCGCCACTACATACTCTTTTCCTTCCAGGCGAAACTTGCCGTTCTCCTTGGCCTGTGCCATCGACCCTGCCGCAATCAAATCATCATATGCTACCACTTCCGCACGAATAAAGCCGCGTTCAAAGTCATTATGGATAACGGCCGCCGCCTGCGGAGCCTTCGTACCGCGGCGAATCGTCCAGGCGCGAACTTCCTGAACCCCTGCGGTGAAATACGTAATCAACCCAAGCAGCGCGTACGCTTCACGAATTAAACGATCGAGCCCGGATTCTGCAAGGCCAAGCTCTTCAAGGAACATTGCTTTGTCCTCTTCGTCCATCTCCGCAATCTCCGATTCTACTTTCGCTGAAATAATCACGACGCCGGATCCTTCAGCCGCAGCGAATTCCTTAACCTTCTCTACATGTGGATTCTGTCCGTTTTCCGCCTCTTGAATACCGTCTTCGCTTACATTCGCCACGTACAGGACCGGCTTCATCGTCAGCAGGTGGAAATGGCGGACCAGCTTCTTTTCATCATCTGTTAAATCAAGACTGCGGGCCGGCTTCTCGTTTTCCAACGCTTCTTTCAGCTTCAACAGCACATCGTATTCCGCTTTCGCTTCTTTATCGCCCGATTTCACTTTCCGTCCCAGACGGTCGACGCGGCGTTCTACGGACTCCAAATCCGCTAGAATCAACTCTAAATTAATGGTCGTGATATCGTTAATCGGATCGATTTTTCCCTCGACGTGTGTAATGTTTTCGTCCTCAAAGCAGCGGACCACGTGCGCAATCGCATCTACTTCGCGAATATGAGACAAGAACTGATTGCCGAGACCTTCCCCTTTGCTGGCACCGCGAACAAGACCGGCAATGTCAACAAATTGGAACGCAGTCGGAACAGTCCGGTTCGGCACCACAATCTCCGTCAGCTTCTTCAGACGCACGTCCGGAACTTCTACGATCCCTACATTCGGTTCAATCGTACAGAATGGATAGTTGGCCGATTCGGCACCTGCCTGTGTAATCGCATTAAACAGCGTAGACTTTCCCACATTGGGAAGTCCTACAATACCGCAAGAATTCGCCATGTATGTAAACACTCCTCATTCGAATTTCCAAAAACACTTTCATCATTATAGCACGATTACCTGGTCGGAAAAAAGAAAACTTCCCCTGCCTTTCTCTTCCGCAGCGGGGCATACTACACCCAGGAGGTGAAATCAATGGCAAACGAATACTTAAACGAATATCCACCCGCCCAGTTATCGGAAAAAGAAGTGGAAAGACTACAAGCGCTCGAGAAACAACTAAGCGAAGAGATGAAAAAGCCGATTTTGTTGATGGCTTTTGAAAATGAACGCCCTATGCAATAGTTTATACAAAGAAAGCGAAGACCGGAAACTCCGCATCTTCGCTTTCTGCCTTATGCTTGTTCTTCTTCAGCACGGACCAGTACCTTTTTTAAGCTTTTCTCAAACTTCTGGCGCGGGATCAGTACGCTATGGTCGCATCCCTGGCACTTTAATCGGATGTCCATTCCCATTCGGATAATTTTCCACCGGTTTGTGCCGCATGGATGCTGTTTTTTCATCTCTACGATGTCTCCAAGCCCGAATTGCTTGCGCTCCATCTGTGTCCCCCCTCTTTTTTCTTATGATGAAGCTTTTTGACCGCTTGATTCCTTAGAGGCTTGTTGTTCATTTTCTCCACGCTGCGGAATCATGACCATGTGCGGATACGGGATCTCAATTCCTCGTTCGTCAAACATCCGCTTGATATCCGCCCGTAGACCGCGCATGACCGGAAAATGCTGAAGCGGCTGGCACTCCGCAATAATTCGGATAACCACGTCGGAAGTGCCAAAACGCTCTACGCCGAGCACTGTCGGGGTGGCTACGATTTGCTCGTATTCCTCTTCCCATCTTGGTGCCGCCTCTTCCAATATTCTAACGACTTCATTAATATCTTCTCTCAACGACACGCTGACATCGACCACCGCGATAGAATTGGCGACGGAAAGGTTCGTGACCTCGGTAATGTTACCGTTCGGCACGATATATACCTCACCGGTCCAAATCTTGATGCGGGTAACGCGCAGCCCAATCTCCTGTACCGTTCCCGTTACATTATTAACCGTAATTACGTCGCCTACCGCGAACTGGTCTTCAAAAATAATGAAGAATCCTGTGATGACATCCCGCACAAGGTTCTGTGCTCCGAAACCAACCGCAAGACCGAGCACCCCTGCACTCGCCAGCAGCGGCTTCGGATCGTATCCAAGAAACGTAAATATATTTAGAAACGCAATAAAATAAATCGTATATTTAACAATATTGTTTAATAGCGTACGCATGGTCTGGCTGCGGCGCGTATCCATCCGCAGACGATCCAATTTTCCGCCGGCGCTCTCCCGTTCCTGAAACAAGCGGTTAATCGCGGCGCTTGCGACAGTCACGATAATCTTGGCAACGATAAGCATGACGACAATTTTTAATGACACTTTGCCGAAAGCAATCCACTTTTCTACATCGGTAACATAAGCAATAAAATCGTCGTAGTACTTGGTGAAGTCCACGTATCCAATTCCTCCTGTCTGCTCTTTTTATGCTCCACACTCCGTATTTGTCTCTTTGGAGAAAGGTACGTACAGTCCTTTTACCATATGATAATACCCTTTTATCTCTACATTTTCATCTCTAATAATACGTTCGGCCGTCCGAAAATCTTCCACCGGAACGTCAATGGAAAGCGCACAGCCGGCTGTGATCTCTTTCGGCGTCGGCCTTGTATCAATTTCAATGTCCGCGTATTCAAGCAGCATCTCCGCCCGCAGCGCCTGCTGGGTAGAATCAAACGCAATTAAAATACAGGTATTCATTCGCTTCTCCTTTTTCTGTGAAGATCGTGAGAAAA
>NZ_BJXX01000088.1 GCF_007991215.1 Aneurinibacillus danicus
ATGATTTTCATGTCGGGGTTGCGGCTGAGATGCCATGGTGATTTTCTGTTCAACAATGCTCTGATAAAAAATATAGCAAAAATCTCATTCCGCGTCATATACAGAATTCGTTGTATTTCTGTGTCATTCCGCTAATCAAGTGGTATAAACACTAATAAAAACTTTTTTATGTGTTTACTTGAATTTGTCCCTTTTTTACCGGTCTCTGAATACACTAGAACCACAGTATATTTTTCAAAATTTTGGCGTATACTAATAACATTCTTCTTATACGGGAGGTACGCATGATAAACGACAGCAATACGGTACAGATGTACCCACCCAATCCATTTCGCGTTGACCATTCAGAGGAACAAGCCATTGAACTGTTGAGCCAGCATCTCCAACAGCGACTTCGCGTATATCGTGGACATTCTGACATTGTCGTTTTTTGCATCGGTACAGACCGCTCGACCGGAGACGCGCTCGGCCCTATTGTCGGAACACAGCTTGAGCGGTTATACCCGAATAACGTATCCATTTATGGAACGCTTGATTCCCCCGTCCATGCCGTTAACCTTCAGGAAACGATCGATCACGTAAAGAAAAATCACGGCAATCCGCTGATTATCGCCATCGACGCCTGTCTGGGTCAGTTAAACAGCGTCGGGAAAATTACGGTGGCACACGGTCCCATTAAACCTGGCGCCGGCGTGAAAAAGCAATTGCCTGAAGTAGGCACATTCCATATTACCGGTATCGTGAATATCGGCGGGTTCATGGAATATTTTGTCCTGCAGAATACACGTTTAAGCGTTGTTATGAAAATGGGCGAAGTAATCGCTACCTCATTGTACAATGCGATTGCCCAGGCTAGAGAATATTCGCCTCGGTATATGTCAAATGTAACAACAAATTCTTTCTATCATAGTGCTTCGGAATAAAAGAAGAGCATATGATTCACCGCTGAAGTCATTTGGGCTCACCTGGCAGTGGAACATATGCTTTTCTCCGTTTTACAGTAAATTTTCAATCCATTTTTGAATATGCGGCCAATTTTCCACAAATGGAACCCCAAGAGATACGACAATCAGGGCCGGCAGCATGTTGGCAACTCTGATTCTCTTCAATTCCAGAAGATTAATGGCGATCGCCATAATCATAATACCACCGGTTGCGGTTATCTCGTTCACAATAATCAGCAGCATCTCTTTATCGACAAGTTCATTAATATAGGAGGCGCTTAATGCAATCGCTCCTTGATATAAAAATACGGGTACGGCAGAGAAAATGACACCGATACCAAGTGCGGAAGCAAAAATAATCGCTGAGAATCCGTCGAGCATTGCTTTCGTAAACAGTACTTGATGATCATTCCTTAATCCGCTGTCAAGCGATCCCAAAATCGCCATAGCTCCCACACAATAGACAAGTGTAGCGGTGACAAAAGCGGTAGAAATGCTGCCTCTGCCTCTGCCTTTGCCACCCACCCTGCTTTCCAGCCAGCGCCCTAAGGTCTGAAGCTTTTCTTCGATTTTCCACCATTCCCCGAGAATACTGCCTGCAACAAGACTAAAAATGACCAGCAGAAAGTTTTTAGACGCCATTCCCATTTGGATCCCAAGTATAAAAACCGCAAGCGAAATTCCCTGCATGACGGTTACCCGCATGTTTTCTTTAATGCCTGACAATAATGATCCCAGCAGCGCTCCTGCAATAATCGCAACCGCATTGACAATTGTACCCAATAACACCATGACTCCTGCTGCCCCTCTCTTTCTCTACACCGTAAAAGCTTCTTTGATCTCTCTTAAAGCCCTTACCAGTTCATCTATATCCTGCTCTTCATTGAAATAACCGAAGCTTACCCGAACCGCTCCTGTATCACTCGTACCTGCAGTTTCATGAGCAAGCGGCGTGCAGTGAAAACCGGCGCGTACTGCAATGTTATACTCTTGATCCAGAATATACGCAAGTTCAGATGCATCGACTCCTTCAACCATAAATGGGATAACCCCTACACGCTCTACTTCTTTCTCTGGTCCAAATACAGATACACCTTCCATTTCAGAAAGCTTCTCAAGCAGCAGACGTGTAAGATGCCACTCCTTCTCACGAATCGCATCGATCCCCGTTTCCAGAACAAAGTCAACTCCTGCAGCCAATCCGGCAATCCCCGGTGTATTTAGCGTTCCGCTCTCATAGCGGTCCGGACGAGTCTTTGGCTGATCGATATCTTCGGAGTGACTGCCTGTTCCTCCATGTAGAAGCGGGGTTAACTCAATGGAGGAATGAACGTACAGGCCTCCTGTTCCCTGTGGACCATACAAACCTTTATGCCCCGGAAACGCCAGCATATCGATGTGCATATCTTCCACATCCAGCGGAAGAATGCCTGCTGTCTGCGAGGCATCCACCAGATACGTAATCCCCGCTTCACGGGCAAGCTGCCCGATCTCTTTTACCGGTGCAATCGTCCCCAGCAAGTTAGAGGCATGACTTACGACAATGAGCCTGGTGTTTTCACGAATGGCGGATCGAATGGTATCAAGCGAAAACCGATGCGCTTCCGGCTTGACGTACGTAATATCCACATTCGCTTCTTTCCGCATAAATTCCAGCGGGCGACGGACGGAGTTATGTTCCAACGAAGTTGTAATGACATGATCGCCTGATTTGATATATCCCTTAATGGCTTGATTAAGCGCATGTGTTGCATTCAAGGTAAAAAAAATGTCATTCGGATTTTTCACGTTAAAAAGCCGGGCCAATTTGACCCTGGCCTGATAAATGGTTTTGCTCGCTTTAAGCGATAGTTTATGGCCGCCTCTCCCGGGATTTGCTGCATACTCGTCAATACATTCAGCTACCGCCCGACTTACCCCCTCCGGCTTTGGCCAGGTAGAGGCAGCATTATCTAAGTAGATTGTGCGCATACTCTATTCTCCTTTTTCTGTGAAAATTATGAGAAAAGAAGGAGAAAAAGAAGAAAGGAGAT
>NZ_BJXX01000089.1 GCF_007991215.1 Aneurinibacillus danicus
TTTTCATGTCGGGGTTGCGGCTGAAGAGCCATGGACTTTTTCTGTAGTATCCCCTTTTCAGCACGGAAGGCAACCTGTGGCTTTCAGGTTGCCTTAAGTTACGTTCTATTTTTCTCGATAATCCCAAGAATCCGTTCCAAGTCGTCTTCGGAAAAATAAGCGATTTCGATTTTACCCTTGTTCCGATTTTTGGATGGCTTGATGTTTACCGAAGTACCGAACGCCACGCGCAGCCTCTCTTCCAGATCTTTGACAAAACGGTGTTTATCGGGCTGTTTCGTTTTACGTGAAACATTCTTTTTCTCGCTCATTTTTTTTACGATATCTTCCAGTTCGCGAACACTGAGCGACTTTTCTTCAACTTCCTTTGCCAGCTCTATTTTTATTTTATCTTTGTCTACACCCAATAGCGTTCTGGCATGTCCCATTGATAACGTTCCACGTGAAACACGTTCTTGAATCTCTTCTGGCAGTTGCAGAAGTCGAAGAAAATTCGCGACATACGGTCGGCTTTTCCCTACTTTTTTCGCCAACTCTTCCTGTTTAAGCGAAAAAGCATTCATCAACTTATGATAGGCTTGAGCGATTTCGATAGCATTTAAATCTTCCCGCTGCAAGTTTTCAATAAGCGCAATCTGCATAACCTGCTCATCCGTAAACTCTTTTACAACAACCGGTACATGTTCCACATGGGCCAACTTTGCAGCACGCAGACGTCGTTCTCCGGCGACCAATTCGTAACCTTTCACGCTTTTTCTAGCTATGAGCGGCTGGACAATACCATGTTCCCGGATCGAATCAGCAAGTTCTTGCAGCGCTTCTTCCGCAAAGTGCTTGCGGGGCTGGTAAGGATTGGGGCGTATTTTCTTCAATTCTACTTGAAGAATATGATCGCCATCATTAATGTCCACGGAAGAAATCAGTGCATCCAGCCCTCTTCCCAGTCGTTTATTCAATTCCGATCACCTCTCTGGCTAGGTCGCTATACACTTCCGCTCCTTTGGAACGGTGATCGTATGTAATAATCGCCTGACCGTGACTAGGCGCTTCGCTCAATCTCACATTGCGCGGAATAATTGTCCCGTACACTTTCTCTTGAAAATACTTCTTTACCTCATCAATCACCTGGATCCCCAAGTTCGTTCTGGCATCCAGCATGGTCAACAATACGCCCTCAATATATAAATTGCGGTTCAACTGTTTCTGTACCAGACGGATCGTATTAAGAAGCTGACTCAATCCTTCCAGCGCATAATATTCGCATTGAATTGGAATTAATACAGAATCAGCGGCCGTTAATGCGTTAATCGTCAAAATTCCCAATGAAGGAGGACAATCAATAATAATATAATCATATTTGTCGCGCACAACATCAAGCGCTTTTTTCAAACGCTTCTCACGTGAGTAGACAGGCACAAGTTCAATTTCCGCTCCAGCGAGCTGGATGGTAGCGGGAAGGATAAACAACCCGTCGATATCGGTCGGCAGAATCGCATCCAGGGTATTAATATCATTAATGAGCACATCATAGACACAGTACCGGACATTCGCCTTCTCGATTCCAATACCGCTTGTCGCGTTTCCCTGTGCGTCAATGTCCACCAGCAGCACTTTTTTGCCCTCTTTGGCAATGCAAGCACTCAAGTTAACAGAGGTAGTTGTTTTCCCCACGCCGCCTTTTTGGTTTGTGACCGCAATAATTTTGCTCATACGTCTCACCCCTCATTTTTTCCAACCAACGACACTTCTCCCTTGATCCTGGGCTATTTTTTTTCTTTCGGTATTTTAATGACGAATTGATAGAACTCTTCGTGGTCTTCTTCCTCAGTCTGGATATTCAATCCGCTCTGCAATACCATGTCCACCGATTGACGGACCGTATTAATAGCCAGTCGCATGTCTTTTGAGAAAGAGCGGCGCTGCTGTGCCGGCTTTTGATTCTGCTTCTCCATCAACACTTTGATGCGCTGTTCCGTCTGTTTTACGTTCCAACCTTTCTCCATGATTTCTTCCAATACTTTCAGTTGGAGCGCTTCATCTTTTAAGACAAGCAGTGCCCTGGCATGCCGCTCAGAGATTTTTCGGCCAAGCAGCGCTTCCTGCACGGGATCCGGAAGATGAAGCAACCGTAGTTTATTGGCGATGGTAGATTGGCCCTTTCCGAGACGGCTCGCAAGGCTCTCCTGGGTTAGTCCATGAATATCAATCAACTTCTGATATGCGATGGCTTCTTCAATCGGGGTTAATCCTTCGCGTTGCAGATTTTCGATAAGTGCAATAGACGCAGCCTGCTCATTGTTAAAATCTTTAATGATGGCCGGAATCTTCTCCATTCCCAGCCGGGTGACTGCGCGCCAGCGTCTTTCTCCCGCGATAATTTCGAATATGCCGCTGCGTTCCCGTACAACAATAGGCTGAATGACACCATGAACTTTTATCGTTTCGCACAATTCGTCAATTTTATCATCATCGAATACGGCGCGGGGTTGATAAGGATTGGGTACAATTTTTGCAACCGGGATATGCCTAATCTCTTCTTGATCGGTGCGTTCCGTCAGACCAAATAAACGTGAAAACTGATCCTTCATAAAAAAGACACCACCCACTCTCCTTCTTTCCATCTTCAATATTCGCCATCTTCCTCATAGTTTCCTGCCCCGTGTTCCACGTGAAACATAAAGAAAAATACATGAGAAAAACTCGCGGGCGTTGCT
>NZ_BJXX01000090.1 GCF_007991215.1 Aneurinibacillus danicus
GTAACGTTTGGCACACGCCTCGCGAGTTTTTTCTCACTTACTAATGGAGGGAAAGTATATTTTACTTTATCACTGTAAAGCGAAATATACTTTCCTATACCATAAAGAAAGGCAGCCTGATTAGCTGCCTTCTCTCTCTATTATACAATTGGTTTCTTAGCCGGGGTACCGGCTTTGCGCGGATATGCAGAGGGAGTTTTTTGCTGCTTTCGGATGATAATAATGTTTCGTTCCGATCGCTCTTCCGGCAACTCGAATGTCTCTACTTTCTCCGTCTTCCCACCCAATGTTTTGATGGCTTTTTTTCCTTCATTCAGTTCTTCTTCCACGTTTGCACCTTTCATTACCAGGAAAGCGCCACCCGGTTTAACGAAAGGTATACATAGTTCAGACAGAACATTCATCCGTGCGACAGCCCTTGCAGTTGCTATGTCGAATTGTTCACGGTATTTCTTATCCCTCCCTGCGTCTTCAGCGCGACTATGGAGGAACACAACTTCTTTCAAACGAAGCTGTCTTACAACTTCCTGTAGAAAAACAAGCCTTTTATTTAAAGAATCAAGAATTGTAATTTTTAACGCAGGAAAGCAAATTTTCAACGGAATACCGGGAAATCCTGCACCTGACCCAACATCGATAAGGTTCCTTACGTTCGTGAAATCATAATAGAAAGCCGGTGTAATCGAGTCATAGAAGTGTTTCTCGTACACTTGCGGTTTTTCTGTAATCCCTGTCAAATTCATTTTTTCGTTCCATTCTACAAGCAGTTCATAGTACCTCTCAAACTGCGCAAGCTGCTCTTCCGAAAGAGCAATTCCTCTCTCTTCGGCCATCTGCCGCAATGTAATTGCATCCATAGGATTCTCCTAATTTGCGACTTTCCGATAGGATTCCAAATAGACAAGCAACACGGAGATGTCTGCCGGTGTTACACCGGAGATACGGGACGCCTGCCCAATAGACAGCGGTTTGACTTTCTCAAGCTTCTGACGCGCTTCCATAGCCAAGCCCTGAATGCTCATATAATCAAGATCTTCCGGCAGTTTTTTCTTCTCCATTTTCTTCAGACGTTCTACGTCCTGCATCTGCTTGCGAATGTATCCTTCGTATTTAATCTGAATCTCAACCTGTTCCGCCACATCTTCCGGAATCTCCGTCTCCGCAGGCGCAAGCTGTGCGATATGCTTATACGTTACTTCCGGTCGCTTCAATAAAGAATAGAGATCAATTGCGTTATCCAACTCTTTGGAACCAACTTCGCGCAGCATTTGCTGCACTTCCGGCCGCGGCCCTACTTTTGTCGTTCTCAGGCGTTCTTTTTCTGCTTCAATGTCTTCTTTCTTCTTTAGAAAACGCCGGTAGCGTTCTTCCCCGATTAAACCGATCTCATACCCGATTTCCGTCAAGCGCATATCCGCATTGTCATGACGAAGTAGCAGGCGATATTCGGCGCGGGACGTAAGCAGACGGTATGGCTCATTCGTGCCTTTTGTTACGAGATCATCGATCATTACACCAATATACGCTTGCGAACGATCGAGGATGAGCGGTTCTTTGCCCTGCACTTTCAGTGCCGCATTAATCCCCGCCATGAGCCCCTGACCTGCCGCTTCTTCATAACCTGATGTTCCATTCAATTGGCCCGCCGTATACAATCCCTGAATTCGCTTCGTTTCCAGCGTCGGCCACAGCTGATTTGGCACGATTGAATCGTATTCAATCGCATAGCCCGGACGCATCATCCTTACATTTTCCAGACCGGCAATCGTCTTCAGGATTTCTAGCTGCACTTCTTCCGGCATACTGGTGGACAGTCCCTGGACATATACTTCTTCCGTATTGCGTCCTTCCGGCTCCAGGAAAATCTGATGGCGCGGTTTGTCACTGAAACGCACGATTTTATCCTCGATGGACGGACAATAACGCGGTCCGGTTCCCTCAATTACGCCTGAGAACATCGGCGCACGGTGCAGATTATTGTTAATAATCTCATGCGTTTTCTCATTCGTATAGGTTAACCAGCATGGGAGCTGCTCCTCCGTTAAGAATTCTGTCGTTTCATAAGAGAATGCACGCGGAACATCGTCACCCGGCTGGATTTCCGTTTTGCTATAATCAATCGAGCTATTATGAACACGCGGCGGCGTACCGGTTTTAAAGCGAACCAGCTCAAAGCCGAGCTCTTTTAGATGATGGGACAATTCAACGGACGGCTGCATATTATTTGGACCGCTTTCGTACTGCAGATCGCCGATGATGATCTTTCCGCGAAGGTACGTACCGGTTGTTAGTACGACAGCCTTCGCCGCGTATTCCGCACCTGTTTTTGTAATAACGCCTTTGCAAACGCCATCTTCCACAATCAGACGCTCGACCATTCCCTGACGCAACGTCAGGTTTTCCGTGTTTTCAATCGTTTGTTTCATCGTATGCTGATACAGAAATTTATCTGCTTGTGCACGCAATGCATGTACAGCAGGGCCTTTCCCCGTATTCAACATTCGCATTTGGATATAAGTCTTGTCAATATTCTTGCCCATTTCGCCGCCCAATGCATCGATTTCGCGAACTACGTGGCCTTTGGCCGGTCCGCCGATGGACGGGTTGCATGGCATATAAGCGATCATATCGAGATTTATCGTTAGCAATAGTGTCGAGCATCCCATGCGAGCCGCGGCGAGCGCCGATTCCACTCCCGCATGTCCGGCACCGACTACAATCACGTCAAATGTACCTGCCTGGTATCCCATTTTTTATACTTCCTCCTCTACGCGGCCTTTCGCGTATTCTCTTATTTTCCAAGGCAAAATTGAGAAAAAATCTGACTAACCAAATCATCACTTACCGCGTCTCCTACAACCTCACCAAGCAGTTCCCATGTGCGGCGGATATCAAATGCCACCATGTCCACAGGCAAGCCGCTCTCCACCGCGTCAATCGCTTCCCCTATCGTTCTATGAGCTTCATTTAATAGCTGAATGTGGCGAGCATTGCTTACATATGTTAAATCGTCACTCTGTACCGACCCGGCAAAGAATAAAGAAGAGATTGCTTCTTCAAGTTGCTCGATACCTTTTTCTTCTTTGACCGAAATGGTTACAAGCGGCAAGTCACCTGCCAAATTTCGTACTTCATCCAAATCGATCTTTTGCGGCAAGTCGGTTTTATTTACAATAATAATTGCATTCATAGGTTTTACTACTGTAAGCAGGTTACGGTCTTCTTCCGTCAGTTTTTCACCGAAATTCAGTACAAGAAGCACCAAATCGGCCTGGCTGAGCATTTCTCGTGACCGCTCCACCCCGATTCGTTCTACAATATCTTCAGTTTCACGAATACCGGCAGTGTCAACCAAACGCAGCGGTACACCGCGGACATTCACATATTCTTCAATAATATCACGTGTGGTACCTGGAATGTCCGTAACAATTGCTTTGACCTCCTGCAAAAGACTATTGAGCAGCGAGGATTTCCCGACGTTCGGACGGCCTACAATCACCGTCGAAAGTCCTTCACGCAGAATTTTCCCCTGCTTGGCCGTACGCAATAGTTTTCCGATCTCATCCTGAACCCAGCGGCTTTTCTCGGACAGCAAATTTCTTGTAACCTCATCCACGTCGTGTTCGGGATAATCGATAGTAACTTCGATATGCGCCATCAATTCAATAAGCTGATGACGCAGCTGGCCGATAAGTTTCGACAGCTTGCCCTGAACTTGATTGACCGCCACTTTCATCGCACGATCCGTTTTAGCACGAATTAAGTCAATAACGGCTTCCGCTTGCGACAAATCAATGCGTCCGTTAAGAAAAGCGCGTTTCGTAAACTCACCTGGCTCCGCCATGCGTACGCCCTGTGCAAGAACTAAATCCAATACCCGTTTTACCGAAACGATGCCGCCATGGCAGTTCACTTCGACAACGTCTTCACGTGTAAACGTACGCGGTGCCCGCATAACGGACACCATAACTTCCTCCAGCACCTCACCGCTTTCATCCACAAGATGACCATAGTGAATCGTGTGGCTATCCACAGTGGATAACGACTTACGACCTTTAAATATCTTATCCACAGCCTCGACTGCATCCGGGCCGCTGACGCGAATAATAGCGATTCCGCCTTCGCCAAGCGGAGTAGCGATGGCCGCGATTGTATCAAAATCCATATTTATATCACCACGCAAAAGCATGTTTTTGTTTAAAGCTTTCCCTAAATGTATAGAATACCATACTCGAACAAAGTTTGAGAACAAAATTATCCACAAAAAAACCTCTCTACCGTTTTTGTAGAGAGGTTCCCTCTTCTTTATTTATCTTTTGAGCGCAATGACAACTCGACGATATGGTTCCGTTCCTTCGCTGAACGTCTCCACTTTCGGATGCTTTTGCAGGCGGCTGTGGATAATTTTTCTTTCCGCCGGATTCATTGGTTCCAAACGAACCGGTTTACGGGTTTTTGCGGCCTGGCCTGCCATGCGATCAGCCAGCTGCTCAAGCGCTTCTTTTCGCTTCTCCCGATAATTCTCAGCATCAAGCACAATTCGTACACGTCTATCTGCATGTCGATTCGCCACTACATTTACCAGATATTGCAATGAATCGAGTGTTTGGCCGCGGCGGCCGATAATCAGACCAAGTCCGCTGCCTTTAATATTAAACACAGGATTGTCATCCTGCTTCTGCTCCTCCACTTCGACCTTGAGTCCCATGGTTGTCAGGACCTCTTCAAGAAACGCCTTCCCCTGTCGGATTGCGTCCACTTTGGTCGCCTGCTTCGGTGCTTCTGCCGATTCTTCATCTAAGAAAGAAACGGTTGCTTCAGGTTCAGGCACAGGTTCACTTACAGACGATTCTTCTGCGGTAACAGCACTGGCGCTTTCATTCTCCTTCGGCTGTTCCTGCAGAATCACTTCTACTTTCGCATCACGAACACCGATCAGGCCGAAGAATCCCTTGCTCGGCTCTTCCAAAATATGATATGTGACCATATCACGCGTAGCCTGAAGCTGCTGTAATGCCGACTGAATCGCTTCTTCTACTGTTTTTCCCGTTGCCGTCACCTTTTTCACTTTTTCTTTCCTCCTTTAGGTTTAGGAGTGTTACCGCTAGCGGGTACGGAAGCGGTATCACGGTAAAGGAAATAAGTTTGAATAATAGTAAAGATGTTTCCGTATACCCAGTACAGCGCCAGAGCGGACGGAAGCGTAACGGAAATGACCAAAATCATGACCGGCATGAGATACAGCATCATCTTCATCTGCGGATTATCCGCCATAGCCGGACTATTCCGCATCATCATCCATTGCTGGAGATACGTCGTGGCAGCCGCAATAATCGGCAGGATGAAGAACGGATCCTTCTCTCCTAACTGCAACCAGAGAAAATCATGAGATCGAATCTCGCCAGTGCGAATAATCGCATGGTAAAAAGCGAGCAGGATCGGCATCTGAATTAAAATTGGCAGACATCCGGAAAGCGGATTTATCTGGTGCGTCTGATACAGCTTCATCATTTCTTGCTGATAACGCTGCGGATCGTTTTTATACTTATCGCGCAGCTTTATCATCTCAGGCTGAAGCTCCTGCATTTTTTTGCTGCTTTTCATTTGTTTTACCATTAACGGCAAAATCGCTAAACGAACGAGTACGGTTACAATTAGAATCGCAATGCCGTAACTTCCGCCGGCAAAGTCCGCTGATTTTTGCAGCATCCAGGAAAGTGGATACACAAAAAACTTGTCCCAAGTCCCTCCATCCGGATTAATCGGCAGCGGATTATTGGGATTGGCAGCGGTACATCCCGCAGAAAATACAGCGATTAACGCAAAAAGCAAAGCTATTTTCAATCGCTTGGGAAGCAAGAAAATTCCTCCTTGCAACGTATGTATTTTCAATTATTATACTTGCACACAGAAAAAATGAAAACTTTCTGAACAAGTGTCATGAAGATCTATTTTTCTCCTTTTTCATTCCTTTGAATAACTGAGCTTTTTTCATGCAATGATACAGACTTTCTTTGAATTGGTGAAACTCCAGGTCAACGGCTGGCAGGCGGCAAATAACAATAAAGTCTAGATTTGATTTAATTTCATCCGCACGCAGGCGGATAGCTTCTTTAATTGCACGCCGCAGCCGGTTGCGCGTTACCGCGTTCCCCATCTTCTTACTGACGGAAACTCCTACTCTGAAGTCCTCCTGCCCTTCTTTTTTCAATGAATAGATGACGAACTGTCGGTTTGCAACGGAAGTGCCCTGTTTAAAAACAACCTGGAACTCTTCATTTTTTCGCAAACGGTTTTTGCGATACAAAGGACACACTCCTTACTGCTGCTGTTCTTTCCTTTTCCCGCTTTATGTTCCAATTAAAACGGTAGAAAAGGCCACTGTAGAAGTGGCCTTATGCTGACAATACTTTTCTTCCTTTTCTGCGACGGCTAGCGAGAACTTTGCGGCCGTTCTTTGTGCTCATGCGGGCGCGGAAGCCATGAACTTTTTTACGTTTACGGTTGTTCGGGTTAAAAGTCGGTTTCATTATATCCACCTCCTTGGGAAGGTTCCATCCAATTATCATATTATAGACAGTCTTGATTATTATATATATCCTCCTAGTTACCTGTCAAGTTTATGTTTTTTATCCACACTTTATTATTTCCCAAGCTTTATGTGCATAAAATTATTTCCCGGGATGAATTATCTACAATTTTCTTTACTGGTTATTCACAAAATATAGTGTTGTGGATAGGATATATGCACAACCTGTAGAGTTTGTGGATAAGTATGAAAAAACCATTGCGGTTGTTGGCTTTATCTGCTATCATAATTTTGTTTTAACCAGTGGATAACTGTACGAAAAACAGAGGATTATCCACAATATGTGGATAAAATTGTGGACATTTTTAACTGGGTGTGGATAAGAAAATCCACACCCTTGGGGATTTTCTTAAGAGGTGTAGAAAAAGCTTTTTCTTCCTGATATAAAATATAACCGGGTTATCCACAGCGATTTTTTATACTTACCGCCCATTATGCAACACAAACTTCTTCTTAAATAAACACGTTCCGGTCCGCCGGAAGACGGAAATATGGGAAGGAGAAGGGAGGAGACACATGGTTACCAACGTAAAAGAACTCTGGGACACGACGCTCTCACATATACAAACCCGCATCAGCAAACCAAGCTTTGAGACATGGCTTAAATCAACCAAAGCTACGTCGCTTGACGACAATACTCTTTTGATTACGGCACCTAACGAATTTACTCGGGATTGGCTGGAATCTAGATATTCAGAATTGATTTCGGAAACATTATATGAGGTAACCGGCAAAGTGATTACGATTAAATTCATAATTCCAACCTCAAATTCCCAGCAGGATGATGAGAGTGTAAGCAGAGCTCCTACTGCCAACGAAAAGCGGAACACCTATCATGATGACTACCCGCAAACGATGCTAAATCCCAAATATACGTTTGATACATTTGTTATTGGGGCCGGAAACCGCTTTGCTCACGCTGCTTCCCTTGCAGTAGCCGAAGCACCTGCAAAGGCTTACAATCCGCTTTTTATTTATGGAGGCGTAGGGCTTGGCAAGACGCATCTTATGCACGGAATCGGCCACTATGTTCTGGAGCAGAATCCAAATGCGCGTGTGGTCTATCTTTCTTCTGAAAAGTTTACGAATGAGTTTATTAATTCGATTCGAGACAATCAGACCGTTAACTTTCGCAATAAATACCGAAATGTCGATATTCTGCTGATTGACGATATTCAATTTCTGGCCGGTAAAGAACAAACGCAAGAAGAATTCTTCCATACGTTCAATGCATTGCATGAAGAGAGCAAGCAAATTGTCATCTCAAGCGACCGACCGCCGAAAGAAATTCCGACGCTCGAAGACAGGCTACGCTCTCGCTTTGAATGGGGCTTGATTACAGATATCCAGCCGCCGGATTTAGAGACGCGAATTGCGATTTTGCGAAAGAAGGCAAAAGCGGAAAATCTGGAAATCCCGAACGAAGTTATGGTTTATATTGCGAATCAAATTGATACGAATATTCGTGAGCTGGAAGGTGCATTAATTCGCGTGGTCGCCTACTCATCTCTAATTAACCGGGACATTGATACGGAGCTGGCGATGGAAGCGCTGAAAGATATCATTCCTTCCAATAAACCAAGAATTATTAACATTGCCGTAATCCAGCAGGTCGTGGGAGAGTTTTTCAATTTAAAACTCGAAGACTTTAAAGCGAAAAAACGGACGAAATCGGTTGCATTCCCGCGCCAGATTGCGATGTACTTATCGAGAGAGCTTACGGATTACTCGCTGCCGAAAATCGGGGAGGAATTCGGAGGACGTGACCATACAACGGTTATTCACGCTCACGAAAAGATTACACAGGCCCTGCAGAGCGATCGCCAGCTGCAGACAACCATCCAGGAACTTATTGATACGATTAAAAGCGGACGTTAATTTTTTTTTGCGTTTGCGCCCTGTGTATAAATGTGAATAATCATCCAGGCCTGTACACAAAGTTATCCACATGTGTATAGGCTTTATTTCTTTTTACTTTAGAACTTATTCACATATCCACTGCCCCTATTACTATTACTGGGGTTTTAAAAAATATTAAAGTAAAAGTATATGATAAAATGATAAGTAAAATGCCTAAGGGGGACACAATGAAGTTTACGATTCAAAGAGACCAACTGACCAATGCGATTAATACAGTAAGTAAAGCTGTATCATCCAGAACGACAATTCCGATTCTTACCGGGATTAAAATCGTCGCCCACGAAGACGGCATTACATTGACCGCAAGCGATTCAGATATCTCTATTGAGCAATATGTCCCGATCGAATCCGGTGAACATCAATGGATTGAGAATATTACGCCGGGAAGCGTTGTGCTTCCTTCTCGCTTCTTCGGGGAAATCGTGCGGAAATTGCCGGGCGAGCAGGTCACCATCTCTGTAAACGATCGTTTCGTAACCACCATTTCTTCCGGACGATCAGAATTCAACTTAAACGGAATGAATGCGGAGGATTACCCGCGTCTGCCTCAAATCGAAGAAGATAAGGTGCTCAGTCTTCCTGCCGATTTGCTGAAGACAATGATTCGTCAAACCGTATTTGCAGTAGCCACCACTGAGACCCGTCCGATTTTGACCGGGGTGATGTGGAACCTTACAGATGGACAACTTTCATTTGTGGCGACGGACAGCCACCGCCTTACTACCAGAAAGGCGACAGTCGAATCAGCTGCAGGCTTAAATTTCGACAACATTGTTATTCCGGGTAAGAGTCTGACCGAGTTAAATAAAATTTTGCCTGATGACGACCAGCTTGTGGATTTGGTTATTACGGATAATCAGATTCTTGTAAAGGTAAGCCATGTGCTTTTTTACTCTCGTATTCTGGATGGAACTTATCCGGATACGACTCGTATTATTCCGCAAAGTATAAAAACGGAAATGATTTTACCGGCAAAAGAGTTTCTCGGAGCGATTGAACGGGCAAGCTTATTAGCAAAAGACGGAAAAAATAATGTAGTTCGCCTGTTTACCCGCCCGGACAGTGTGATTGAAATTTCTTCCAACACACCGGAGGTCGGCAAGGTTACAGAGGAAGTGGTTCCTTTATCGATTGATGGAGAGGATGTAAAGATTTCGTTTAATGCAAAATATATGATTGATGCGCTGCGGACAGTGGACAGCAGCGAGATCCGTATCGAATTTACCGGAGCGATGAGTCCGTTTGTTATCCGCCCTACCGAGCACGATTGGATGCTTCACCTCATCCTGCCTGTAAGAACAAACCAGTAGAAAGGGGTTGTTGTTTATGAAGAAACGGCAAGTCCCCATTACGACTGAATATATTCCCCTTGGCCAATTCTTAAAGCTAGCCGAGATAATCGATACGGGCGGACAGGCGAAATTTTTTCTTGCAGAAACGTATATCGAAGTAAATGGAGAAGCCGAGAATCGCCGGGGCAAAAAATTGTATAATGGAGATACGGTTTACGTAGAAGGATTCGGTACGTATGAAGTTTTGCGTCAAACCGATGAGTAACCAGCGGCATGCTTAATTCGTATGGAAAAGCGTGCGGGCCGGGAGGGAAGACGGTTTGATATTAAAAGAATTGGAACTGGCACAATACAGAAACTTTGAGCGTGTTCAAGTACACTTCGACGCTCCTATTGTTTTATTCGTCGGCCCGAACGCGCAGGGGAAGACCAACATGCTGGAGTCGATATATGTACTGGCGATGGCCAAATCGCACCGGACGAGCAAAGATAAAGAGCTTATCAAGTGGGAAGAGCCGTTTGCCCGCTTATCCTGCCGGGCAGATCGACGGACTGGTCCGGTACACCTCGATATTCAGTTGACTTCTAAGGGAAAGAAAGCGAAAATTAACCAGTTAGAGCAACGGAGATTAAGCGATTATATCGGGGCTATCAACGCGGTTATGTTTGCACCGGAAGATTTAAGTATTGTCAAAGGGAGTCCTGTCATTCGACGCCGTTTTCTCGATATGGAAATCGGGCAGGTATCCAAGTCGTACTTGTACCACATTTTGCAATATCAGAAGCTGATTCAACAGCGCAATCTGGCAATGAAAGAACTGCAGATGGGTAAGCCATTCGGCGACATGCTGGATATCTATAATGCGCAGATGGCGCATCTGGCAGCCAAAGTGCTAAACAAGCGTTTTGGCTTCATGGATAAACTGGAGAGATGGGGCCAGGAAATCCACGCGCAAATCACCCAGGGGAGAGAAACGCTGACCCTTTCTTATGAGAGCACGCTTCCTGTTACGCCTGATATGTCAGAAAGCGAAGCGGAAGAAGCTGCTTACCGCCACTTGACCTCTATTAAGGATCGCGAAATTGCCCGCGGTACCAGTCTGGCCGGACCACACCGGGATGATATTCATTTTTTCATCAATGGCACAAGTGTGCATCAGTATGGATCGCAGGGACAGCAGCGCACAACCGCACTCTCTTTAAAGCTTGCGGAAATTGAATTGATTCATCAGGAAGTGGGAGAGTATCCTCTCCTTCTCTTAGATGACGTACTGTCAGAGCTGGATGCCGACCGGCAGTCACACCTTCTGCACAACATTAAAGACCGGGTACAAACGTTTGTGACGACGACGGGCGTAGAAGGACTGTACCATCAGACGCTGCAGCAGGCGGCCATTTACCGGGTAAAGCAGGGTACTATTACACGGGACATATAAGGAGGACGAGTATGTTTATTCATTTAGGCGGTGAAATGGTTGTGCGTGCCAAAGATGTTATCGCGATTCTTGATTACCACATGAAACAATCCTCTAAGATTACCCGGCAATTTCTGCAGAAAGCGGAAGAGAACGGCCGAATCATCACCCTGGGCAGTGAGCAGACGAAATCATACGTAGTAACCAAAGATAAAGTGTACTGCTCCCCGATTTCGTCGCTGACGTTAAAGCGTCGTGCTAATTTCTTGGAAAGCAGGTGAGGCTTAGATGGCAGAGAATACACAAAACAATTACGGAGCGAGCCAAATCCAGGTTCTCGAAGGTTTAGAAGCGGTCCGGAAGCGTCCGGGCATGTATATTGGCTCCACTAGTATCCGCGGATTACATCATCTTGTCTGGGAGGTTGTGGATAACAGTATTGACGAAGCGCTTGCCGGGTATTGTGATGATATTCACATCTATGTTCATCCGGATAACAGCGTGTCTGTCACGGACAATGGGCGGGGAATCCCGACGGAAATCCACGAGAAGACCGGGAAATCGACAGTAGAAACCGTATTGACTGTGCTTCACGCTGGCGGTAAGTTCGGCGGGGAAGGATATAAAGTGTCCGGCGGTCTACACGGGGTAGGTGTCTCGGTCGTAAATGCACTGTCCAAATCATTGACCGTGGAAGTAAAACGGAACGGCAAACGTCATGTGCAGCATTTTGCTTACGGGGCGCCGCTTGACGAACTGAAAGTCGTCGGAGAAGCGGAGGATACGGGGACGAAAGTAACGTTTTTGCCCGATCCGGAAATCTTCACCGAGACGACCGTATTCGAGTATGAAATTCTGCAGAAACGTTTGCGTGAGCTCGCGTTTTTGAATCGCGGCGTACGGATTACGCTGCACGACGAGCGAGAAAATAAAACCGATACGTATTACTACGAAGGCGGCATTCGTTCTTTTGTAGAGTATTTAAATAAAAATAAAGAGAAGCTGCATGAGCCACCGATTTACATCGAAGGGGAAAAAGACGGCCTGATGGTGGAAATCGCCTTGCAGTATAACGATTCGTTCGCAAGTAATATTTATTCTTATGCGAATAATATTCATACACACGAAGGCGGTACGCACGAGTCCGGATTCAAGAGTGCGCTGACCCGGGTAATTAACGATTACGCTCGCAAACACAATCTGTTAAAAGACAGAGACGGTAACTTGACCGGCGACGATGTGCGCGAAGGACTGACCGCAATTATCAGCGTCAAAATTCCGGACCCGCAATTCGAAGGCCAGACGAAAACGAAGCTGGGGAACAGTGAAGCACGGGGGATAACAGAGTCGTTGTTCGCTGAACATTTCTTTGTTTACCTCGAAGAGCATCCTCAGGAAGCGAAGAGGGTCGTTGAAAAATCTTTAATGGCGGCAAGGGCCCGGGAAGCTGCCCGGAAAGCGCGGGAGCTAACACGCCGTAAGAATGCATTGGAATTCAGCTCTCTGCCGGGCAAGCTGGCCGACTGTTCAAGCCGGGACGCTTCGATTAGCGAACTGTATATCGTTGAGGGTGACTCCGCCGGCGGCTCGGCAAAGCAGGGACGGGACAGAAAGTTTCAGGCGATTCTTCCGCTTAAGGGTAAGATTTTAAACGTAGAGAAGGCAAGGCTGGACAAAATCCTTTCCAATATGGAAATCCGTGCGATTATTACCGCTTTAGGTACAGGAATCGGAGAAGACTTTGATATTTCCAAAGCCCGCTACCACCGGATTATTATCATGACGGATGCCGATGTGGACGGTGCGCATATCCGTACTTTGCTTCTAACTTTCTTCTATCGGTATATGCGTCCGCTTGTGGAACATGGCTATGTATACATTGCCCAGCCGCCGCTGTATAAGTTCCAGCAGGGGAAGGTTGTGCGGTATGCATACAACGACGCTCAGTTAAACCGGATTCGGGCGGAGGCTCCAGATCGTCCGGAACCAAATATTCAGCGCTATAAAGGTCTGGGCGAGATGAATCCGGAACAGTTGTGGGAGACGACAATGGATCCGGAAAGTCGTACGCTGCTCCGCGTTGCGCTTGAAGACGCGATGCAGGCCGATGAAATCTTCGAGATGTTGATGGGTGATCGAGTGGAACCGCGGCGTGATTTCATTCAAGAGAACGCGAAAAAAGTTCGCAATCTCGATATTTAATAAAAAATAAGCCTTCTTCTCTGTCAAGGAGGCTTATTTTTGTTTGTAAAGGGAGATAAATGGTATAATGAAAATTATGGGCAAAACGATTGCAACCTGCCGTGGGTGGGCCTAATAAACGTTGAACGACGGAGGTAGTTTAATGGCCGAGCAACAATCTAACGTTATTGATATTAATATAAACCAGGAGATGCGAGAATCATTTCTCGAATATGCGATGAGCGTAATCGTGAGTCGCGCTCTTCCGGATGTTCGTGATGGTCTGAAGCCTGTGCACCGTCGGATTTTGTTTGCGATGAACGAGATGGGAGTCACTCCCGATAAGCCATACAAGAAATCGGCACGTATCGTCGGGGACGTCATCGGTAAATACCATCCGCACGGTGATTCGGCGGTATATGAGACGATGGTTCGGATGGCGCAGGATTTTTCCTACCGTTATCCGCTGGTGGACGGACATGGAAACTTCGGTTCGGTAGACGGTGATTCGGCGGCTGCCATGCGTTATACAGAAGCACGAATGTCAAAAATCGCAACTGAGCTGATGCGCGATATCGGAAAAGATACGATTGATTTTGGACCGAACTATGATGGAAATGAGCAGGAGCCGTTGGTTATGCCGGCTCGCTTGCCGCACCTTCTCGTAAATGGGGCAGCAGGAATTGCGGTCGGTATGGCAACCAATATTCCTCCCCATAATTTGCGGGAAGTTATCGACGGGATTCTGCTTCTTATTGAGAATCCTGATTGCTCGAACCGTGATTTAATGGATCATATTACGGGTCCTGACTTTCCAACAGGTGCTTTAATTATGGGGCGTGGCGGCATTCGCCGCGCATACGAAACCGGTCGCGGTTCTGTTATTATTCGTGCCAAAGCGGAAATTGAGGAACACGGAAACAAAGCGCGCATCCTTGTAACTGAAATTCCGTATCAGGTAAACAAAGCACGCCTGATTGAAAAGATTGCCGAGCTGGTGCGCGAGAAGAAGCTGGACGGCATCACCGATTTGCGTGATGAATCTGACCGTAACGGAATGCGTATTGTCATTGAACTGCGTCGGGACGTAAGTCCGCAGGTGGTGCTGAACAACCTGTACAAGCATACCGCCATGCAGACAAGCTTCGGTATTAATATGCTCGCATTGGTGAATAACGAACCGCGCATTTTAAACTTGAAGCAGATGCTTTATTATTACCTTGAACACCAAAAAGAGGTCATTCGCCGGCGGACACAGTACGATTTACGAAAAGCGGAAGCAAGAATCCACATTGTGGAAGGCTTGCTGAAAGCCATTGATATTGTAGACGATTTGGTTGACCGCGAAGGTCCGATCCGTTCCGCTTCAGATCGGGAAGAGGCTCGTGGTTTCTTAATGGCTGAATCGTTTCCGATGAAAGGCCGGGAGGTTCCCCTTGGCTTTACACTTGAGCAGGCGAATGCGATTCTTGATATGCGTCTGCAGGCCTTAACCGGTCTATCTATCGAGCGCTTGACGGACGAGTATAATGAACTGTCTAAGTTAATCGCCGAGCTGCGCGCAATTCTTGGCGACGAGAACAAAATTCTGGCGATTGTAAGCGAAGAGTTGACCGAGATCCGAGAAAAGTACGGAGATGACCGCCGTACCGAAATCACGGTAGATATGGACAACATTGAAGACGAAGATTTAATTCCGCAGGAAGAAGTCGTTATTACCCTTACTCACCGCGGTTATATCAAGCGACTGCCGGTGGATACGTACCGTGCACAAAAACGCGGTGGGCGCGGTGTTCAGGGAATGGGTACACGCGAGGATGATTTCGTGCAGCATCTGATTACAACCAATTCCCATCATTATCTTTTATTTTTTACAAACAAGGGAAAGGTGTACCGCTTAAAAGCGTATGAAATTCCGGAATTAAGCCGTACGGCCAAAGGCCTCCCAATTATTAATCTTTTGCAAATTGAACAAGGTGAATACATCCAGACAGTCATTCCGATCAAGGAGTTTACCGCCAATCATTATCTGTTCTTTGCTACCAAACAGGGGATTGTGAAACGTTCTGACCTGGCATCTTTCAGCAATATTCGCCGCATTGGTCTTTTTGCTATCAACCTGCGGGAAGATGACGAGCTTATCGGCGTACGACTGACAGATGGGGACCAGAATATTATCATGGGTACCCAGAAAGGCATGTCCATTCTCTTCTCGGAAAAAGACGTGCGCATTATGGGACGCTCTGCAACAGGGGTCAAGGGCATTCATCTGAGCGACGATGATTGCGTTATCGATATGGATATCGCGGAACAGGATGCTGATGTCTTAATCGTTACATCGCGCGGATACGGTAAGCGGACCCCGCTTTCTTCATACCGGTTCCAGTCCCGGGGAGGAAAAGGAATCAAGACACTGCATTTAACCCAGCGCAACGGTGTTGTTGTAGGGTTGAAAGTGGTGAGCGAGAAAAACGATTTAATGCTGGTAACGTCGGCAGGTATTATTATTCGTCTTTGTGTCAAAGATATTTCCTCTATGGGTCGCAACACGCAGGGCGTAAAGTTGATTCGTGTCGGTGATCAGGAAGAAGTGGCTACGGTAGCTAAAGTGGAAGTGACCGAAGAGATCGAGGATACGGAAGATGTAATCAAAGAAGTAAAAAGCAAGATGTTTAAAGAACCGGAAACACTTAAAGAATGATTTGAGGGAAAAGGGTAGTACGATAATGTACCGCCCTTTTTCAAGGTAAAGCGATATATACTTTCCCTCCATTTGTACGCGAGGAAAAAACCGTGAGACATGTGCCGACCGCTGCTTTTTCCGTGTGGAGCGTGTGGCCCTTAAAGGAGTCGAAGACCACCAGTGGTCTCCCACCTTGAGGTACCCGGATGTTTTGCCGGTCCGACCTAGCTATATGGAAAACGTATGGCTGTTGCTTACTTACGTATCGAGCGTGAGAGGCACATTTTCTGATGCGCACAAGCTTCATCGATAGGATTGGTAAGAAACTCCTTCTCTAAGCGTAGGTGGGAGAAGTTCATATGTTGACATCGATAAAGGAGTCGTAGTATATTATTTTTTGTCGCTGCTGACTTGCTCAAAGCGATGTATAAAAAGGATAAAACCTTTAAAAAAATGCTTGCAATATTGTTTTGAATGTAATAAAATATAAAAGTCACCGACACAACGCGGTGATGTACGTAAGAATGGG
>NZ_BJXX01000091.1 GCF_007991215.1 Aneurinibacillus danicus
TTATAATGGACCCAAGAATTTAGACACGAAGAAAGGAGACATTAAGGTGGGGAACTGCGCAGAAAAGGAAACGATACACCCCGGAATGTAAGACTCAACTCTCTTCGGAGCATGGGATCCATGTAAACCAACTCTACACCCATTATCCGTTCTACGGCTCCCGCCGGACTACGGTCCGGTTGAACCGGAAAGGCATGATTATCAATCGAAAAGCAGTACAGCGCCAGGGAGATGGGCATCACCGGGATTTGTCCAGGACAGGACCTGAGGTAAATTCCTTTTGGAAGATTTTACGTTGCGAAACCATTACCAATCGCTTCCGTATAACAATAGTGAAAAGAATGAAAATAACGGGAGAGAGTGAGCATGGCAGAATGGATGAAAATCATTTCGGTCATCGGTACGAGCGTGCTTGAACTGTGGGCGGCCATTCCGCTGGGTTTTGCCCTGAGGCTGCATCCGGTAACGATTGGCGTAGCGAGTGCGGTAGGCTCTATCATCGCAGCGGCAATCGTCATCTTTCTGGGAAAATCGCTGCGCAGCTGGCTCGTAAGACGTATGGAGCGGAAAAACAAGAAACAGGGACGGATGGCCCGTATCTGGCAGAAATACGGAGTTATCGGTCTAGGCCTTGCGTCGCCGCTGCTTACGGGTGCGCCGCTTGGGGCGGCTATCGGTGTCTCGGCCGGGGCAGACTCCGTAAAGCTTTTCATCTGGATGAGCATCGGGATTGTGCTGTGGAGCATCATTCTAACTGCGGCCGTGGCATTTGGACTTCTCAGTCTTACATCGTTCGGTTAAGCGGGAAAGGACGAAGTGGTATGTTTGCAAACTCAAAAGCAATACAAATGATTGAACTTCTGCTGCTTTTAAGCATTCTCGTGTATACGGTGGCGTATATTGGAGGAGCGCTGTATCCTACCGTATATGCGGCAATGGCCGCGTTTTTGTTGGGGATTGCAGGGATTGCCCTCTCGCTTTGGAAGCAGCGGTATTTGTTGGCTATTGCAGATTTCCTGCTGGTGGTAGGCGTGTTTGCGCACATCATGTTTTTCTGGAATCTGTAGACTCATCACGGCGTATCCCCTTTTTCACCCTTTTTGCATTGCCTACATACACTGATTGGGCTATGGCATCCGCATGAAAAGGGGGAAAACCGATGCAGTTTTATTACGGGGAGAAAATGCCGCTCCGCATCCTGGATGAAGGAGAGTTCTGGAAACTTCAGGAGGCAGAGCATACGCAAGTGATACGCGCGCTTGTACCTAATCTGGAGCCGGCTTTCGTGCAGGCATTGGGAGCATGGGAGCAGGCGCTGTCGCAGACGCAGGCAATGTTTGTGCGGTATATTGAAGCGGTCGTGCGAAGCGGACACCATGTTAGCCCGGCGCTGCAGGCCGAGATTATGCAATGGGTCTGTTTTGCGCTGGAGCAGAGCCGACAGTTCGTCTTGCTTCTGAATCAATTGGGCACAGAGAGCCAGCCATTGAAAAGCAATCCGACCGCCATTACGGTGCTTAATCACATTCGGCGTGAATCGGAATATTTTATTGGAATTGCGGAAGCCCTTCTGTATACAAGAAGATAACGTTTTACGAAGGATTCCCCCTGTATTATGCTAGAATAGCAAGGTACAGGGGATTTGTTATAGAAGACGGGAGGTAGGCTGATCTGTCGCAAGCTATTCTTTTATTTTTGCTGGCCGGGATTGCCGAGATCGGCGGAGGGTATTTGGTCTGGCTGTGGCTGCGCGAGGGGGCGTCTTATTGGTATGGCATTATCGGAAGCCTTATCCTTGTGTTATACGGTGTAATTCCGACGTTGCAATCCTTTCCGAGTTTTGGCCGCGTATATGCGGCATATGGCGGAGTCTTTATCATCTTGGCTGTGCTCTGGGGGTGGGGAATCGATAAGAAAACGCCTGATTTCTACGATTGGCTTGGCTGTGTGATATGCCTTATCGGGGTGTCGGTTATGCTTTGGGCGCCGCGCTCCTAAACGGATGGTGAATGTGCTAAAGTCGTTGCAAGAGTCGAAACGATCCGTTACAATTGATAGTAATTATCATTATTATTTGTTTTTCGGAAAGGAGAGGCTCTATGGACGAAGTGACGGCTTGCAAAGCACTGGCACGGGAATTTCGTACATACCTGGGAGCGGAAGAAGAGGCCGTTTTTCCGGTGAGGGGATCGGATTTGCTGACGGCATTCGGCATGGACAGATTGCTGAAGGAGACCGGGGAATACATCGGAGCGACGAAACCCTATGTAACCGGGTCCTTGTTTGTGAAGCGTTACTATTGCCAGGTGCCTCTGGCAGCTTTGTATAGTATCACACAGCTGCAGCGCAGTTTTGATTTCTCACTCGCAAATCTTTCGTTTGGATTTGATGAAGACAGGCAATGGCGCATACGGATTAAGCATACGCAGACGAGCGTATGCCCGCCGCAAGACCGGGAACGATGGCGGCAAGAGCATGTATACCGTCTTTTTACGGAAACGGTAGGACCCGTATTTCGAACGGTGGCTCAGCGTACGGGAGTAGGGATGAGCACGTTATGGGCGCATTTATCTTTTGCCGTCTATCATAGATACGAACTATGGCTGAAAGGGACGACTTCCGAAGCGGAGCGGCAGCGTATTCGTGACGATTTTCATTTTTTGACGTCTGATGCGCCGACGGAATGGTTCGAAGGCGCGGAACAAAATCCATTCGCGGAAGAATATGCGTATTTCCCGCATCCGAAAGAAGAAGGAACCAGCGTGCGGCTGCGTCAAAAATGCTGTTTTAATTATTGTCTGCCGGAAGGTCGGTACTGCTATACGTGTCCTGGGTTGTCGGAAGAGGAACGCGTGCAGAAGATTATTGGAGCATAGGATGCGACAGGAGGGACTGGCCGGATAATGCCCGGCAACCCCCGGACCTCCGTATTCATGAAAGAGTCAATGACATGTTTTAATAGTGGGCTTTTTGTGGTATAGGAAAGCATATGTCACTTTACGGTGATAAAGCGGCATATGCTTTCCCTCCATATGTAATCGAGGAAAAACGCCCGCAAGTTTTTCTTATTTGCTATCATTGGATTTGTGTGGTATACTTACTTCATAAGTTAGGAATAGCAATAGAAGCAAGAACATATAATTCGCATGTTATCAGGAATTATATTTTCGTTAATGCAATCCCTGATAATATGCGAATTTTTTATTTTGCCTCGGTAAATGAGTAAGGCGCATATTAGAGTAATTTTTTGGAGGTCTATACATGACTACAGGTACTGTTAAATGGTTTAATGCAGAAAAAGGGTATGGCTTCATTCAAGTTGAAGGCGGCAACGATGTGTTCGTTCATTTCAGCGCTATCACTGGCGATGGATTCAAAACGCTTGAAGAAGGCCAACGCGTACAGTTTGATATCACAGAAGGCAACCGCGGACCGCAGGCTGCTAACGTGGTAAAACTGTAAGACTTTTTCTTACTATAGCATTTATACACGGGATGAAAGGCTGTCGGCATTATGGTGCGGCAGCCTTTTTTCTGTGAAAATC
>NZ_BJXX01000092.1 GCF_007991215.1 Aneurinibacillus danicus
CCTCATTCTTTCCTCTCTTTTCCTTCGCACCTTTTGTAATCGAGGAAGAACGCCCGTAAGTTTTTCTTATTGACCCGTCGCTGTGTTTCATGCTTAAATACATAATAAATGTTAACTTAAAAAATAATTTAGTTAACAAATGGGAGGGAGCGAATGAAGAAAAAAACGGAAGAAATGACGATCATTGCTTTGTTGGCCAGCCTGATTGCCGTTACCGGCGCATTTAAAATCCCGCTCGGCATTCCGGGCGCCGAGTTTCAGCTTTCCGCTCCGATTGCGGTGGCGATTGCGGCTGTATTCGGTTTTCGCCGCTATATAATCGCGGGCGTGCTGGCGAGCGCGGTCATGCTGCTGTTAGGTGTACATAATCTGCTGAATGTAGAAATTTCCATGGTGTTCCGCCTGGTAGCGGGCGGTATTGTCGCGCTGTTTGGCACCTCAATTCCTGTGCTGGCGCTGGCAGGGCCTGTAGGATCAGCTGCTGCGCGCTGGGTGCTATCGCTTACATTGGGAGTATCGACTGTTCCGCTGCTGCTGGCGGCGCTGCCGGGCATGGTTTTTACAGCCATAACCGTATGGCCGCTTGTAAAAGTGATGCGCAGAGCGAAGGGAGGGGCGGTTGCTTATGTCAAAAGAGCCTCTTTATAGCCTGCGGATGCGTGCGGCGCAGGGAGGCGCCCATGAGGAAGGCGGACTGCATATTTCAGGTGGGGAGAGATTGGGCTTCCGGGATGAAATTGAAGCGCTTGTCAGCGGATTGCTGCGCAAAGCGCTGCAGCACAGCCGGGGAGACGCCGACTTTATTAACCTTACTATCGAAAAAGTTGAGCCGGCGAGCTGCCGGGTGCTGTCGCCGCTTCCTGTCTCTACATACGAAGTGGCAGACGCGGAGGAAGGCAGACGGCAGGCGGCAGTGTTGCTTAGGGAATTGTCCGTCTCCGAGCAGGCCATCCGGAATGCGCTTTGTCTGCTTGGATCTGTAAATAATCTGCGGGGAGCGGTGCTGCTCGATAGTCGAAGCGGCGAGCGGCTGGATACGCGGGGGGAAAGAGGCATACGGGTATCGCGTATGGACTGGGATCGCGAGCGCTATTTGTACTGGCAAAATCAGCACCCCCTGTTTGGATCGCCCCGCATTGCAGAGGCGATCGCGTTGGCTACCAAAGTGGCTTATGCACCGGGAACAGTGGCGGAATTATGCTGGTCTGACGATCCGGAATATGTGACCGGCTATGTCGGAAGCAGGCGCAGCGGATATTGCCGGATTACCCGGTTGAAGGAGCAGGGAGACTTTTCCGGCGGCCGTGTATTTTTCGTCGAGCCGGGCACGTTCATCTCCGAATATATTGTGCATCTGGAGCGGACTCCTGTATGGATTGGATAAGAAGGAGGGAAAAGCGTGGATCTATTTGAAGCTTCACTGTCTGCGAGGCTTATGGCTACGAAGGAAAAAGGACTGTATCGCCGTCTTCGTACCGCCCATGAGAATGAAGAAATCCAAGTGTTTTCATCCAATAATTATTTGGGATTGGCGCAGGATGAACGGGTGAAGCGGGCAGCGATTCGCGCCATTGAGGCCTATGGAACCGGAAGCGGGGGATCTAGGCTAACGACCGGCAACCTGTCACTGCATGAGCGGCTGGAGAGCACAATTGCCGCCTGGAAGCAGAAGGCGAGCGCCATTGTGTTCAGCAGTGGATTTCTGGCTAATCTCGGTACAATTTCCACGCTGATGGGACCGGGGGATACAATCTTCAGCGACGCCCTCAACCATGCGAGCATCATCGACGGATGCCGCATGAGCAAAGCGCAGACGATCGTTTATCGGCATACGGATATGCGGGATCTTGAGGAAAAGCTTCGTTCTGCCCCGGCTACAGGCAAAAAGCTGATCGTGACCGACGGCGTATTCAGCATGGACGGCAACATTGCGCCGCTGCCGCAGATTGTAGAGTTGGCGGAGACATACGGCGCCTGGGTTATGGTTGACGATGCCCATGCGGCCGGAGTACTCGGAAAGACGGGGGCGGGCACGGCCGAATACTTTGGTCTGAGCGGGCGCGTACACCTGGCGATGGGAACGCTCAGCAAATCCATTGGCGCGGAAGGCGGATATGTGGCGGCATCCGAACCGGTTGTAGAGTACTTGCGTAATTATGCGCGCACGTTTATTTTCCAAACCTCGTTATCTCCCGGCGTTATTGGTGCTGCGCTTGAAGCAATCGAGATGATTCGGACAGAGCCTGAGCGAAGGCAGAGGCTGCTCGACAATGCGGCGTACATGCGGGCCGGATTGAAGGAAATGGGCTTTACGCTAGTTGAAGGAAGTACACCCATTCTCGCTGTGGTTATCGGAGCGGCGGAGCGGGCGGTAGCCTTCTCCCGCCATCTGGAGGAAAGAGGCGTGTTTGCACCCGCGATCCGCCCGCCGACCGTACCGGAGGGATCAAGCCGAATCCGTGTAACGCTGACAGCTGTCCATACCCGTACCCAGATAGACAGGGCGCTGGCCGCTTTTGCGGCAGCCGGAAAAGAGCTGGGCGTTGGAGCATTAAAATTTTAATGCATGAACGAACGGTCGTTTCATTATATCGAGAATGCCGGGGTTGATATCATAAAAACAATCCGACAATCGCAGCTGAGAGAACGGACGCTAGAGTAGATCCGTACAGCAGCTTCAAACCGAACCTGGCTACTTCGTCACCCTGTTTTTCGTTTAACGCGCGCACTGCTCCGGTAATGATGCCCACCGAGCTGAAGTTTGCAAAGCTAACCAAAAAGACGGATACAATGCCCGCCGTCCGCTCTGACAGCTGACCTGCGATGTCTTTGAAATTAAGCATCGCAACGAATTCGTTGGTTACCAGCTTGGTCGCCATGATGCTGCCGGCCCGAACGATTTCATTCGCCGGTATACCCAAAACAAAGGCAACCGGGGCGAAGATGTAACCAAGTACCGTCTGAAACGAAACTTGGAATACAAGGGTAAACAGATAATTGATTAAATTCATTAATGCAATGAATCCAATGAGCATAGCGGCGACGATAATGGCGATTTTCAACCCATCCATAATGCTTTCGCTAATCATTTGGAAAAATGTCAGTCGTTGTTCTTGATCTTCCCCCGCATCAATCACCTGTAAATCGTCTTCTTCATCCAACTTATACGGATTAATTAAGTTGGCGACGATGAGTGCCGAGAAAATGTTAAGTACGATGGCCACCACCACATACCTAGGAGCCAGCATGGTCATGTAGGAGCCGACAATCGCGATGCTAACCGCACTCATGGCAGATGTGCATAGCGTGTAAAGGCGCTGTTTGGAGACAAAGTTCAACTGTCTCTTGGCTGTCAGAAACACTTCAGACTGCCCCAGTATAGCAGAAGATACGGCGATATAGTTTTCCAGTCGTCCCATGCCGTTGAGCTTGTTGAGAGCAAGACCGACGTAGCGAATAATGAGCGGCAGAATTTTCAAATGGTTTAAGATGCCGATGAGCACCGAAATGAAGATAATCGGCAATAGTACATCCAGAAAAAAGTTGGATACGCCTGTATTCTCAAGTCCGCCGAATACAAAATCCACGCCGCCGATGCCGATTTCCATAAGCCTGGCGAACATTTTGGAGATGTAGCCGATTAAGACGACACCTGTTCGCGTGTTGATTAATAAAAAAGCCAGCAGAATTTGACTCAACAACATGGCGGCAATCGGTCTTACCCGGATTTCTTTGCGGTTATAACTAACAAGATATCCAAGGATGAACACCAACAGCAGACTTGCCAGAAAAAAGACAATATTCATTGTTTGTTTCCCTCCCCGCGGATGAATGAATAACAAAAAACCTCTTCCTTATTTTTCCCAAAGGACGAACATCAAAAACAAAAGAAAACTTCCTTAAAATGTAAAATCCCGCTTTTTAAAGAAGGATTGTGCGCATTTTAATGGAATAGTAGAATATACCGATGACGGAATATGCAGGGGAAAGTACCATCGAAAGATAGAAAAGAAAGTTAGAGGAGTCGGAGGGGAAAGCAAGTGAAGAATAGAAAAAGAAGGCGGTTCTTTGTTTTCATTTTTTTGCTTTTGTTTGCCGGTGCATGTACAGCCGGGGGCGGCCAGCCGACCTATACGTTGCCGCTGCAGATCGAGCTGGCTGTAACGCCAGAGACGGTGCATGTTGGTCAAAGGGCGCTCATTGAAGCCGTGGTGACGCAAGGATCGGATAAAGTGGTGGACGCCAGTGAGGCGATATTTGAAATCGCAAAAAAAGGCGAGAGAAATTATGAAGAGCTAGCAGCCAAATCTAAAGGAGACGGAACATACGCGATTGAAAAAACGTTTACGGCCGCAGGTACTTATACGATTAAAGCGAAAGTGACGGCACAGGATTTAACGGCCGTGTCTTCGCAGGTCATTAAAGTAAAAGAAGAATAGCAGGAAACCATCATGGCATCTCAGCCGCAACCCCGATATGAAAATGC
>NZ_BJXX01000093.1 GCF_007991215.1 Aneurinibacillus danicus
TTTTTCGTCCTTAGATCTTTGTTCCTCTCTCCTTCTTTTTTTATTTCATGAGCAAGGAGTAAATAAAGAGTGGAAATTAAGTATTTAAATACTGCGTATAACATTCACAAAAAATATTCCAAATTAGCCTCTAGCCCGAAAGCCCGTTGATAAGGTACTATATTACTAAGAAGTATGAGAGTCTAATGTACCAAACATAAAATGTAGGGTGTAGACGGATAGGGATACACCGATAACCTGAATGCAGAACGGAAAGGGAACGAGGAAAGGGGCCGGGACATATGGCGATGGATGATAAAAAGGGAATTCTTTTGGAGAGCGGCACGAATGAACTAGAAATTATCGAGTTTGGGATTGCAGGTGAAACATTTGGTATTAATGTAATTAAGGTACGTGAGGTTATCAATCCTGTACCGGTAACGCGGACGCCGAAGATGCATCCGCACGTTATGGGAATCATTCAGCTGCGCGGCGAGGTGCTTCCTGTAATCAATCTGGCGAAAGCGCTGGGCTATCCGCCGTCCGAGCATCCGGAACAAGACAAGCTAATTATTGCTGAGCTGAATCAGATGAAAGTAGCCTTCTATGTGCACTCTGTGTCGCGCATTCATCGGATTTCCTGGGAGCAGATTGAGAAACCGTCCGAATTGGCACGTGGTATCGAAAGCAGCACGACCGGTGTGGTAAAATTGGACGATCGCTTCATTCTGCTGTTGGACTTCGAGAAAGTGGTGGTAGATATCAGTCCGGAAACGGGCATTAATATGGGTCAACTGAAAGATTTAGGCTCTCGCTCTCCATCCACCAAACGTGTGCTTCTTGCGGAAGATTCCGCTATTCTGCGCAAGTTGATCGAAGAAACTCTGCACGAAGCCGGTTATGTACATGTTGAAATATGCCAGGACGGAAACGAAGCGTGGAATTACCTCGAGCATCTTGTTCGTACCGGAAAGAATGTAGTCGATCATATCCAATTGGTGATTACGGATATTGAGATGCCGAAAATGGACGGCCACCACTTGACAAAGCGTATCAAAGAACATCCGGAGTTGCGCAAACTGCCGGTGGTTATCTTCTCCTCGCTCATTACGGACGACTTGCGTCATAAAGGCGAGAAAGTAGGAGCGGACGCACAGGTTAGTAAACCGGAGATCGGCAACCTCATAAAGATTATCGATCAATTGGTTTTATAATCGTAAGCACACAGCGATAAAACCAGGCGGTTCGGGCCATACTATAGGCAGCGTTTGGCAAAGGAGGAACAGCAATGACCGACCGAAACAAACGACAAGCGGCTGAAATGACGCATCCGCGCAGCCAACCGTCGCGCCTGGATCAGTTTGGCCGGGACGGCCAGATTCCGCTTACAGGCCAGGAGCCGCCGAAGACGATATCCATGGCTGAAGCGGAAGAAGAAAAAGAATAGAAAAGTCGTTTCTAGAGAAAGGAAAGCCCTGCGGCCAAAAAGTGTGCCGGAGGGCTTTTCTGCATCGTTTTCTGTAAAAATCATGAAAAAGGAAAGATGGAAAGAGGAAATAAGATCCAGGGAAGAAAAAGGCCTTCGCCTTTTTCTACATTATTAAAATCCTGTTCTCGTTCTTTCCGCTTTTTTCTTTCTTATCACAGAATTAAGCCGCTCTTCTCATGATTTTCATAAAGCGACAATTCTGCTTCGTGCATAGAGAGGGCCAGGTTAGTAGGAATACGTCACGATCACAGAAATTCCCACTTTAAGCTCACCCGGATACACCCGGCTTTCGCTGCTCTCTTCCTTTGCCGCATCGCTCATGCTGCCTGTGCGCGGCAGGTTGTATAGATATACCGGTGGAGCTGGTGCTATGCCGTCCGTAATCTGTACCGTTTCTTTTATTTTCACGCCGGCGCGTTTGGCCATTCGCTCTGCTTTAAGTCTGGCGTTGTCAAGCGCCGCATCCATGGCGTCCATCCGGTATTCTTCAATTTTTTCAGAACTGAACGAAACGTTTTCGATCCGGTTGGCTCCCGCCGCCGTCGCCGCATCGATTAGCTGACTGATGCCTGCCAGGTTCCGATACTTTACCTGGACGATTTGCTCTACCTGGTATCCTTTGAGCTCCTGTTTATTATTTTCCCAGGAATAATCGGGCATGGTGACAAAGCGGACGGTTTGAATGTCCGCAGCGGGAATATTCAGCTTTTCCAGTGCACTGTGGATAGCCTTGAATTGTTTGGCATTTTTCTCCTGGGCTTCGCGTGCGGTCTTTCCGGTAGTATGAAGACCAAGCTGAACATAAGCGATATCCGGCTGAACGACAACCTCTCCATATCCGGTTACCGTGATGGTACGAAGCGCAGCCGTGCTTGTACTTGCAGCATTCATCTGCGGCTCAGCAGCGTAAGCGGCAGGGGCGGTCAGTGCACCGGTGAATAAGGCGGCGCCAAGCAGTACGGCGCAGCTGAGTGGCTTGAAGCGTTTAACGGTAGTCATGTTTTTCCTCTCCTTTGTCCATATGGTAACTATATGGACGGATCGGCCGCGAAGAAAGTTGCGAGCGCTTAAATAAAGAAAGCCTGCCTATACCGGTATTCGGAAACGGTGTATCTGTTCCCATAACCCTTCCTGTACCAGAACTTCTTTTTGTTTATCACCGATTAAGTCAAAGTGTGGAAATCCCTTACGCATATGCAGGTGTTTTTGCTCCAATCCATAGGTCTGTCCCCATTCCAGCAGGGTGTCCAGGTTGGCACAGCCCGCTTTGGTGACCGTTTTGATACCCGGATAGCGCGGGTGTAGCCAGAAGTGGGTTAAGAGCGCCACTTCACCTCGCCCGACCTTCGTTTTCCAGGCGGCAAGCTCTGCGCGTGTAATGCCAAAAGCCATGTTTGTTCCCTCCTTACCTTAATATTATATCGAAAAAAACAAATAAAAAGTGTTCGCTGGATAGTGAAGCGGCTACCCGAATAAGGGGAACGTTTTTCTTTCATTATAGTAGGGAAATTTCGTGTGAATGGAGGACTGTTTTGATAAGATAGTATAATAGTGTAAGAAGCTTTCGTGCAAAACGGTGCGAAAGCAGGAGACTTTGCGTTTGTAAGGAGGCGTTTGCAATACACATTGTAGATGAGCGAAAAACCGAACGGGCGATTCTCGTCGGCTGCTACCGGAAAAACAGCGACCGGCGCTATTTTGACCTGTCGATGGAAGAGTTGGCGGAATTGACGAGAACCGCGCAGGCAGACGTCGTCGCCGTGTTGACCCAGGGGCGTGATCAGGCGGATGCGCGTTTGTATGTCGGTAAGGGCAAAGTAGAAGAAATCAATCGTCTGGCGGAAGAATTGGAAGCAGACCTGATTGTTTTCAACGATGAGCTGACGCCGATGCAAATTCGTAACCTGGAGCAGGTCATCGAGTGCAAGGTTATCGACCGTACACAGCTTATCCTTGACATTTTCGCCCAGCGTGCCCGTTCACGGGAAGGCAAGTGGCAGGTCGAGCTTGCTCAATTACAGTACCGTCTGCCGCGCCTGACAGGAAAAGGGGCGGAACTGTCCCGTCTTGGTGCGGGTATCGGCACACGGGGGCCGGGAGAGACGAAACTGGAGTCGGATCGGCGCCATATTCGCCGTCGAATCAGCGAGATTGAGGCACATCTGGCAGAGGTCAAACGACATCGCCAGCTATACCGCGATCGGCGCAAGAAAAACGAGGTATTCCAGGTTGCCATCGTCGGCTACACGAACGCAGGCAAGTCAACAATCTTGAACCGTCTGACCGATGCGGGTATTCTCGAGGAGGACAAGCTGTTTGCCACGCTTGATCCGACCTCACGCCGTGTGCGGCTTCCGGGTGGTGAGGAAATTATCGTAACCGACACAGTTGGTTTTATTCAGAATTTGCCGCACCAACTGGTGGCTGCCTTTCGTTCTACGCTTGAAGAGGCGGCTGAAGCGGATTTAATTCTGCAAGTGATTGACGCCTCCCATCCTGATTATCAAATTCACATGGAAGTGGTGGACGAAGTGCTGGCTCAGCTGGGAGCCGAAGCCATTCCACGCCTGACTGTCTTCAATAAGATGGATGCCGTAGAAGAGCGGCCGATTGCAACGATTTCGGGATCGGTGCTGTATATTTCCGCGTACCGAGAGGACGACATAGAACGCTTGCTTGCGGCGGTGGAAGTGCATATCGAAAGCGGGTACAGCCGCTACCTGCTGCGCCTGCCGACGGCACGCGGCGACCTGTATGCCCTTGTGCACCGCAATCTTCACGTTCTCCGTGAAAACGTCGATGAAGACGGCATGTATTATGAGCTTGAGGTGAAAGGAAAACATATCGAACAGCTTTCGCCCGAGCTTGCAGAGTTTATCATTTAAGAGCGTATAGAAGGGACAGATAACGTGTTTTCGTATTTAAAGCATGGAGAGAAATTAGCACCGTATGTTGAGCAGGTGGAAGCAGAAATCGGCCCGCGCCTGCGTGAGATCGAGAGAATGGCTGACTACAATCAATTTAAAGTACTGCGTGCGTTTCGCAAACATCAGGTGAGTGACTTTCATTTTGCGCCGTCGACCGGATACGGATACGATGATATGGGGCGTGAAACATTAGAAAAGGTCTATGCAGACGTATTCGGCGGTGAGGCGGCGCTCGTGCGCACGCATATTCTGAGCGGTACGCATGCGATTGCGATTGCGCTGTTCGGTATGCTGCGCCCGGGTGACGAGCTCCTGTACATTACCGGTGCGCCGTACGATACATTGGAAGAAATCGTCGGGGTACGCGGTCACGGCAAGGGATCGCTCAAAGAATTCGGCGTGGGCTACGCCGTAGTGCCGCTGACGGCGGAAGGCGAAATCGATAAAGAAACGATCGCCCGCTCGATACATACAAATACGAAAGTAATCGGCATCCAGCGTTCGCGCGGGTATGCGGATCGCCCGTCGTTTACGATCGCAAAGATTAAAGAGATGATCGAGTTCGTCAAAGGCATTCGTCCGGACGTCATTGTGTTTGTCGATAATTGCTACGGCGAATTCACCGAAGAGAAAGAGCCGCTTGAAGTAGGAGCCGACATCATGGCTGGCTCGCTCATTAAGAACCCGGGCGGGGGCCTGGCGAAAAGCGGCGGCTATATCGTCGGACGCGCCGACCTGGTGGAGATGGCTTCATATCGCATGACTGCACCGGGCTTAGGGGCCGAGGTTGGCTCGACACAGAGCGGACTGCTGGAAATATTTCAAGGGTTTTTCCTCGCACCCCACGTGGTAGGAGAAGCGTTGAAAGGCGCGGTATTCACGGCCGGACTCCTGCAAAGATTAGGTTTCAAGACAAATCCGAGTTGGGATGCGCCGCGCACGGACCTTATTCAATCCGTCGAATTCGGCACGGCCGAAGGGCTCGTGACGTTCTGTCAGGGCATCCAGAAAGCGGCCCCGGTCGATTCGCATGTGGTACCGCAACCGGGCGATATGCCGGGATATGCCGATCCGGTCATCATGGCTGCCGGCACGTTTATTCAAGGTTCAAGCATCGAACTGTCTGCCGACGGTCCGATCCGCCCGCCGTATCTCGGATTTGTGCAGGGTGGTCTGACCGCTTCGCATGTCAAGGTAGGTGTGCTGACCGCGTTGGACGGGATGATCGAGAAGAATTTGTTAAAAATCTAAAAAAGTCTAAAAAAATGTGTAAATTTATCTAACATGTATTGACGAGGAAAGTTAACATATGTAGAATAAGAACCAAGGAAGCAAGGAGATTCACCGGCGAAAGGAGATAAAGAAATGAAAGATGATATTCGCCGCAATATGGCTCTTTTTCCGATAGGAATCGTGATGCAGCTGACAGAACTAACAGCGCGTCAGATCCGCTACTATGAGCAGCAGAATCTGATTTCTCCGGCGCGTACGAAAGGAAATCAGCGCCTGTTTTCCTTTAATGATGTAGACCGCCTGCTGGAAATCAAATCGCTGCTTGAGAAAGGACTTAATATTGCCGGCATCAAGCAAGTGCTTGCGATGAAGCAGGAAGGCAAGCGAGTCAGCAATATGCTTTACGAGAAAGTCGAACAGGAACGCAAAGAAATGTCCGACCGCGAGCTGCGTGATTTTCTGAAGCAGCAAATGTTTACGACCCGGCCGGGGCAAACACCGCTTAATCGGGGGGAGCTTTCCCGCTTCTTCCATTAATGAATCATCTATAAAAAATCATATGGGAGTCTCCTTGCTGAGGAGAGATCTTAAGGAGGTTGTTTGGAGATGGCAGCAAAGTACACGAAAGAAGACATTTATCGCTTGGTCAAAGAAGAGAATGTAAAATACATCCGCCTGCAGTTCACTGACCTGCTCGGCACGATCAAGAACGTAGAAATTCCGACGAGCCAGCTGGAAAAAGCGCTCGATAACAAAATGATGTTCGACGGATCGTCTATCGAAGGATTTGTGCGCATCGAAGAATCTGATATGTATCTGTATCCGGACCTCGATACGTTCGTTATCTTCCCGTGGACAACGGAAGACGGCAAAGTTGCTCGCTTTATTTGCGACATCTACACTCCGGACGGTCAACCCTTCATGGGAGATCCCCGTCAAATCCTGAAAGCCGCGCTGAAAGACATGGAAGATCTGGGTTTCACGTCTTTCAACCTTGGACCGGAGCCGGAATTCTTCCTGTTCAAGCTTGATGAACATGGCCAGCCGACGAACGAGCTGAACGATCAGGGCGGATACTTTGACTTCGCGCCGCTCGATCTCGGCGAGAACTGCCGCCGTGATATCGTACTGACGCTCGAACAAATGGGCTTCCAGGTAGAGGCGTCTCACCACGAAGTGGCGCCGGGTCAGCATGAGATTGATTTCAAATACGCAAATGCGGTCGAAGCGGCTGATCAAATCCAAACGTTCAAGCTTGTTGTGAAAACGATTGCCCGTAAACACGGTCTGCATGCCACATTTATGCCGAAACCGCTGTTCGGAATTAACGGCTCCGGTATGCACTGCAACCTGTCTCTGTTCTCCGGCGACAAAAATGCATTCGAAGATCCGTCTACAGAGCTTGGCTTGAGCGAAACGGCAATGCAATTCCTTGCAGGCATCATCAAGCACGCACGCGGCTTTGCTGCCATCACCAATCCGACAGTCAACTCCTATAAGCGTCTGGTTCCTGGTTATGAAGCGCCTTGCTATGTGGCATGGTCTGCGAAAAACCGCAGCCCGCTGATTCGTATCCCGGCTTCCCGCGGTTTGAGCACCCGTATCGAAGTGCGCAACCCGGACCCGTCAGCGAACCCGTATTTGGCACTGGCCGTTCTTCTGGCAGCAGGGCTTGACGGTGTGAAAAACAAACTGCAAGCTCCGCCGGCAACAGATCGCAACATTTATGTAATGAACGAAGCAGAGCGCAAAGAAGCCGGCATCGACAACCTGCCTGCAACGCTGAAAGAAGCGATCGAAGAGCTGAAAGCGGACGAAGTTATCAGCGCCGTACTGGGTGAGCACGCGCTTGAGCACTTCGTAGAAGCGAAAGAAATCGAATGGGATATGTTCCGTACAGCGGTTCATCCGTGGGAACGCGAACAATACATGAATTACTAATTCAAACTGGTTTTCGAAAGATCAAATCAAAATCCCGGCAGCGATATGCTGCCGGGATTTTTTGCGGTATTACTCGTTCCATGCCCAGTGCAGCCAGCCTGAAAAAGCGGAAACAGCCGTAATGACAGCGACAGCAAGGAAGAGAGTACCGGCATATACATAATCACTCTTTGACGTTACGGGAGTGTGATAATACGTACGGTTGCGCGAACCGTCAAATCCTCTGGCTTCCATTGCGATCGCCACCCGTTCCGCCTTGCGGATACCCTGGGTGAACAGAGGAAGTGTATAGCGGGCAAATGATTTTAACTTCCCCTGCGCATGAAATCCTCGGATTTTATGTGCGGCTTTCATCTGCGCAAGCTCACTTTGAAACAGAGGTACAAACCTGAGACCTGCCAGCAGTCCGTATCCCCATTTGGGCGAAAGGCGATACTGGTGAATTAAACTCATAACCAGCTGTGTCGTATCGGTAGTTGATGTGAACAGCAGACCGTACGTAACGAATCCGAGCATGCGAAACGCAATCGTCAGACCATGGTAGATGCCTTCTTCCGTGATGCGGAACCAGGCAAATTGCCCAAGGACATGTTCGCCTTTGCCGAAAGCGGCCAGCATCCAGAAGACCAGCAGGAAAAATCCGAGATACGGTACAATCCGCTTTCTTATATACCGCATGGTCCATCCCCCGAACATGACTCCAACGATGATGGATAGCAGCCAGAGCAGAGCGGAAGTAATCGGATCGGCAATCATCATGAGAAACAGCATAACGGCTAAATGGGCAGTCAATTTTACAGCCGGATTAACGCGAGCCAAACGGGAGCGGTTGGCATGCATCATGGCGCATCCTCCTTTCCCATTCATAGTGAAGCGGCCGCATCAACCCCGGCAGAGAAGCGCCGGAAGAGAACAAGTCGTACGGGGCACCATTAAATTGAATCGTACCGTCTGCAATCCAAATGACACGGTCTGCGTACCGGTCCACCAAATCCATATCGTGTGTGACCATGACAATGGCGGTTCCTTGTTTTTTTCGCTCTTCCAAACGAGCGAGTAATTGGGCAGCGGTGGCAGCGTCCTGTCCGAACGTTGGCTCATCTAAGAGGAGCACTTTCTGATCAAACAAGAGCATTGTCGCCACGCTCAACCGTCTTTTTTGGCCCTGGCTTAGCATGAACGGATGATGATCGCGATGCGCATCCAGGGTGAATTCCTGCAGCAGGTGGTTCGTTTTGTCCGCAAGTACATGTTCGTCCCATTGACGAACGCGTCCCCCGAATGCCACTTCATCGTATACCCGATCCGTGACGAACTGCAGCTCCGGATTTTGGAATACGAAGCCGACCTGTTCGTACAGCTTTTTGGCCGGCCACTTGCGGACGGGTCGCTCCTGAAAGTATACCTCCCCGTGTTTTCCTTTTTCCAATCCGGCGAGCGCTTTTAGCAGTGTGCTTTTTCCGGCGCCGTTCTCACCGATGATGGCCGTCCATTCGCCCTGCCGAAGCGAAAACGAAACATGTTCAAGGATATTGGTTTTGCCGTAGCCGACGGTCAGATCGCGTATGGTGTAGATGTCCGGCTCTACCGCCCCTTTCGACCTGGCTCGCGTCTCGCTTTGCTTCAGTTTTTCGCGCCACCCGGTCTGCAGCGGATGGGAAGGGGTACAGGCCTCTTCTAGGGTATGGGGGAAGAGACGGGGCCGCCAGATGCCAGCGGCCTCCATTTCTTTTTCGTATCGGGTCAGTACGTCTTTCGGTGCACCCTCTCCGATGATGCGTCCCTGGGCATCAAACAGGACGACACGATCCATCCAGTCAATCAAACCATCCAGTACGTGCTCGATGAATACCATGGTCATTCCTGTATCCGATACCGATTTGAGCAGTGTGAACACATCCTGCCGTCCCTGCGGGTCAAGCTGTGCCGTCGGCTCGTCGAAGAACAGTACATCCGCTTCGAGTGCCAACAGGCACGCGAGCGCCAGACGCTGCTTCATCCCGCCGGACAGCGTCTCGATCGGCGTATCCTTGGGCACAGACAGACCCGCCTGTGCCATCGCTTTTTCAATACGGCCGTTCATTTCATCCCGCGGAATGCGGCGGTTCTCCAGGCTAAACGCAATCTCATCACCGACAGTCAGCATGCAGAATTGGGCATCCGGGTCCTGAAACATTATGCCGACGGATTCAGGGCGTGTCACCTCGCCGCTTACTTCCGCTTCAATCGCGGCGGGAATAATTCCTGACAGCACAGACAGGAGGGTGGATTTTCCGCAGCCGCTTGGCCCGAGCAGCAGTACTTTTTCGCCACGTTGAATCGAAAGGCTCAGATGCTGCAGCGTGAAGGAGGGAGCATCGTAGAAACGGACCGAAAGATTGTTACATCCTAGATACGGAATCATATCCTTCACCACGTTGCTGTCTGCGCTGCCGCATCATTTCGTACTGCTGAAGAATGCCGGTTTTCGCCAGCGATTCGGCTATCAGTTTTCCGAGTACTCCTCCGAGGATAGCGCCGCTGACTATTCGCAGTGCAAACGTAGCCGCGAGTACACCCGGAGTATAATAGCCGAAGCCATTGGCCAGCAGGCTGTAGATCATGCTGCCGACCGCAGCGAGTACACCCGAGAGCATGAGGACGGGCAATGAATACTTCTTATAGCCGAACAGGAAAAAGGCCAATTCGGCGCCCAGTCCCTGAAAGAATCCGATTAACAGCGAAGAGAGACCAAAGTGGCTGCCCGTGAATACTTCAACGGCCGCCGCCGCCAGCTCCGCAATCAGTGCGGCGCCCGGTTTGCGTACAATATAAGCGATCAACGGACTCGCCACCACCCAGACACCGAACATCACTTCAGCGCCGACCGGTCCTATCAGCGCCGAGATCGGAAGCCAGAGGGTAGACCAGCCAAGGTACAGCACGCCGCACGCGATGGACAGTACGACGGTCAGTACAACTTCCCGCATTTTCCAACTCATCGTTTCATCACCTGTCCCAACTCAACCGGCCAGGTTTGCTTTGTATACGCCATATCCCAGAAGAGGTATTCCAACTGGCAACTGGTAAGGAAATGCTGCTTCATTTTTTCTTTCTCCATTTCATTGGCCTCTTCCGCCCAGCGGTCAAGCCGTGCGCAGAATCGATCGGTCAGCACGTTCATGGATGCCTCGCCATAAAAAGTAATCCATTCATAGAACGGGTGCGAAGGAGTGGGATTGACTTCTTTAAGCAGCTTTTGTCCGATTTCAAGATATGTCCACGGGCACGGCAGAAGCACTGCGATGATTTCTCCGAGCGTACCTTCATGCGCGACCGTCAGCATATGGCGAATATAATGGCTTGCATTCGGCGCAAGCGGATAGCCCTGCACATCTTCATAACGGACGCCCGCTACGCGGCACAAGTTGTTGTGGGGATGGGCTTCGCCGTGCAGTACGAATGAGATCTGCTCGGCAAACATCGCCATGTCTTCGCGTTTCTCGCATTTAGAGATGGCGATGCCGTAGATGCGGGCGAAGGCGTTGAGATATTCAAAATCTTGTTTTACATAATGGATGATGGCTTCTTTGTCCAAATTCCCATCGGCAATGCCCCGCACGAATGGGTGAGCGAAGATGGCCTCAAAGATTGGATCGGCATCCTGGCGAAGCTGTTGGGTAAATGTCATCATATAAATTCCTCCTAACAAATCAATTTTTTCAGGGAAGAAAGTGCTCCACCGGTCCCTTGCCCCAATAAAAAGCCGCTCTACAAGTAGAGCGGCATGCGAGACAAAGAATAACGCGCCATCACAACCAAATTGGAATGGCCAGTCGTCATGCCACTTCCCTACGCTGGTATAATCCAGATCAGGTTCGAAGGGATCAAGGCTACTGCGCCTTATCTCAGCCGTTACGGCACCCCCAGTGGACTTTCCTATGAAATTATCCGTAGAATAACAGGTTCGGGCTGACCTGTCAATGCTGTAAAATGCAAAAAGATAGACGATGAAATTTTTCGAATAAACTATCTTGTCGGCGGTTTTGCTTGACGATGTGCAAGGACCTCTTGTAACCTGTTGAAAGATTAAATATCAATGAGGGGAAAAATAGAGAGGAAGATGCAGCGTGACGTGGGAGATTTTGAACATTATCGGCACAATGGCGTTTGCGCTGAGCGGCGCGGTGGTGGCGATGGAAGAAGAGTATGATATATACGGCGTATTCGTGCTTGGCATGGCGACTGCATTCGGTGGCGGGATCGTGCGGAACTTTCTTATCGGTATTCCGGTGCCTACGCTTTGGGAGCAGGGAACGCTGCTATGGACAGCGTTACTAACCATGCTGGTGTTCTTCTTTCTGCCGGTAAAGTTAATCGCATACTGGCGTCGCTCGGAGGTGTTCTTTGACGCGATTGGTCTCGCGGCATTTGCTGTGCAGGGCGCGTTGTATGCGACGCAGCTCGATCGTCCGTTGAGCGCAATCATCGTGGCGGCGGTAATGACAGGCATCGGCGGCGGCGTGATTCGCGATGTGCTGGCGGGTCGGCGTCCGATGGTGCTGCAGGAAGAAATCTACGCTGTATGGGCGATCGGAGCCGGGCTGTGCATCGGCACGGGGATTGTAGACATTGGAGATTCCGTACAGTTGTATGGGCTGTGCGTTGCGATTGTTGTGCTGCGAGTGTTGTCTGTATTCTATAAATGGAAACTGCCGCGTCGTTCTTTGCATAAAGCGGTGCAGTAAACTACAAACCCCGGCCTGGTGTCAATGACATAAGGCCGGGGTTTCATTTGCTTGCTTATCGTCTTTGATTTTCCGAATCTTTCAATTGCTGTTGTAATCTTAATTTTGTGTACGATTTGTAAAAAGTCAGAAAAACAGAAACTTGCTTTATTCCTATTTCGTATAGGAAATTGTAATAACGTAGACTTTGGCTCCCTTCAAAATGATTGCGTTTAAAGGTTTGCAAAAATATACGGATAATGGAGGGAATAGAAATGAATATAGTTTTTACTGAGCTTACGTGCAGAAGTTGCGGCGTTAAATTAACAGAATATGAAGCAGAGGAAAAAGATGCGCTATGCATGGAATGTTACAATGAAAAGAACGCTGAAGTTTTAGCGGGAATGAACTAAGCCTGTTATAATTTTATAGAGTGAAAAGGGAGCCATTGTGCTGGAATGTACAAACCTGCCTCTATACCGGCATGCCATGCAGGCGGCAACTGGTATGCCGGTATTTTATTGTAACGCTGACCCATTATGTGTACGAATCGCTGCCTGTACTGAAGAATATCCTCACCCCAAAATCAAGCCGCGATCTATTGTAAAATTGAAGCCCCCGCTTCAGCGATTGCCCGCTCAGTGGGGAAGTATTCATGGAATTACTGTTTTAAATCCGACAAACGTTCACGCAGATAATGATTTCTCTTCACAATAAAACGGGTGATGTACTCCGATTCCGCATCAAATTTCTGGATGTCTTTTTTCTTATAGTCATCTCTTACAAGATAAGGACGAATAGAATTCATTAGCGAATGAATCTTAGGTTCAAGTGATTCTAGAGTGAACGAAGTTTCAAGTATTTCTTCAAGAAGTTCACAATACCTGGATCGGAAATGTGGAACGTCGAGAAGCCGTGCGGAAAGAGTATTATATCCCTCAATTGGAACATAATCATGCTCCATCATCTTCCCCTTACAGTCCCTTCCCCATGTTCCATCATAGTCCCAAGGAATAAGTTCAAATAAGCCTGTCTGCTTATTATGGTATAAAGCATAGTTATGGACAAACCCGTCATAATTCTGAGTGCAAACCGCTCCTGCTAACCATCGGAAGTACTTATCTACATCAATATAATAAGCAATCTCTTTACTAAAACTTGAACGCGGTATGGTGTTAATCTTATAAATCAATTCACGCAGAAGTTCGTCATCTGATTTGGTGCCGCATTTTCGTTCATAACCGGATTCAAGTGTTTTTTTTGCATCATTATAATGATGGCTCACTAATGAAAAATTTGCGTCATTATTAATTGCATAATAAACCGGCCCTAAAGGCAGCCCTCTTTTCTGGAGAAATAGCTCATTTACGGATTCGAGTTGCAAATAGACTCCTAAAAATTTCCCGTTCAGGGTGAGCAGAACATGTTGAGCGCGTGGTGAAAGAACGCCAATCGTCCGAAAAAAGTCCAGGGAGAGTTTATTTCGGATTAAAGAAGGATCAGCGTATTCAGCGTTTAGATGGATTTCCTGCTCTCCAAATAACGAGGCATGTTTTATAAAACGTACATAATAGGATTTTTTTGGGAACTTACGGGTAAGCGAACCGCGATAGGCAAAATCGATTTCATATTTCATATTGTTTGTTTTCAGCTTAGCCGGTACAGGCTCATCGCACCATATATCTCTCCGCAACTCATGTAAATCCTTCGGATGAATGTATAGATAATAGTGTGGTATATCACTAGTTTTAGTAATTACCATATATTTCTTCCCTCCGTTTTTATTGATTACATTTTATGTAAGGAGAGAAAGATAGGTTACAAAAACTGGGTAGTTGATTAATTTTTATATAAGTCCACACTATTTTTTTGTTCATCCATAAAATATTATACCTGCCAATTAAGTAGGGAATCTGCAAAAAGGGGTGTTTATTATGAGGACATTGACACAGGAGGAAATCCGTGAAGTTATTTCTGATAGTGCAAATGCCGAGTTAGTAGAAATGTTTATGCGAAGAGAGCCAGTTGAGATAGATAAAGAGCCAACAGCCGCAGGAAAGCACAGTAAAGGCCGCCATCATTCTAAAGGTCGCCATCATTCTAAAGGTCGCCATCATTCTAAAGGCCGCCATCATTCTAAAGGCC
>NZ_BJXX01000094.1 GCF_007991215.1 Aneurinibacillus danicus
GCCGTCATTCTAGCGGTCGCCGTCATTCTAGCGGTCGCCGTCATTCTAGCGGCCACCGTCACTCTAAGTCGTAATAATTGGTTTTGGAATATTCCGAATAAGGAGTACCGCCGTTCCGATATCGGAACGGCTTTTTGCTTTATAGCGGTAGCGAAGTAAGTGGACAGATTTATTAGAGAGAAGGTATACCGGAAGGGACAGGCCATTGCTTTGGACGAACAAGCAAAGGGGCCCACCTGGCATCCGGTGGATTGTACGGTGCGCTTGCAATAAGCCGACCATTTTGCCGGACGGCGGCTTTAGAACGAAGCATTTCTTCAATGAGAGGTTCGACGAAATCACGGGCCTCCGTTTTGAATACATGCCGGCTGAAATCGTGGAACCAGCCGCAGCTTAGGAGGTAATCGGGTACGTCTTCTTCCGCTATGCCGTCCAGTATGATGAGCGAGTAGGCGAAAATACGCTTGCAGGCATGCCAGGCTACTTTTTCCGGCGCGCTCAACCATTTTTCCAGGCGCCGTCTTGCGTTGTCGATTGCTCTTATTGGATCTTCAATGGCAGAGCCGTGTCCTGAGTAGGCGCGCTTCAGGGGAAGAGTGCGCATTCGGTCCAGGCTTTCTATACTCAACTGCATAGCAGCCGCCCCTTCGCGGAACATATTAATCCAGCCGATATCATCCCCGTAAAACAAATCACCGCACAGCAGTGTCTGAAAATCCGGAGCATACAGTGCGATATGTCCCAGTGTATGGCCGGGAGTATGCAGCACCTGCACAAGCACATTGCCGGTATCCATCTCATCCCCGTCCGAAAGCATACGGTTGACCGTATACGGCTCTACCGGCTGGTCCAGCCATTCTGCACAGCAAGCCTCGGGGTTACGGGCATTGACTGCTTCGCCCTCCCAGCGGTGTGCGGCAATCGGAGTGCCGTATCTTGTCTGTAGTTCATAATTGCCGCCGACATGATCGCTGTGATAGTGCGTATTGACAATCAGGGAGAGAGATTCAGGGGCAACGCCGGCACTTGTGAGAAGCTGCTTTGTGGTTGCGGTGTCGCTGCCGAACCCCGTATCAACAAGGATAGGCTGCTTTCCGTGCAGAAGCACCATGTTAGCACTGGGAAATGTACGCTGGAAAAATTGAATCGGAGAAGCAGGCATAATAGATCAACTCCTTAATGAATGAACGAACGCTCGCTCAAATATTTTGTATATTCAAACTGTAACATGATACGGGAGAAATATCCATTCATAATAAATGCTGACGAGCATCTTTTGTTACAAATTACAATGAAGGCGGGAAAAAAGTTTTCCTACAACACGAAGGGAGGAGACAAGGATGTTTAACACGAAGAAAGCCGGTCAGGAATCGGGTTCCTGACCCGACCTATTTGAAGAGATAACTCTATGAAACGATGTTGGAATACTGCTGAATGGCAGCTTCCCATGTTTCAAACATGGCCAGCGCTTTGCCTTCCGCAATAACGTTTCTGGATAATTCGATTCCTTCTTCAATAGAGCTTGCCTTTTCTGCAACCCACAGCCGGACGGCACTATTTAAGAGAACGAGATTGACGAAAGGAAGTTCCGCTTCATTCCGAAGCACCTGCAGGGCGATGTCGGCCTGCAATTTTGGTGTCCATTCCAATTCTGGTACTTCCGCCTGTACGCCCAGCGCTTCCGGGTCAATAATAAACAGCTCATGAGAATCTTCAGTAACCAGCAGCGCTCGTGTGCTCTGGTGTATCGGCACATCTTCCGAACCTTCCATACCCTGCACCACAATGCCGCGCCGCACACCCAGCCGCGTCATCACCTCTGCCATCTTCTTGAATACCGTGCCGTGGAATATGCCCGCTGCCATATACGGCGCTTCTGAATACCGCAGAAATTTCTCCGCCGTGTTGAGCATCGTCCGAAACCCCAATTCCTCGCGCAGCGGCCGCAGGCTCGATAACGCCGGGTTCCAGGTTTCTGCGTAGACGTACAATACGCCCGTTTTACGGGCGGCTTCGATAAATGCTTGTTTGTTTCCTTGAGCCTGCACACCCAGCGTGCCTAGAATGTCAGAGAGAGTAATGCCCCATTTAGGTGGTAAGGATTCGCCGCCGTGCAGGGTAACGGGTACGCCACAGGCAGCCGTAACGAATGCGGCCGGGAAATTTACGAAGAACGACTTCTTCCGTCCATCATACGGACCGGCACAATCGACGCTTCCCGGAATGGGATGTTGCTCGGTGCGTTCCCGCAGCGCTTCAACGAACGCAAGCAGCTCGTCCGCCGTCTCCATCTTGATTCGCTCCGCTACAAAAAACGCGGCGGTCTGCGCAGGCGTAGCTTCGCCGGATATGATCATCCGGGCACCGCACAGGGCTTGCTCGTAAGGCAGGTCTTTTGCTCCTTTTTTTCCTCGCGCAACTTCTTTTAATAGGTCCCTCATCTGGCTCCACCTCTTCTTGTCTTATTCGATTATCGTTATTGTTTTGTACTATAGCACCAAAATATAAACTTTGTCTACTTGTTTTGTTGGTATTTTCGAGAGAGGGAGGGAAGATTACAATGCCACAGTTAATTTCGTAAATGAAAGGGCGACTTCGATGAAGATCAAGCTTTAGTCCGTGTGCCTTGCGGTGCCTCAAAAAAAATAAGCTGTCAAGGTCCCGCGACAGCTTTACAACCTGTCGGGATGATAGCTTTGGACAGGTTTTAAGAGAAACATGCTTTATTTTTTGCGTGCTTTTTCCACTTCTGCATACATTTTTTGTGTCAGATCTTCCCCGATTTCTTTGGAGTGTTGCTCAATAACCGGCTTTATAACGGCTTTGATTTTTTCTTTTTCTTCATCTGAGACCTCATTTACTTGCATTCCTGCCGCCTTCAAGTTTTCAAGCGATTTTTTATTCTGTTCAATGTTCAGCTCACGCTGGTATTTTCCGGCTTCGATCACGGCCTCTTGGATGATTTTTTTCTCTTCATCAGAAAGCCCATCCCAGAATTTTTTGCTGGCCATGAAGATAAAGGGAGTGTAGACATGATTGGTCATGCTCAGATAAGGCTGAACCTCATTGAATTTATGGATTTCAATTGTTGGCAGCGGATTTTCCTGTCCATCAATGGTTTTAGAATCCAGCGCGGTGAAAACTTCAGAAAAGGCCATCGGCGTCGGATTTGCCCCCAGAGCACTAAATACATCGAGATGCACCTTATTGGGCATCGTTCTAATCTTTAATCCCTTAAAATCCTCTAAGGTAGAGACCGGGTGTTTGCTGTTTGTTAGATTGCGGAAACCGTTCTCCCAATAGCCTAATCCGATTAATCCGTGAGAAGGAAGTTTGTCCAGCAGTGTTTTTCCTACCTCGCCATCCAATATGGTATACGCTTCCTGCTCATTGTTAAAGACAAACGGGAAATCAAAGATGCCGAATTCTTTAACTGTGGAAGCCAGCGGAGAGGTGGAAATCACCCCAAGTTCCTGTGTGCCTCCTATAAGATTGTCGATCGTTTGTTTATCGTCACCCAATTGATTGTTGTAGTATAAACTTACGTTAAACTTCCCATTGCTGTTTTTCTCAACAATCTCTTTGAATTTCTGCGCGCCTTGTCCTTCGGAATGCTTTTCATCCAGGCCGACTCCGAGCTTAAACCTCCGTTCTTGTATGCTATCGGCTGGTTCGGCTTTATTTTTAGCGGATGTTTCAACAGTTTTTTGACTTCCGCAGCCGAAAACAGTAAGAATAATACTTGAAATAATCAGATAAATAGCCGCTTTTTTTATTCCTTTTTTCATAAATTCTCCCCCTCGTAAACAAGTTGATGAAGTAGATTAAGATGTGAATGATTTATTTACCCCCGCCCAAAAAGTTACCGGCCCAACCATCCGCCGTCGACAGCCAGCAGGTGACCGTGAACATAATTGGATGCATCGGAGGCTAAAAATACGACGGTTCCTTTAAAGTCTTCCGGGTTTCCCCAGCGTCCGGCCGGAATTCTGTCGAGAATTTGAGAATTTCGGGTCGAATCGTTCAGCAGGGCCATGTTCATATCGGTGGCGATATAGCCGGGGACAATCGCGTTGACGTTGACATTGTGCTGTGCCCATTCATTGGACAATGCTTTTGTGAGTTGGGCCACACCTCCTTTTGCGGCAGCGTAAGCCGGGACGGTAATTCCGCCCTGATAGGAAAGAAGGGAAGCCAGATTGATGATTTTTCCTTGTTTCCGGGGCACCATGTAGCGTCCGGCCTGCTGGCACAAGAGCCACACTGTTTTCAAATTGACTTGAATCACATCATCCCAGTCTGATTCCGCGAAATCGATGGAAGGAGAGCGACGTTGAATGCCCGCATTGTTTACTAAAATATCAATCGTTCCGAAACGGGACACTACGCCGGGTACGGCTTCTTTTACCTGCGCGGCGTTGTCTAAATCACAGGGGATAATCTCGCATTTTCTTCCCAGTTTCTCGATCTCTTCTTTCACCTCGTATTGATCGGGTGAGCGCTGCAGGAGGGCAATGTCCGCTCCTGCTTCCGCCAGAGCGAGAGCGATTGCGCGTCCGATGCCGCGGGTCGCTCCTGTCACGGCTGCCACTTTTCCATTAAGGTTAAATAAATCGAGTACCATGTATATGCACTTCCTTTCTTTATGGGTGAATGAGAATTTTTAAGGATACATCCGGATTTTCCATTAAGGCAAATCCCTCAGCGATTTGTTCGAGGGGAAGCTGGTGCGAAATAATGGGGGATACATCAATCATCCCGTTTGCCATGATCCGGATTGCTTTTTCAAAATCGCTCCGACTATAGCATCGTGTTGTTATTAAAGAGAGTTCTTTGAAATGCATGGCTGCTAAATCAACCACCGGTGCCTGTTTAAACACGCTGACGACGACAATTTGTCCCTGAATTCTCGCGATGTCCGTCATCTGTTTGGCGGTCGCCGGTGCACCAGCCACTTCGAAAACGATATCAGCTCCAATATTATTTGTAAGCGCAAACACTTCTTCGTTTACATTGCCTTCTCTGGCGTCCAAAGCAGTCAATCCGAGCTCTTTTGCCTTTGCTAAACGGTATGGGCTAATGTCAGAGACAATCACCTGTTCGGCGCCCGCCCGTTTGGCCACCAATCCGATAAGCAGACCAATCGGGCCGCCGCCCAGGATAACAATGTTGTCCCCGACCTTTAGCGAAGAACGGCGTACCGTGTGAACCGCTACGGCGAGAGGCTCCGCCAGGGATGCATGGGCATCGGAGAGCGTTTCAGGAATCAGGTGAAGCCGGTGCAGAGGCACCGCTACATATTCGGCAAATCCACCGTGGCCATCAATTCCGATGAGCCGCAGCGTTTTACATACGTGGGATTGTCCTGACATGCAGGCTTCACATGTTCCGCAGCTAAGGGTAGGCTCGATTACCACTCTATCTCCCAGAGCAAAAGAAGAGTTGCCATAAATGTCCTCGATGATGCCGCTGAATTCATGTCCCATTGCCAGAGGGGCTCTGGCTCTGGGGTGCTTGCCAAAATAAATCATCATGTCCGTTCCACAGATGCCGGCATACGACACTTTTACCAACGCTTCCCCTTTGTTTAATCTGGGCTTGTCTAATTCACCCATCGTTACGTTTTTTTCAGAAACATACAATCCGGCTCTCATCATTGTCATGTTTGTGCACCTCCAACGCGTGTATGTAGTTACTAGTAAGCGAAAACAACGTGTGCTACAATTACACTCAACTACTTGTATACTTGTCGACAAGTTGTGTAAAAGAAAAGAACTGAAGCTCAGGTATCACTGTCATTCCCATTTAGATATTGATTACACAGTTCTATGTATGTTCGGTAGAAAACACATAGATGTAGCCATGTAAGTTATCCCCCTTTTTCTGGTTCCTTTGTTTTACCGGGTTTCTATTCGGTATGGAAAATACTATCGCTGACGGTTTTTCGTGTATCTTCAAAATGCGCCTCCACAATCTTTTCGATATAGGCAGCGTCTTTTGACACTAGAGCGTTTACAATGGAACGATGATTGTTGATGACGGTTGCGGCTCCTTGCGTATGTTTTGCGAACCGTTTTTCGGTTGCCACCAGCAGAGCTGTAAGCACAATATGCCGAATCCCGTTCCATAAATGCAGTATTCTTGTGTGGTTGACCGCTGCGATCATCACTTCATGGAAGTGCAAATCCTGGTAGGAAAACTCTACATAATCATGATACTTCGCAGCAAATTCCATTTTATCGATGATTTTATTGAGCGTAGCGACCAGATTTTCATGAGGGTCTTTAGCAAGGCGCTGCAAAACAAAATTTTCGATAAGAAAGCGAACATCGTACAATTCTTCGATGTCTTTCGAAGTTAAGCCTAAGACAACGGCTCCCATGCGTTCAAGACGAATTAATCCTTCGGTTGAGAGCGTTTTCAAGGCTTCTCGCACCGGCGATCTGCTTGTGCCGAATTCCGCTGCAATCTGATTCTCGGACAATACTATACCTGGTTGAATGACACCCTTTATAATTTGCAACCGTAATTCGCAAGAAATCCGCTCGCCAAGCGAAGCCCCTTGCAGCCAAGAAGAGGGATACTGCATTTCCATTCGACGCTCCTATCAAGTAGTACGTAAGATTAGTTGATATCTTTAAGTTGTATACAAGTATACAGCTACTGACAATTGTAATATATTATCTGAATTTTGTAAATGCTGTTTATAAAAGAAAGCACGCCTCTTATGAGATGTGCTTCTTTAATGAAAAGGTACGATAATAGGATAAGATCATTTTATCTCCATTCCTACATCGTGTCTTTTCGGTTTATCAAGTAGCTTGTTAACAGCCCCGAACTCAAGGCGACCAGTCTGAATCTAGCCGGACAGCGTCGTCCCTTCCGTACGAGGCGTCTTCTCTCTAGATAATACAACAAGGACAGCCCCTGCCAAAACAATCAAGCCGCCTATCATTTGTAACATCGACATTTTTTCTTGAAACATCAACGTAGAAAGGCCAACAGTGATAACGGGTTCCACCATGCTTAAAATGGAGGCTTTCGTAGGACCCGTAATGTTCATGCCAGCGAAAAAGGTCAACATGGCAATCACACTTGAAAAAAGAGCAATACCCGCGATGGAAAGCCATCCCATGGGAGCGAATGCAAAGTGCAGCGTACCGGTGTATAATCCGCCGATTAAAAAAGAGAGGGAGGCAAATAACGCAATAAAAGCACTGGTGATTACAGGTGAGACCTGTGAAACGACCCGCCCGCCAAAGATGATATAAAAAGAATACACAACGGCAGCAGCAACAGCCAATAGAATACCTGTAAAATTGATATTTTCAGTCGGTGAACCCAGCACAAAAGCGATACCGGATAGGGAAATGAGAATGGATATGAGCAATTGCTTGGATACTTTTTCTTTGTTAACAACAGACGAAAGAATTGCGACAAACACAGGATACAAATATAACAATAGAGCTGCCAACGAGGCGGGTATGTATTTAACGGATGAAAAATAAAAATAGGACTGCAAGGTATAAAGAAGTCCGCCTAATACAAGGAAAGATACAAAATGATGTTTGGTAATCCGCCATTTTTTCACTTTCACAAGTAAATAGAGAAAGAAAAAAATCGAAGCAAAGGCAAAGCGCAAAAATAAAATGGTTGTTAAACTAACGTTATTTTCATACGCGTAGATAACAAAAATGGGCATACATCCAAACCCTGTCGCCGATAGAAATATTAAAAAATAGCCCAAAGGCATGACTGTCCCTCCTTATCTCCCGTCGCTATGGTAATTACAGCATCTCAGGTCATTTGTAATCCGGGTATTTTTTTCTGTGAAAAT
>NZ_BJXX01000095.1 GCF_007991215.1 Aneurinibacillus danicus
TTTTCATGTCGGGGCTGCGGCTGAGATGCCATGGTGGTTTTCTAAATATGCACTATATTATAGCCTATTTTTTATATAACGATAAACATTCTGGATGGACTTCTCCTGGGTAAAAAAGTCTATTTTTTTCTTGTCTTTTTTGAGAAAGCTCATTATACTTAATTCAGATAATGATAATCATTTTCATAGCGAGATAAGAGAAAGAATAGGGGGAGGAAAACAGATGTCAGTCAAGAAAAGAAAATACCCGTTTCGTGTCGTCATGTCAGTAGGGTTAGCTTCCGTTCTGGCTTTTTTAAGTGGATGCGGAGCGAGTGAGCAAGCGGCAAGCACGAACCAGGTTACGAGCGGGAAAGCCGAAGAGAAAAAACAAGGGATAACGGTACCTGTAAAAGACTATACCTTTGATACAGCGGGCAATATGTTTGCCTATGCAGAGTTTGAACTGTCCGGTGAGCCGATGGTTGAAGCGCTCGGCTTAAATCTTGATGTGCTCGACCCGGCAAAAGTGGATCAACCGTCCGTGTTCGACTATACGGCAGGGATTGAGTCGTACGAGTATTCCGAAGAAGCCATGTATGAAGTGGTAGAAAAATCCGGCCTGGGCTTGCATATGGTACATGCTCCTGAAGTAAAACGGTTGGCACAGCAAGCAGGAAAGAAAGAAAACGAGACGCTGGCGCATCGCTTTGTAGAGTTCGCAGATGCGGTCGGCTATGCGCCGGAAGAGATTACACGCAATATGTATCCGACGTTTATTGAATACAGCAAAGCGGACCCGCATTATATACAGCCCGTCGACACGGGAAAATTTGCCGATGGAGAGAATGGTACCTACATACCAAAATACCAGGTGGACTTTGCAAGCCTGCGCTGGGATCGGGCAAAGATGGATAAGACACTGACGCCGGCTGCATACGGTGCGACGTTCTTAAAACAAGCGTTATGGGCGGGTGATTTTCTGGGCGGTACCCATAAAAAAGACACGGATGAAGAGTTGGAGGCCAAAACATCAACAGACGATAAGGACCCCAATATTCGCCTTGGCGTGAGTTCTGTAGATGGGATGCAGGGGATGATTCTCGCTGAGCAGATGTGGAATAAAACGTCTTATATCCGTGATAATCTATTCTACAACCCGCAAACAAAAAAACTAGAGAAGGCGACGGGTGCTGCCTATGATCCGAAAAAGAAATTGGTCTATTTGCCGCACGCCATCCTGGTAGCGGAGAACGGAGAGAAAGAATACGTCAATGCGCAATCCCTTGAAGTCAAGGATGCACGCAGCTTGTTGAAGGATCAATGGCTTATGCTGTGGCCGGCGGCCGAGTATTTTGGCATGACGGACCAACGAGCGGCGAATACCAATACGAATCCGGCGTTCCGTGCCGTCTACGATGGTAAACCGTTCCCCGCAGCGCCGAAGCAAAATACCGATAACCTGACCGACAACGATGTCGTAAGCAATGATCCGTATTCGGTGAATCGTGATATTATGCTACAGGTATTCAAAAACATTGAGGCTATGCATTGGAATGAGAAAGAAGGCATTTTTGTCGACGAGCACGACGGGCAGAAGGCAGGCAAGCATATGGATATGTTCGATGCGGGCTATACGCTTGAAGCGTTGCGCATCTTCCAGCGCGCCGTTGACGGATTGCCGGTTGGGTATGCGAGCGGCGATGACGCTAAGGGACTTGACACACAAGAAGGCAAGGCTGCTTTGGCGATGATCAAGAAACAGGCGGATTTCATCCTCGCCAACATGATAGATGAGCAGGGACTCGTAGCCAACGGGTGGACCATCGGAGAAGGCAAAGATAAAGAGGAGCCCACGCTGCTGGCGCAAACAGGCGCTATTCGCGGGTTGACGGCCGCCTTCCTTGCGACAAAAGAGGAAAAATACCGCGAGGCTGCGCGCAAAATCTATGCGGCTATGGATCAAACCATGTGGGATGCAGAGGCCAAAGCGTACAAAACATCAGGCGACAAGTATGAATATGATGCCTTCACGGCCGGAGCCGTATCCGGCGCCTTCCGCATGGCTATTGCCTCTTTGCATAACATAGCGACGGATAAAGAAAAGCTGCCGGCGTTGGAGAGAAAGACAATTATTTCCCGTTACGTCGACTTTTATAACCAAGTAATCGATGGGCCGGCGCTTGACCAGGGCATGCAGGCAAGCGAGTTCTGGGATACTGGCGATTTCTATAAGGAAGGTGACAAATCGGGCAACACGGACAATGACAACGTACCGCAGATTCAAGCCGGTCATGGCCAGCATGGCATCGCACCTGTGCTGCTTTCGGTGGAAGTGAAAAAAGAAGGAAAATAATAGAAAATCACTATAGAGTTTCAGCCGCAACCCCGACATGAAAA
>NZ_BJXX01000096.1 GCF_007991215.1 Aneurinibacillus danicus
GATTTTCACAGAAAACAGAGAAATACGGGGGAAGAAACAAAATGAAAAAATGGGGAATTTGGACGGTGGTTCTGCTCGTTCTGTTGCTCGTCGGGGGATGCGGGCAAAAAGAAAGCGTGCAGCGCACCACGCCGACTTCAAGCAATAACATCACCAAAAACCGGGATGGCAGTCTGTTGTATATTGCCAATATCGACGTCAACACGGTGTCGGTACTGGATACCAAACAAAATAAAGTAATTGCTGAGATTCCAGTTGGCCGTGAGCCGCGTCAGCTTGCCCTCAGTCCCGACGACCGGGTGTTGTATGTTACCTGTATGTTTGACAATAAAGTCGATATCATTGATACGGCTGACAAAAAAGTGACAGGTTCGGTGCCTGTAGGGATCGAGCCGTTTGGTGTGGTGGTCAATCGGGACGGCAGCCAGGTTTATGTTGCAAACTATCGCTCTTCCACTGTCTCGGTCATTGATGCAGAGGAGAGGAAGGTAACAGGAACCATCAATGTAGAGGAGAGACCCCGGGGGCTGGCCATGACGGCCGAAGGAAACAAGCTATATGTGACGCACTATCTTTCAGGTCATATCAGCGTTATTAACACCGAAGAGAATCAGGTGAAGAAAGTCATTGCGCTTTCCCCTTCTCCGGACAAAGAAGACCGAAAGAAAAGCCAGGGAATTCCAAATACGGTGGAGCAGTTTGTTATTGCTCCGGACGGTAAAACCGCATGGGTGCCGCATCTGCTCACCAATGTCGATACGCCTATTCATTTCGAGGAAACCGTCTTTCCGGCGATTTCGGTTATTGATGTAACCAAGGACGAGGAAATTCAAAAGGAGCGCAAGGAGCTTTTTAAGCAAATGGACGTCCGAGATGTCAAAAACGAAACGATTATTGTCTCAAATCCGACGGATGTCGCGTTTTTGCCGGACGGAAGCAAAGCCTTCGTACTGATGGCAGGCAGCGAGGATCTAATGGTATTTGATTTGACGCGCGGCGGCAATGCTACGCAGCTTGTGCGCCGAGTTCCGGGCAACAATCCGCGTGGCATGGTGCTCTCCAATGATAGTAATCGTCTGTACATCCATAATGCGATGAGCCATGATATGGCCATTGTGGAAACAGGGGGGAATGACCCGTACGCTGAAGCGCAAGCTAAGCCGAACACCCTCCGATTGATTGCCAAAGACTCGCTTCCGCCGTTGGTTCGTCAGGGAAAAACGATCTTTTTTAGCGGTAATTCCGATGAGTTTGCGGCACCGATTACAGGTAACAACTGGATGAGCTGTGCTTCCTGCCACGCCGATGGCGACATCAATGGCCTGACGCTGATGACGCCCAGAGGACCGCGCAATGTGCCGAGCAATGTGCTGGCGATGCGGACCGGGCTATTTATGTGGGATGGCAGCCGCGATGATTTTACGGATTACCTGCTGACGGTGCAGGGAGAGATGGGCGGATTGACCGACTATGATCCGGGAAAACCGCTGCCTCCGAAAGTCGAAGAGATGTTTGATGCGCTCAAAGCGTATTTGGAATACCCGGATTCTTTCCCGGTGCCGAAAAGTCCGTATCGGAATCCCGACGGGACGTTGACCGCCAAAGCGGAACAGGGCAAGCAGTTGTTCGAAGGCAAAGCTGGCTGCATTGCGTGCCATGCCGGTGAGACGATGACCGATAGCACCAAAGCGGTGAATGCAACAGGTAAACTCACGACGGACAATACGAAGTTTCTTCATGACGTCGGTACCGTGAATCCGCTGGACAAAGGGACAAAAGGCGATGCACGGGCAGGCTATACGAATCCGCGCAGCAAAGAAATATTTGATACGCCGACGCTGCGCAGTGTCTGGGCTACCGCGCCGTATTTGCATGACGGCAGTGCAAAGACGATATATGACGTGCTGACCACACGCAACCAGCAAGGAAAACACGGAAATACAAGTGCACTGACGGAAGCCGAAAAAAGAGCGCTGGTTGAATATGTGAATTCAATCGAATAAGGAGAAAAAATAACGTCTCTGCTGTTCGTAACAGGGACGTTATTTTGTTTTCATGGTTATTGACACACAGGAAATGCTGGTGTATAAAATACATACGATAGTTTAACACATAAAAGCATAAACGCATAAAAGCTAAAAAGTAACAGAGTGAGAATATAAAACAAGCCGAGGTGGAGGGAGTATCATGAAAACAGGAGGCCATAAAATTTTAGATTGCACAATTCGTGATGGCGGATTGGTAAACAACTGGGATTTCAGCGTCGATTTTGTTCGGGATCTGTATGACGGATTAAGTGCGGCCGGAGTTGAATATATGGAAGTAGGCTATAAAAACTCTCCTAAGCTGTTAAACGCTACAGAGCCGAATCCATGGCGGTTTTTGGATGATCGGTTCCTGCAAGAAATTTTCCCGGAGAAAAAAGCGACGAAAATATCGGCCCTTTGTGATATCGGTCGTGTGGATGAGAACGACATTTTGCCGCGTGAACAAAGCGTGCTGGATATGATTCGTGTTGCTTGCTATATCAAGGATGTAAACAAGGGACTCGATCTTGTGCAAAAATTTCATAATATGGGATACGAGACGTCATTGAACATTATGGCCCTGTCACATGTGCATGAGCATCAATTGATCGAGGCGTTCGAAGCAGTGAATCAAAGCGCGGTGGATGTCGTTTATGTGGTCGATTCATACGGCAGTCTTGATCCGAAAAACACGGAACATCTTGTTAAAAAGTTCCGTGCGCTTCTTCCGAATAAGCAGTTGGGAATGCATATGCATAACAATCGGCAGCTCGCGTTTGCCAACACGCTGGTCGGGATAGACAATGGAGTGACATTCCTGGACGCCTCAGTATACGGCATGGGTCGTGCAGCAGGGAACTGTCATACCGAGCTTCTCGTCAGCCATCTCAAAAATCCGCGTTATGAACTGAAGCCGATACTGGGCATTATCGAGAAGCATATGCTGGCTATGCGTGAAAAATGGGAGTGGGGCTATATCATTCCGTATATGATTTCCGGGGTGTTAAATGAGCATCCGCGTGTGGCCATGGCGCTGCGCAGCAGCGAAGAACGGGATAACTTCACAGCGTTTTATGACAGGCTCACCTCTCCTGAAACGGTAGATACTTTGGTGAAAAAATAAAAGTACATCATGCCGCGGCACGAATCCTCGTGCCGTGTTTTTCACAAAGGTAGCAAAAATGGCTGTTGAGACAAAATCAACAGTCTTTTTCTATGCAGTCAAACGCTGTGTGTGGAAGGCAGGCAAGGCTGATGCAAAATACAAAGGATAAAACAAATAAAATAAAGTTGAATTATCGGAATTTAGTGATATCATTGTGGTGCGCGGTCTCTATCTGTGAGATCGTATTTATTTATAAATAATGAAAGGAGTGCTTACATATGCCATTCAGTTATGTCTCCCATCTTCATTGCCCGAAATGTGAAAAAACCTATAGTTCTAGGGAAAAGCATCAGCTCTGTGCATGTGGTTCACCGCTGCTTGTCGCATATGACCTTAACGAATTGCGGAACAAGCTTACGCCGGAGACGGTCGCAACCAGGAAGCCGAATCTGTGGCGGTACCATGAACTGCTTCCGGTAGAAGACGCCGCACATATCGTCTCCCTGGGGGAAGGCATGACACCGCTTGTTTCGATGCCGAAATTGGGCAAAGAGATGGGAATTGAGCATTTGTATATGAAAGACGAAGGAATCATTCCAACAGGAACCTTTAAAGCGCGCGGAGCCGCCGTCGGCGTATCGAAGGCCAAAGAGCTTGGTGTCAGACAGCTGGCCATGCCAACCAACGGAAATGCAGGAGCGGCTTGGGCGCTGTATGCAGCAAGAGCGGATATAAAAGCGACGGTGGTCATGCCGGTGGATGCTCCGACCATTACGCGAAATGAGTGCGCGGTTGCAGGAGCCGACCTTTACCTGGTGAACGGACTGATTAGTGATGCGGGCAGCATCGTAGGAGAAGCCATCCGGCAATTCGGTCTTTACGATGCTTCTACACTTAAAGAACCCTACCGGATCGAAGGAAAGAAAACCATGGGGTTAGAGATAGCGGAGCAATTCTCCTGGGAGCTGCCCGATGTGATTTTATACCCGACGGGTGGGGGCGTAGGATTAATCGGTATATACAAAGCGCTGACAGAATTACAAGCGCTGGGTTGGATCAAAGGGAAACTACCCCGGTTGGTCGCTGTGCAGGCCGAAAACTGCGCGCCCATCGTCAAAGCATGGAAGGAGAAGAAACAAACCTCGGAATTCTGGCCGGATTCTTCGACTATTGCATTCGGTATCAATGTGCCAAAGGCGCTTGGGGATTTTCTCGTGTTGGAGGCGCTGTATAAAACGGAGGGCTGCGCGATTGCGGTAGAAGAGAACGCCATTGTCGGAGAGCAGCAAAACGTCGCCCGTCTCGAAGGGGCCTTTATTTGTCCGGAAGGAGCCGCCACATTCCTCGCCGCTCGCCGCCTGCGGGAACAGGGATGGATTCGCGGAGGCGAAACGGTTGTGGCGTTAAATACAGGGCTTGGGGTGAAATATCCAAATACCGTCGATATTGAAGTTCCTGTCCTGCAGCCGAGCGACCGCTTATCCGCTGAACGCATATTTACGGAATAGAAGCCGGCTTATAACGGTACTGCTTTTTGCATAACCGAAACGGTCGAAATTCACAAGTAAAAAATAGCCGCTCCGGATAGACCGGGCGGCTGTCTTTGTTCCGGTATAGGAAAGTATATTTCGTTTTACAGTGATAAAGCGAAATATACTTTTCCTCCATTCGTAAGCGAGAGGACGTGCAGGATGTCATTAATAAAACAATAAGTAAATGGGGACGCATTGATATTTTAGTGAATAACGCAGGTGCCTGTGTCCGAGAAGGGCTCGAAGACATTACCGATGAAGAGCGGGATATGGATACACACTTGAGAGGTTCCTTTTCATGGAAACAACCCATCTTAATTTACGGACGGGTTGTTATGTTTAATGAACCTTGGGCTTATCTTTTGTAATATAAACCAGCCAAAAAAACCAAATGTACCACCGATTGTATTCAAAATGATATCGTCAATATCAAAAAAACCAAGTAGTGTAATTCGTTGTATCATCTCAATCATTAAACTTGTTAATAAGCAGATAATAAAAATGTTTTTAAATCGTTTCATGTTGTTGAATATGACAGGAAGCAGAAAACCTAGAGGCATAAAGATGATTACATTTCCAAATGTATTAAATAACCACGTATCAAGGTTGTAACGATTAAAATTTAATGTGTATTGCAAGATGCTCTCAAATGGTATCAAATTGTAACTTGCCCCAAATTCCTTTTGATATAGTTGAAAAACTATACGTGAATCTAAGAAGAGCTTCTCTATAACTAAAAATGCATATACAAAAAACAAAGCCCAAGAAGATATTTTTATGATTTTTTGATAAGGAAACAGAGATTTCTCTATATCTTTTCCTATTTGTTTAGCATTACCGAATTCATAAATTGCCAATTTGCTTGCTTCTTCTTCTGGTATCCCTTTATCTATGTACTCCCGCCTAATTGAAAGAAGATGATCATATAGTTCATCGGCTAGTTCTGTCTTTTTTTCCTCACTTGTATTTATATTTTTTAAGATGCTATGGATATAGCTTTGCAAATCGATCAAGCAAATCCCCCCTTACAACATTGAATTAAATAACTAATTTGTTGCCAACTTTTTAATTTCTTATCAAGTTCTTTCTTTCCGTTCTCCGTTATGCAGTAAAACTTCCTTCGAGCTCCAGTTTCCGCTTCTCCCCAATAGGATGTAATCCACCCTTTTTTTTCTAAGCGCTGCAGTGCAGGATATAGCGTTCCCTGGCTCATACGATATGCATCATTGCTTTTCTTTCGTAAATGCTGAATAATTTTGTATCCATATATATCTTGTTGCTCAATAATTGAGAGCAATAAGATATCAATACTTCCCTTCATCACTTCTTTATCCATTTTTATCCACCTCTAATTAATTGTACTACTACATATGTCGTATTACAAGATATATATTTACGTCCGATAACATCGCTTATGCAAAAATCCAACCTAGAATTAACGAGGTTGGATTTTCTGATTATTTACAGTTTTGGATAGCGTGTTCCCAGCTTGGAAAGTAATACAAAGCACTTTGCATAAGTTGAGGATATGCCTGCTTTACTTTTTTCTTACTCAGTGATTCCCCATTGTCTTGTAGTTGTGTGATTTGTACAAGAACTTCCTCCATGCTCATATTTACTTCCATTTTTTCACTCCTTCAACACAAACTTTAGTCATCATTTTTTCCCTAATTTAAAGCAAAGATACACATAAATGTTGGCTTTCCGCCAAACTTTGTCGTGCGGGACGCCTGAAGCGGACGTTTTCTCCTTCCGTGTGGAGCGTAACCAACGTGACATGCCCCCCTTCTCCCGTCCCTGACGATTCGTTGTCGACGTATCCCATAGGTAAGAAGGAAA
>NZ_BJXX01000097.1 GCF_007991215.1 Aneurinibacillus danicus
GATTTTCACAGAAAAAAGAACGGAGATTCATCTGAAAATTGTGATAGATGGTGGAGGATAGAGAGCATATAATGAGGAAAAGGGAGGAAGGAGGGGGTTGCATACCATGGAGAAAACACGGGACAACTTTATAAATAACCAGAAGCTGTACCAGCTTTTTTATGACCCGATACATCGATGCCTGGATATTAATAGGGTGCTCCGCTTTCTTGATTATTCCTACGAAGGTCTGCTGCTTTCGGATAAGGATGGCCGGGTTCTTTATGCGAACCAGGCATTGGAGAGAATCTCAGGATTTTCGAGGAAAGAAATCGTCGGGCGGACTCCGCAGGAAATGGAAGAGAACGGGCTCATTATCCATCAGTCACTGAAAGTACTCAAAAAAAATCCCCTGACGATTTCCCAAAAGCTAAAAACGGGAAGAGAAGTGTTTATTACAAGCCAGCCAGTACGAGATGAAAACGGGAATATTCTCTGCTATATTGCCAATTACAGAGATTTGCATGAAATTAATGAATTGCATCAGGAACACCAGCTGCGCAAGGATATTGATTATACCGAACTTCAAGAGCTGCGTTCCCGTTTTCTTGAGACGGACGAGTTTATAAGCCGTAGTTTTAAAATGAAGCAGGTACTTGAGAAAACATGGAAAGTGGCGAAGACGGAAGCCATTGTTCTGATAAGGGGAGAGTCCGGCACAGGGAAAGAGGTTATTGCAAAGACAATACATAAGGCAAGTTCGCGTGCCGATGGGCCGTATATCCAGATTAACTGTGGGGCGATCCCCGAATCTTTAATGGAAGCAGAGTTGTTCGGATATGAAAAAGGCGCGTTTACAGGAGCGGAACGCAGCAAGGCTGGACTCCTTGAAGCAGCTAACGAGGGAACGGTTTTACTTGATGAAATCGGAGACTTGCCGCTTCATCTGCAGGTAAAACTGCTTCGCGTGATCCAGACGAAGGAGTTCTACCGGGTAGGAAGTACAAAACCGCGTTCGCTGAATATACGCTTTGTCGCAGCGACCAATCGCGACTTAAGTGAGATGGTAGATAAAGGACTCTTTCGTGAGGATTTGTATTACCGGCTGAATGTTGTTCCGATTTTTCTTCCGCCGCTGCGAGAACGTAAAGAGGATATTATTCCGCTGGCGTGCTACTTCCTGGATAAAAATAATGAGAAATACCACTGTCATAAAAAGTTTGATGTGAGAGTTTGCCAGGACATAGAGAACTACGAATGGCCGGGAAATGTTCGGCAGCTTGAAAATGTGGTCGAACGCATGGTGATTATGGCTGAAGGAGACATCATTGATGCCTCTCTTCTTCCAGAAGAGATTCGCCAGAAGAAAACAGAAACGGACATACCCGCCATACCGGCACGCGAGAGAGACATCATCCCGCTAAAGAAAGCAAGGGAAATGGCGGAAAAGGAACTTATTATATATGCGTTAGAAAAATATAAAAGCATAAGAGAAGCAGCCAGGCATCTGGAGGTAGATCATTCTACACTCATTAGAAAAATCAGAAAATACGACATTATGTAAAAAAACGGTGCGAAAAAGCACCGTTTTTTTGTCTCTTTCCTTTTTTGGTGCATTTTTGCAGGGGAATTAGGTGTGTTTTTGCACCGGTTTTTGGACGCGGTAGCTCGGTTTTTCAAAAAGTAGAAAGAAAAGCATAGGAAAAATGAAGAGGGAAGAGGTTTTTGAAGGTAAAATGCTGTCCTTAAAAATTGGCATGTTCTTTGCTTTTTAGCTAAAAGCAAAGGGGGGAACAAAATGTTGGATTCTTCTATGAAAGAAAAGGCAGAAGAAGAGGAGTACCGTTATATTGTACTCGAAAAAAAGGAAGGGGTCGGTATTCTTTACATAAACCGACCCGAAGCGAAAAATGCTTTGAATGGCACTCTTGTTGAAGAACTTCGTTTAGCATTTACCCGGTTGGGTGAGGACCCGGGCATACGTGTAATTGTGATCACAGGAAAAAATCGCGTCTTCGTCGCGGGAGCGGATATTAAAGAGATGGCAGGATTGTCTGTCTCGGCTACATATGAAATAGCATCCCGGATGAAGGAGCTTCATCATCAAATGATCTGTTCAACAAAGCCTGTTATTGCCTGTATCGAAGGGTATTGCCTGGGCGGAGGAATGGAACTGGCCCTTGCCTGTGATATTCGAATCGCTGCCCCTGATGCTGTCTTCGGATTGCCTGAAATTAAGCTTGGCATTATTCCTGGCGGGGGCGGAACGCAGCGCTTGCTTGAAACGGTAGGTCCAGCGGTTGCTTCCCATCTTATTTTCACCGGTGATTTTATTTCAGCGGAGCGTGCGTATGAAATAAAACTCATCAGTGAAATTGCAGAAGATGTACAAACGACAGCTTTGCAGCTGGCATGCCGGCTTGCGCAGGGGAGTCAAACGGCGCTGGCAGCTGCCAAGCGAATGATTAATGGACAGCTGCAGCAATGCCTGGCCGGGCGTCTGGAAGCGGAAATGTACGAGTTTTCACTCTTGTTTGATTACCCTGACTCACTCGAGGGCATGAGCGCATTTATGGAAAAAAGAAAACCTGTATTTAAATGAGAAGAGGAGGAAGAACATGCGAGATGTTTATATTGTATCGGCTGCCAGAACGCCGATTGGCCGGTTTGGCGGAAGTTTGCAGCCGCTGACTTCATCTGAATTGGGTGCGATTGCATTTGAAGCCGCCGTGCAGCGCGCCGGGATCGATACCGGACAGATTGATGAAGCGATTATCGGAAATGTGTTTCAAGCGGGCGGAAAAGGAAATCCGGCACGACAGGCGGCAATAAAGGCAGGGCTTCCTGAAACCGTGCCCGCCATGACGGTAAACAAACAGTGCGCTTCCGGAATGCGCGCCATTTCACTCGCCTACCAGCAAATTCTCGCTGGAGAAGCAGAGGCTATCCTGGCCGGGGGAACAGAAAGCATGAGCAATGTCCCGCATCTTGTTCTTGACGGGAGATGGGGGAAAAAGATGGGAGCGCTTATGACGGTAGATGGGTTGCTGTATGACGGGCTTCATTGTGCTCTAGAAGGCTATCATATGGGTGTAACAGCGGAAAACCTGGTTGCCCAATACGGAATTTCCCGCGAGGAACAGGACGCATTCGCCCTGGAAAGCCAGCGAAAAGCACGACGGGCTATCGATGACGGGCGTTTTACAAAAGAAATTGTTCCTGTCCAGATAAAAACGAAGAAAGGAATACAGGTGGTTGATACCGATGAGCATCCGCAAGATACAAGTCTGGAACTGCTCGGCAAACTTCGCCCCGCTTTTGTAAAGGAAAACGGAAGCGTGACGGCCGGAAATGCTTCGGGATTGAACGATGGTGCTGCCGCTGTGCTCGTGGTGTCTGAAGATAAAGTGAAAGAATGGGGGCTGACGCCGCTTGCAAAAATTCGCGCCGTTGCTTCTGCCGCCGTTCCACCTTCAATTATGGGAATTGGGCCTGTTCCTTCGACGAAGAAAGCGCTTGAGAAAGCAGGGCTTTCGATCGGTGATGTTGATTTAATTGAGCTCAATGAAGCATTTGCGGCTCAAGCACTGGCCGTTATGCGTGATCTGGACATACCGGAAGAAAAGCTGAATGTGAACGGCGGCGCGATTGCCCTCGGTCACCCGGTCGGCTGCTCCGGCGCGCGGATTGTTGTTACACTTATCCATGAGCTGATTCGCCAGAACAAGTCAATTGGCCTTGCCACGCTTTGCGTTGGGGGAGGACAGGGCACGTCCCTGATTATTGAAAGAGTGTAAAGGGGAGAAAGCAGATGAAAAACATACTTGTTGTCGGTGCAGGGCTGATGGGAGGAGGCATTGCGCTTGTCGCAGCAAAAGCCGGGTATAATGTCATTCTTACAGATCGTACGGAAGAGGATATAAAGCGCGGCCGAAGCATGATGGAGAAGACATGCGGATCGCTTGTCAAAAAAGGAAAGTGGAGCGAAGAGGAAGCAAACCGAAGTCTAACGAACATTCGGATGGTGACACGGCTTGAGGAAGGGAGAAACGCAGACCTTGTTATTGAAGCGGTGCCGGAGAAAATGGATCTGAAGCAGGCAGTATTCCGCCAACTGGACGAAATTGTTCAACCGGGCGCCATTCTGGCGAGCAACACGTCCTCACTTTCCATTGCAGCCATCGGGTCAGTAACACGTCGTCCGGATAAGGTTGTAGGTATGCATTTTTTTAGTCCGGTTCCAGTCATGGAGTTGCTTGAAGTCGTTCGTTCAATGAGAACGTCCGAAGAAACGATACAGCAGGCGTTGTCTGTTGGCAAAAAGCTCGGCAAAAAGACAATTACAGCAAAAGACTATCCCGGATTTACCGTCAATCGTGTGCTTGTGCCGATGTTAAATGAAGCAGCTTATCTTGTCATGGAAGGCAATGATCCAAAAGAAGTTGATCAAGGAATGATGCTCGGCGCCAATCATCCCGTCGGTCCGCTCAGGCTGGCTGATTATGTCGGCATCGATGTATTGTTGTTTACGCTAGAAAGCCTGTATGAAGGATTTAATGATTCAAAATACCGTCCCTGTCCGTTACTGAAGCGGATGGTTGAAGCCGGACTGCTCGGCAAAAAGTCAGGCCAGGGATTTTATTCTTATTAAAACACTCAACCGAATGAGAGGAGAAAAAGCATGTATTTAACAGACGAGCAGGATATGATACGGAAATTGGCCCGCGATATTGCAAAGGAGAAAATTGCGCCACATGCAAAGCATGTGGATGAAACCGGGGAATTTCCCTGGGAAAATATAAAAGTACTCGCAAAGAATGGACTGTTCGGCATTCATGTTCCGGAAGAATATGGTGGTACGGGGGCCGATATGGTAAGTCATGTGCTTGTTATTGAGGAAGTTGCAGCCGCCTGTGCGTCTACCTCCGTCGCTTTATCCACGCAGGCGCTGGCTATTGCTCCGTTTTTAATCGGAGCAAATGAAGAACAAAAAGTTCGCTATGTAACCCCGCTCGCACGTGGTGAGGTACTTGGTTCGTTTGGCATTACAGAGCCGGGAGCCGGGTCGGATGTATCCGGATTACGCACGACAGCGTGCCGGGATAGGGCGGGATATGTATTGAACGGCCGGAAAATATTTATTACTAATGCAGGAGAATCGGAAATTTACGTCATTGTCGCCCGCACTTCAGAGCACCGGACACGAGGAGTTAGCCTGTTTATCGTGGAGAAAGGCACCCCCGGCCTGTTTTTCGGAAAAAAAGAGGATAAGATGGGGATTCGCGGTTCTGCGACACGCGAGGTGATGCTGGAGGATGTCTGGGTTCCAGAAGAAAACCTTCTCGGAGGCGAGGGGAACGGTTTTAAAATTCTTATGGAGGTATTTAATGAAACGCGGCCGGTCGTTGGCGCACAGGCGCTTGGCATTGCAAAGGGCGCCTTTGAGTATGCCCTGCAGTATGTAAAAGAAAGAAAGCAGTTCGGAAAACGAATTTTTGATTTTCAAATGGTCCAGGCCATGCTTTCAGATATGGCAATGCAAATTGAGGCATCCAGGTTGCTTGTATACAAGGCAGCGCAGATGATCGACCGTAATGATAAAGAAGTGGCGCCTTACTCCTCGATGGCGAAATGCTACGCTTCCGATACTGCCATGAAAGTGACGACGGATGCCGTTCAATTGCTAGGCGGGTATGGCTATATCAAAGAATACCCGGTCGAACGAATGATGCGGGATGCCAAAATCACACAGATTTATGAAGGAACGAATCAAATTCAGCGTCTTATCATTGCCAAGCATTTATTAGAAGATAAAAAGCTGCAATTATCATAATTTTCCCTCATAGGAGGAGTGCTATGAATGCATTGTTTGATTTGCGTGGAAAGTCAGCTATTGTGACCGGGGCGGGAAGAGGAATCGGAAGAAGCATTGCCATCGGTATCGCCCAAGCGGGGGCCGATGTTACATTGTGCAGCCGTACTGAGACGGAATTAGCCAGCCTTGCTGCAGAGATTGAACGATTTGGCCGCAGGGCGCTGGTTGTTCCATGTGATGTAACGAAAGCAGAGGAAGTCCAGCATGTTATAGATATGACAAAAAACGAGTTTGGCCGGATTGATATTTTGATTAATAATGCCGGAATAACGAAAAAAACGCCGGCGGAAGACTATGAGCTTGAGGATTGGAACCGCATTATTGCGGTCAATCTAACCGGAGTCTTTTTGTTCGCCCAGTATGCCGGGCGTGAGATGATTAAGCAGGGAGGCGGAAGAATTATCAATATCTCTTCTGTCGCTTCGCAGACAGCCGTGACTGGATCAGTCGCCTACTGCGCCAGCAAAGGCGGTGTCAATATGATTACGAAAGTGCTGGCGGTTGAATGGGCGAAATACGGAGTGCAGGTGAATGGAATTGCTCCGTCTTATTTTGAAACGCCGCTTGTAAAGCAGATTAAAGATACACGTGAAGGATTTGCAGAACAGATTGCAGCAAGAACACCGCTTGGCCGTATGGGGCATCCGGATGAACTCGTAGGTGCTGCTGTATTTCTTGCTTCTGATGCTTCTTCTTATATTTCAGGAGAAACCATTTTTGTGGATGGCGGCTGGGTAGCTGTTGGCTTGTAGCGGATGATAGAAGATATAAATGAAAGGAGGATGGCAGCATGGAATCTTTTTTAGGTATTCCTACGGAAGGATGGAAAGCGCTTTCTATTTGGCTGGCTGTAATCGTGTTTCCCTGGACGTATTCACTATACATGTTAAGAAGAATTGATAAATCCGGGGTTGCCCGCTGGGGTTCAAGATATCCAAAACGCGAGAATAAGGAAGGGGAAAAAGAAAAGGAGGTTGCTTTATGAACTGGACGCTTGTCGGAATATCCTTGGTGTACTTTATGCTGCTTTTGTACTTTACGAAAAGAGGGTATAAGAAGTCGGACTCACTTGATGACTTCACTGTCGGGGGCTGGAGTATGGGGCTGTTCGTAAACATCGGATTTTTTGCCGCCACCTGGATTAGCGCGGCGTCCGTTCTCGGTGTGCCGAGTATGCTGTACGGAATAGGCTTTGCCGCGGTAACCGGCTGGTTTTCGGGCTGGTTTTTTGCCAACGCACTCCTTCCGATTCTTGCCTATAAACTGCGACGTCCTCAATTCCCGGTTCGTACGATCCCTGAATTTATGCGGCTGCGCTATGAGCCGTTTGTTGATAAAAGCAAAATTCAGGTCATCGCTTCACTCATTACCATTGTCGGCTATTTAATTTATGTGACGATTCAGATTAAAGGCATCGGTATCATCGTCTCTACCATGACAGGACTTTCTTATGAAGTTTCCCTCTTCGTCTTTCTCGTCTTTATTATGATTACTGTGATAGGTGGCGTGTGGTCGATCGCGCTTACTGACTTGTTTAATACAGGGGTGATTGTCGCCGGTCTTATCCTTGCGGCGGCGTTTATTCTGCCGCAGGTCGGTGGATGGGACGCGATGTTTGCGCAGGCGATGTTTATTAATACCTCCCCTACCGTCGGAGCACCGCCAACGGAAGCAGGGTCGCTGTTCAGTCCGCTGGGAACTTTTACATTATCCGCGATGATCGGTATCTTTTTCTCAAATTCGCTTGGTGCCTCGGTCGCTCCGCACTGGCCGACACGCCTGCTCTCTGCAAAAAATGTACGAACGGCAATTCTCACACCGCTTCTGTCCACCTTACTGATCGCCGTCGTGTTCATTTGTCTCCTCGTTCTCGGCATTGGCGGACGGGTTCTTATACCGACCATGCCGGAAGGAAGCGGCACCGACTCGATTGTGCCGCTGCTAATTACACAGTTCATGAATCCGTTGATTGGCGGAATTGTGCTAGCGGCTATCTTTGCGGCGGCACTTTCTACAGCAAACGGGATGGTCCTGCATACGGCCATTGCGCTCACGTACGATATCATCCGCAATATGCGCAGAAACAAAATGGATGATAAGAAGCTGATTCGGCTAACACAGGTGCTGCTGGGCGTTCTTGGCTTATTGGCCACTGTGCTCGCATTAAAGCCTCCCGCTTTTGTCGCGCTTGCTGCCGTGTACGTGTTCGGGCTTTTTGGTGCTGCGTTTATTGGACCGTTGTACCTTGGGCTGTACTGGAAGCGGACAAACAAACAGGCCGCTTATGCAGGGACGATTGTCGGTGCCCTTTCGTATATCGTGTTCTCTGCGCTCACCACCATGAAGCTCATGCCGGACACAATACCGGCCATTGTGCTTGCCATGCTGATTTCCATTGGCAGTATGGTTATTTGTTCCTACCTTTTCCCGGCGGCGCCAAAGGAAGCATGGGAACCGTATTTTGAAGAAGAAATTTCACCAGAAACGCAAACCGTTGTAGATAAGGTTATGAAGCAGGTAGAACATTCCGCATAATGGAAAGGAGAATTCAGATGCAGCATACAGAACGTCCCTGGCTTTTTTCATACCCGGAAGGTATCCTACATGAGATTGAGATTCCGCAAAAGACCCTGCTTGATTATCTTGAACAGGCTGTCGAAGTAAACGGTGACCACCCTGCACTCGTATTTGAAGGAACGGCATACACATACGAAGAGCTGGCAGATAAAATTTACCGGCTAGCCGGTGGGCTGTCCACGCTGGGGGTAGAGCGTGGGACGCGCGTCGCGCTTATGATGAACAATAGTCCAGAGCTTGTATTCTCCTATTATGCGGTGCTTGGTCTCGGTGCGATTGTTGTGCAGAATAATCCGATGTACACAGCGCGCGAACTGCTTTACCAGCTTAAGGACTCTGGTGCGGAAGTGCTGATTATCGAGGAAAAACTATATGAAGGCATTCGTGATGAGTTGGAAGAGGCAGATCTGCGCCATGTGGTGCGAGCACGTACTGCCAGTTCTCAGGCATGTACGGTAGAGGGGTTAATGAACGACCATAAGCCGCTTCGTATGCAAAGGAACGCAGAATGGATGGAGGATATAGCGGTTCTTCAGTATACAGGGGGAACGACCGGTGTATCGAAAGGAGTCATGCTAACCCACCGGAATCTGGTTGCTAATGTGTTGCAGGTTGAGGCATTTATGGGAGTATACTGCCGATATGGAAAAGAAAAAATCCTAAATGTGCTTCCGCTGTTTCATGTGTATGGTATGACGGTAGCGATGAACTTGAGCGTTGTACTCGGATCTACATTGTATTTGCTAGAACGATTCTCTTCCCGGCAAGTGCTTGAAATTATTGACAGGGAAAACATTACGATGTTTCCTGGGACGCCCACCATTTATGTTGCAGTAAATGGAGATCCTGACATCGGGCTCTATGATTTGTCGTCGATCCATACATGCATCAGCGGTTCGGCTCCACTTCCCGCTGAAGTAAAAAAATTATTTGAAGAACGGACAGGGGCAAAGTTGGTCGATGCATACGGCCTTAGTGAAGCCTCCCCGGTAACCCACAGTAACCCGGTAAACGGAAAGCGCGTGACTGGAAGTATGGGTCTTCCGATTACAGGAACAGACTGTCGGATTGTCGACATGCACGATGGGGAGACCAGAATGCCGGCCAATACGCCAGGTGAGTTGATTGTGAAGGGACCCCAGGTAATGAAGGGGTACTGGAACCGCCCGGAGGAAACGGTACAGGTGCTCAAGGACGGCTGGCTGTATACCGGGGACATTGCGTATATGGATGAAGAAGGATACTGCTTTATTGTTAGCCGTAAAAAAGATGTAATTATTGCAGGCGGATACAATATTTATCCGCGTGAAGTTGAAGAGGTGCTGTTTGAGCATCCGGGTGTCAAAGAGGTGGTGGTTGCCGGTGTGCCGGATGAGTACCGTGGGGAAACGGTAAAGGCCTATATTGTGCCCGAATCGAGTAGAGTTCCCGATGAAGAGGAAATTAAAGCGTTCTGTCGGGAGCGTCTGGCCAGATATAAAGTGCCCACACTTATAGAGTTTCGCGATGAACTCCCTAAGACGGCCGTCGGGAAAATTTTACGCCGGACATTGATTGAGCAAGAACGGCAAAAACAGGAGTACACGTAAAATGCTAAATGCTGGCCGAAAGCTTCCAATCATCTCATAACTGTTTTTTCTTTTCACAAGTATACAGAATGTATAGTAAAATTTTGATATTGTGAAGGGAGGGATAGTATGCTGACGTTTCATGAGATTGAAGGCTATATCGATCAGAAAAGAAATGAATTGCTTCAAGCGATTTCGCAGTTCCGTGAGGATGAGCTTCACCTCACTGAGCATGATGGGGGATGGACCGTTCCTGAGATCATCGAACACCTGGTGCTTGTCGAATCATTTGTTGTTGAGCAAATTGACGATATCATTCGCCGCCTTCCGGATGAACCATCAGAATCAATCGACGAGAAAGCAGTCGATGTTGTAGTCCTGTTCAAGGCCAAGGGAGTCATTGGAAGGAAAACAGTTGCTTCGGAAAACCTCATTCCAACAGGAAGAGTCAAGCTTTCGGAATCATTAGAGAAACTGGCCGCTGTTAGAGACAAATTGAAATCTTATCTCCCCCATCTTGAGAGGAGAGCGACGAATTTAGTCACGGCTCATTTTGATATTCTTGGAATTGATATGAATGCATGCCAATGGGTTCACTTCTCATCCATACACGAGAGAGCCCACATCAATCAGATAAACCGTATTCGTCAGACAACGCTGAATCAGGAAAGAAACTAAATTTTGGGCTTCAAAGTCTCCAAACTATAAACAAAGGACAACCATGCGGATCGCTGCGGTTGTTCTTTTTTGCAGTATTAGGGAAGTAATCGATTGTGATGTTCACCAAACATTAAAAAGCTTTGACGATTTAAAACCTTACCTTCCCCGGGTATGGTGGGAGCGATTGAGTGCCCCTGAAGCTACATTACCAATATCAATCTGGAAACCTATTCCATTGTCCCGGCGGGATGCATCACCTGGTAACGGACTTCCTCCTGGTTCAGACCCAGAATATGCGAAGGTTGATTTACTGGATCGCTACAATATAGACAAAGCAATTCTTACAGGTAGTCTGCTTACAGTGTCCGCACATAATAACCCGGATTACGCAGCAGCAGTGGCCTCAGCATTCAACGACTATACCCTTGATACTTGGATACCAACGGATGATCGATGGCTGGCATCATTCACGGTGGTGGCCAAGGGGACGGTATCAATCCCCCAATTTCGGCAGTCGGTCATCCAACGACAAATTTTGAACGTCACAATATCTTGGCGATCCATCAAATGTCACATTTAAATAGTATTGTTTGTGAGGGCATGTTTGAAACCTTTCCAGCGTTGAAAGTGATTTTCATCGAAGGTGGTTTAGCATGGGTTCCGCATTTGATGTGGAGAATGGACAAGAATTTTCGGGCTATGCGGAAGGAGGTTCCGTGGCTGCGATACAAACCGAGTGAATATATTATTCAACATTGCCGCTTTACAACGCAGCCTATCGAAGAACCGGATAATCATGAACTTATCCAGATGCTCAAAATGATGCGCGCAGAAAAAACAGTGATGTTTGCGACAGATTATCCACACTGGGATAATGACACTCCAACCTTTGTGCTCAATAAACTACCTGAGGAGATGCGTCGACGCATAGCGTATGATAACGCTGCTGAACTGTATCAATTGAATGGTCGTTCTGTCGGAACGGGAGGTGGCTCGATATGATGAAACACGATGTAGCCGAAGTTGGAGAGATTGAAATTGGGAAATGTAAGATCGTAAGCATTGGGGGACGAAGCATCGGTATTTATTACAATGGTGAGAATTATTTTGCAATCCGTAATGTGTGTCCTCATGAACAGGCCGAACTGTGTAAAGGTACATTTACAGGAACAACATTACCTTCAAAACCACATGAATACATTTACGGAAGGGATGGAGAAATTTTGGTTTGCCCTTGGCATGGATGGGAGTACGATGTTAATACGGGACAGTCGCTAGTTGATCCAAATAGATACAGGGTAAAAGTTTATGAGGTATCGGTTGAAAACAACAGAATTATGGTGCGTATTTGATATCACCCCTTGATTTTTAAGCATACTTATTTTCTTCTCTCATAAGAGTAACTAGAGAGGGGGTGAATCTTTTATTCAAAAGTTCTTCCTCAATGGATGAAGCGAAGCGTCCAGGAGGAGAAACGATTTCAATGGATAGCGCGAAAAGGGGGGAGGGACGTTTATTTAATTGTGCCGTATTAAAATACACCCAAATTGCTCCAGAGTTTTTTGTAATCGCTTTCAAATGAATTTTAGCCTTAGCCAGATTCTCTTTTTCATAGGCGAATCGTAATCTTATGAAAAGAAGAAATGAGGGGTTTAACATGTCCCAGAAGAAAAGTCAGACTGTAAAAGCGGCATTTTCGGGCTTTATAGGAACAGCCATCGAATGGTATGATTTCTTTTTGTATGGAACAGCAGCCGCTCTCGTATTCCCGAAACTTTTTTTTCCGGAATCGGATCCCCTGGTTGGAACACTTCAAGCATTTGCAACCTTTACCCTCGGGTTTGTAGCGCGACCGATCGGCGGAATTATTTTTGGCCACTTCGGGGATAAAATCGGTCGTAAGTCGATGCTAGTGATTACCCTTTTAATAATGGGGATCGCTACTACCCTAATTGGCTTATTGCCTGTTTATGAAAGCGTCGGTGTTTTGGCGCCAGCCCTGCTAATTGTTCTGCGTCTATTGCAAGGTGTTGGAGTAGGAGGGGAATGGGGAGGCGCTGTATTAATTTCTGTGGAGCACGCCCCGGATGGAAAAAGGGGTTTCTATGGAAGTTGGACGCAGATGGGAGTGCCAGCCGGAATGTTGCTCTCAACAGTCATTTTCGCTCTCTTTTCGGCTCTGCCTGAAGAACAATTTTTATCTTGGGGTTGGCGAATTCCTTTTCTAATTAGTATTCTCTTGGTTATTGTGGGGCTATTTATTCGTTTACACATCATGGAAACTCCGGCTTTCGAGAAGGTAAAAGAGTCGGGGGAAAAAGCTCACCTTCCAATCTTGGAAGTGTTGAAAGCTCATCCGAAGCAAGTGTTGCAGGCGATGGGTGCGCGTTTTGCTGAAAACGGGACATTCTATATCTTCAGTACATTTGTATTAACCTATGCAACAACACAACTAGAGGTATCCAGGAGCATGGTGCTGAACGGAGTAATTCTTGCAACTGCTATCGAGTTTATCACTATTCCGCTGTTTGGTGCGCTGTCCGACCGAATTGGTCGTCGTCCATTATATATGGGAGGGGCGGCTTTTACAGCTCTGTTTGCTTTCCCTTTCTTCTGGCTAATCGATACAAAATCAACTTCGCTCACCTGGATGGCCATTGTAATTGCCCTTGCTATCGGACACGCTATGATGTATGGACCCCAGGCTGCTTTTTTCTCTGAACTTTTTGGAGCAAAAGTCCGTTATAGCGGAATTTCAATGGGTTATCAGCTGGCGTCTATATTTGCAGGAGGACTAGCACCTCTTATCGCTACTTCTTTGATTGCTTTGACAGGCGGAGATCCCTGGGGAGTCGCTGTTTATTTGATTGGAATGTGTATCGTAACATTTATATCTGTTTATGTAACGTCTGAAACGAATAAAAAACGAGTAAATGTAACAGAAAAAACATCGATAGAAAAAAGCATTCATTGACCGGATTGTGCTTAGCAAGACCTTTGCCTGATAGGGCAGAGGTCTTTTTATTGG
>NZ_BJXX01000098.1 GCF_007991215.1 Aneurinibacillus danicus
CCCTAATTACAGACAAAAACATTCTACCCGAGTGGAATCGCTGTCTGCGTGGGCAGTTGGAAAAGTTGGCGGAGAAAGCGGAAAACAAAGAACTGATTGGGAACGGCATGGCTTTGCTGAGCGCTTCCGATTCGACAGAGCAGCGCGCCTAAGAATACAGAATGAAGGAAAGCAGGTAGATGAATGAAGCTAACGGAACTGCAAATCGAAGAACGGTTGGCCGGACTTTTCGGTCGGATCGGCAAAACATCCGGGTATTTCGAGGAGGAAGATTATTGCCGATCTTTTCTATCCCATAAAAAAGGCCGCGGCGTCGGAGAGCGGACGCTGCGGCAATTAGAGGGGAGTTTATTAGGAGAGAGATACACCTGAGTGTGATGGTGATATCTTTATTATAATGACCCCCTCTTTATTGTAAGCAAATTCGTTAGATTCCCTAACAAGCTTTTTTAGGATAGAGAGAAGAATGTCAGAAAAGGTGCCAGTAAAGCCATACAAAGTGCCGCCATACTCATTGCTGCGCTTCCCATTGCCCCCTCCGTTTCTCCCCATTCCATGGCGCGCCCTGCTCCCAGTGCTTGTGCGGATGTACCAAGCGCCAATCCGCGGGCTATCCGACTCTTGATGCCGAGCCGTGCAAGCAGGAAAGGCCCTATCGTAAGCGAGAGAATACCAGACAGAATCACAAAGAGAACGGTTAGCGAAGGAACGCCTCCCAGCGTATCAGAGACGGATATTGCAATTGGCAATGTCACCGATTTCGGGATGAGTGATAGAACAATCGCCTTGCTCAAATGCAGTCCTTTAGCCAGCAGTGAGGCGGAAAGGATGCCGGCAAGCGTACCGATAAAAACGCCGCCGATAATAACGGGGAGGTATTGTTTCAGCGAATGTAATTGTTTGTAGAGCGGTACTGCCAGTGATACGGTTGCCGTTCCCAGCAGGAAAGTAAACAAATCTGTTCCCGCAGCATACTGCTGTACTTCGACGGGAAAAACAGAGAGGAGGCAAAGGATTAGCATGGTTACCGTATAGAGGGGATTCAACCATGATTTTCCGAACCTGTGGAATACCTTCCATCCGATAACGTAGCTAAGAATAGTAATCGCTGTACAAAATGAGGTATTAACCATCCATATCTCCATTCGAATGCCTCCTTTTGATTTTTTCGTACCATTCCGCCGCATAGGCGGTGACGAGAAGAACGATAAAGCTACTGATACCTAAAACAATAAGAAGTTTTGCGCCTTCCTTTCGAAAAATTCCCGTGTATTGAACGACATTGATAATCGGAGGAATAAACAGGAGTGTAATATGCTTCAAATGCAGTACGGCTCCCTCTTCTATCCAACTCATTCTACAAACGCCCAGAAGCAGTGCGAAGAAAAGAAGCAGCATACCGAGGATACTGCCAGGCAGAGGGAGGTGAAAGTAGGAGGCAAGAGCGCTGCCGAGTAGATACAGTAAGGCCAGCAGACCGATTTGCAGCACAAGTCTCATTGGAAACCCCTCATCTTCTGTAAATGATGTATTTTCATCATACAGGAAAAACAGAGCCTTCTCAGTCAATCCGTTATATAATCTGACGGATAAAATCTTTATTTCCAAAAAGCGCGTTATATAATGTGACAAATTCCCTGTATATGAGGGTAAAAAGCGGTACGGTAAAAACAGAAAGAGAAAACGAAATCCACTCAAACGGAGGCTGAGAATGAACATGATATGTCCACTATGCTGCGCCGAGAAAGGTTGTACGCATCAGACGAAAGGATTTAACATGGGCGGTGTATGGGAAGACATCATAGACTTCGGGTATCCTTCGTTCCCGGCCTATGCGTTTGACGAGGAAGCGGCGAAATATCGCCACCAGACATTTGCGCAAAGGAGGAAGATTAGCTGAATCCAAACGACAATGCAAAAAGAAACCCTCGGTCTGCGATAAGCAGTGGCGAGGGTCTTTTTTATTTGTTGCGTTGCGGGAAAGCGGCATTGAGCTGACCGCGAAGCATGCGTTCGCGCAGCTCTTTATCTTTGCGAAGTGCCTTTTGTTCCATACGGCGAATTTCTGAGGTTTGCAAACCGTCTTCCATATGATTGGCGATTTGCACCAGCTTCTCTACGTCAGCGAAGGAGAATTTACGCGTGCCACCGGGCGTGCGTTCGGGCCTGATCAGTTTTCTTTCTTCATAATAACGGATTTGCCTTTCCGATAAGCCAGTTAGTTCGCTGACAATCCCGATCGTAATTACTTTCCTATCCTTGTAAGACAATCTGACCTCTCCTTTCCTCCTGCCCTGTTTTTGATTTTAACTATAACATATTTCAGACTATTATCTTTATTCTTTTGTTAGAAAATATGACATAATCAGTGGTTTGCTAATGATATTTACAATTAAATATAAAGATGATATCATTATGATATCATAATGATATCTATATTTTGGGGTAAAGGAGATGCTAACATGAACGAGAAGCAGGCGTGGGCAATAAACGGTTTTATAGGGCTGTTGCTGATTTTGGCGCTGCTTGCTGGTGGACTCTATTTTCTTGTTATGGTTCAAAGCCCTATCCTGGGCTTTTTGTGCATTTTTTTGTCTGTTGTTGCAGCGAGCGGAATATTTATTGTACAGCCTAACCAGGCGACGGTGCTTATTTTCTTCGGTCATTATTTAGGTTCTGTGCGTCGGAGTGGATTGTGGCTAGGCGTTCCGTTTGCGGTACGTCGCAAAGTTTCATTGAAGGTGCGCAACTTCAACAGCAAACGGCTAAAAGTAAATGATGTAGACGGCAATCCAATTGAAATCGCCGCCGTCGTCGTATTCAAAGTGATCGATTCGGCCAAAGCGATGTTCGATGTGGACAATTACGAGCAATTCGTTGAGATTCAGAGCGAGACTGCGTTGCGTTATGTCGCCAGCCGCTATCCGTATGATAATTTCGATAACGAAGGACATTCTCTGCGCGGAAATACAGATGAAATTGCAAGTGAGCTGGCGCAGGAACTGCAATCCCGCCTGGCGGTAGCCGGTGTAGAAGTAATAGAAGCCCGACTGACACATCTGGCCTATGCCACGGAAATTGCCAATGCAATGCTGCAGCGTCAGCAGGCTTCCGCTATCGTTTCTGCCAGGGCACGCATCGTGGAAGGGGCGGTTGGTATGGTGCAGATGGCGATTGAAGAGCTGCAAAGAGAAGGCTTCGAGTTAGACGAGGAAAGAAAGGCGGCTATGATTAATAATTTGATGGTAGCCATTGTGTCCGAACGTTCCGCCCAGCCGGTTATTAATTCAGGATCAATATACTAATCCATGTCGCAAAAGAAAAAATTTCTCCTTCGCATAGATCCGAAGCTGTATGAAGCGTTGGAAGGCTGGGCCGCGGATGAGTTTCGGAGCGTAAATACGCACATAGAATTTCTGCTGCGAGAAGCAGTGCGCAAAGCGGGACGATTACCTTTGCATACCCGAGTGAAAAAAGAAGGGGAAGAGGAAATGGAATAATTATGAAGAAACGGAGCCGGGGAGTTCGGCTCCGTTTCTTCATAATTATTAGAAATATTCGCTGCGTAAGGCCTCCAGCTCGGTCAAAGAACGCTGTGCCCATTCGGAAGGGTCGTTCCGCAGCTTGACGATTTCTTCTTCCAGTGCTTTGCGGAGGGATGCTTCGTATTCCGGTACTTCTCCGCTATAAGGACGCACTGACGCAAGCGGTACGGATGCCTTTTCCTGATAAGACAACGCACGTCGCTGATGGAACAATGGAACGTTAATCTGACCCGGGTGATGCAGATCTCCCTGCTCTGGATGTTTTTGTACGGCGAGAATTTTGACTACGGCTACGCGAGGCGGATATAACTCCACGAGTTCTCCGATATAATTCCCTGATTTATATGAAGCAGTGACCAGGTCGCCTGGACTGAGTTGCAAGTTGGTCATAGGCATCTCCTTCCTTTTCTTTTAGCATACCATATCTTTTGCTCGCTTATCTAATAACAGCATGGTAGCAATCTTTTTTAATGTACTTATATAGTCTTAAAGTAATAAAAAAAATATAAAAAACAGGAAATAAACATATGATTATAGTACTGTTTTTTAGTATAATCAAATAAAAATTGGATAAAAATTACTGGGAATGAAAAGGAGGTATAGGGCATGGAGATAGAGTGGACGGAAGATTTAGAAACAGGAATTGGCATTGTAGATGATCAGCACCGAGAATTGTTTGGCCGTATACGCCATTTTTTTTCTGCAGCAGACCGACGGGACCCTGATGTGACACTGCAGACGGTGGATTATTTGGCAGAATACGTGATCGAGCATTTCAACGCGGAAGAAGCAATTATGATTAAACACTCGTATGAAGGATTCCCCGCACACCGTGATCAGCACTCCGGATTCATTAAGAATATTTATAGAGTTAAGCAGACGATTGTTTCCGAAGGATTATCAGATGAACTTATCCAAAAGTTAAGGTGTGACCTGATAGACTGGCTGGTTAATCATATCCAGGTAAGTGACAAGCAATTAGCGGATATTCAGCAGAAAGAAGTTTCGCGCTACAAATGGTAAATCCGGATAAGGGGGAGCGGAGATGGAAATAAAAAAAGTCGAATTTACCGAAGAATTGCAGACAGGCATTCCGTTTATCGACCATCAGCATGAACAATTGATTGATCGGATGAATATGTTTTTGGATGCTGTCGAGGCGCATGATGAGGAGTTTGTGGAAGATACGGTAGAATATTTGCTGCAGTATACATTGTATCACTTTAAGAGTGAAGAAAATATAATGCTGCGCCATCTGTATGAAGGGTTCGAGATGCACCGCGATCAGCATTCCGTTTTTATTAAACGAATGTTTAAGATGAAATTGCAAATTGAAAACGAGGGAGTTACCCCGGAAGTAACCCAGTCTTTGAAGGATGAGCTGTTGGATTGGCTTATCAATCATATTATTGCCCAGGATAAAAAACTGTCGGCTATCGAGATGGAAGTTTAAACGTAACCAGTGATTATTTCACTAAGGATAGAAAGGCAGGAAAGAAAATGGACCGTGTACCTGTTCGTGAATTGCGTCCAGGCATGGTAGTGAAGGAAGATGTGGTTTGTCCGCGCACGAAGACAACGTTGGTAAAAGCGGGAGTGACATTGAACGAAGCGATTATCATGTCGCTTGTGAAACGCTCCATCCTATCCATTGCCATTAGTGACCGTTATACCCTGATGTTGAATCCGATTGATTCGCTGCGGAAAAAATTGCTGCAGATGGCTGAAGAACGAATGGCGCTATATGCGCCGAATGACCGGGGAGCGAATTTGAGCGATGAAGTGTATGACGTCTCTCGGCGCATTCTTCCGATTATGCATCAAATCTTTGCGAACGAAGATCTTCTCTCCTTATTGATGGAACTGCGTGTATTAGATAACGATGATTTTTATAACCATATTGTCAATACGGGTGTCTTGTCGCTGTTAATTGGCGGATTGATGAATTTCTCGGACGAAGACTTGTATTGCCTTGGCATGGGGGCATTCCTCCATGATGTGGGATTGAGGGAGATGCCGTTTTTAATTGGAGGTGGAGGACAGGAGCTTAGTAACTACCAGAAGGCGCAGTTTGCCGAGCATTCACGCTACGGTTATTACATCCTAAAAGAGATGGGAATGCCGGAAGCAGTAGCTGATATTGTACTCAATCATCATGAACGATGGGACGGCAGTGGGTATCCGCACGGAAAGAAAGGGAAAGACATTCCGCTTGGCAGCCGGATTCTGGCTGTTGTTGAGGAATATGACACGATGGTCAATATGGAGGGCAAGCTGCCCAAAGAAGCGCTTGAGAGGTTGATGGAAGGAAAGAATGTCTACTTTGACGGGAAAATCGTAGACGTATTCTGGAACAATATCGCCGTCTATCCCCTGGGCTCTCTTGTCTCCTTATCTACAGGAGAAACCGGAGTTGTCATCAATGTCCGTAAAAACAGCGGGATTAAGCCGATTGTGAAAGTATATTTCAACCGGGTAAACCGTCCGATGAAGCAGCCGAAAGTTATCGATCTTGCGGAAAACTCCGACATTTTCATAAAGAAAATATTATAGGAGAAACGTAAAACACTACCGGACAGTATTCTCTTCTGTCAGGTAGTGTTTTTTTTCGGTTATTCGTCGTGGTTAAGCGCATCCTGATGCCGGCGGTCATTCGTGTCCTGCTGGATTTGTTGGGCATGAAAACTACTTACTTTAACCTGATCCAAATCTTTTACGACATTTTGAAGGTTCTTATCCACATTCTTTGCTTCGTTGTTATTTTCCATGTTTATTCCTTCCTTCTTTGCACTATGGGTTGGTCAGAGGATGGAGAGTCTGGGCACACTCATGAATATTGCGCATGTACTCTTCAGAGAGATTCCGAATATCCGGTGTCGGATTGATGACCGTATCGCCTTCGCGCTGAATGTTTAGCAGTGTGACCTGTACTTCGCGCGGGTCGATGTATCTGCATCTATATTCGAATTCATAATGGTTATGGCCTGCCGTGTTGATGTGAATATGGAGCGCATCTTGAACCAATGGATCGTTGTAGACCTCGACCTTGTCCGTTGGTTTAAACGTTGCAGGCAGGGCTTGCTGCCAGGCTGTGAGCAGTTGTTCCCGCTCGACAGACATGCTTGTTTCTTTGCTCATTGTTAACACCTCCCCTTATCTTAGCGTGTGAAACACGAAAAGCTTTTATACCGCACAATAAAAATCGGAGACGGCGCTCGACAGCGGAGCGATTGCCGTAACCACTTCGCGCCGTGAGATTTGGAAGCATTTTTCTTTCGAGCAGTAGACGGTTTGCGTTCGGGGAGGATGTAATGTTCCAATAAACAATGGTTGACAGTGCTTTCTGTTTTCGATGTAATAGGGATGTACAAGTTAATCATGGTGACGGAGATACTGGAGATCCACAGTGCTTCCCTATGCTTCATAGGGATGTTTGCTGTGGATTTTTTGTATTTTCATCGAAAAAGCAGGGGGAGGGACACAGGATGTCACCGTTTTTAGGAGAAATAATAGGTACCATGCTTTTACTCATTTTGGGCGACGGTGTAGTTGGCGGTACTTAAATCCGGCAGTTACAGGGCTTCCCGCCATCGGTTTTTGTTCTACAAGCTGCTTTTTGTTGCTTAGAATACAAAAGACGGAAAATTCATAAAAAAGGAGTAATTGTTTATGGAAAAGAAATACGTGTTGGCTTTAGATCAGGGAACAACCAGTTCCCGTGCGATCCTGTTCAACAAACAGGGTGAAATTGTAACCATTGCACAGCGCGAATTTCCTCAATACTTCCCGAAGCCCGGTTGGGTGGAACATAATGCGAATGAAATTTGGGGTTCGATTCTTGCGGTAATTGCGGAAGCGCTTTCGAATACGAATAGTAATCCAAAGGAAATTGCGGCCATTGGAATTACCAATCAGCGGGAAACAACGGTCGTATGGGACAGGCATACGGGCAATCCGGTGTATAACGCGATTGTCTGGCAGTCCCGTCAGACCTCAGATATTTGTGAAGAATTGAAGGAGCAGGGCTACTCCGATATCGTGCGCGAGAAAACCGGTTTGTTGATTGACGCGTATTTCTCTGGAACGAAAGTAAAATGGATTCTGGATAATGTAAAGGGAGCACGGGAGAAAGCTGAAAAAGGAGATCTGCTGTTTGGTACGATTGACACGTGGCTTATCTGGCGACTGTCCGGCGGCAAAGCGTATGTAACCGACTACTCGAATGCTTCACGGACGCTCATGTATAATATTTATGAACAGCAATGGGACGACGAATTGCTCAAAATGCTCGATGTACCGCGCAGCATGCTGCCGGAGGTGCGTCCGTCCTCTGAGATATACGGTGAAACCATGGCTTATCATTTCTTCGGCGAGCGTGTTCCGATTGCCGGGGCGGCAGGCGATCAGCAGGCGGCTCTGTTTGGCCAGGCCTGCTACGAGAGAGGCATGGCGAAGAATACGTACGGTACAGGCTGCTTTATGTTAATGAATACTGGAGAGACAGCGGTGAAATCGGAGCATGGCCTTTTGACGACGCTCGCCTGGGGAATTGACGGCAAAGTAGAATATGCGCTTGAAGGCAGCATTTTCGTTGCCGGTTCTGCAATCCAGTGGTTGCGTGACGGTCTGCGTATGCTAAAGTCGGCAGCCGACAGCGAACAGTATGCGGCACGAGTGGAGTCGACCAATGGCGTCTATATGGTGCCCGCCTTTGTCGGGCTTGGTACACCATACTGGGACAGTGATGTGCGCGGTGCAATCTTCGGATTGACGCGCGGTACGGAGAAAGAACACTTTATTCGTGCCGCGCTCGAATCGCTCGCATACCAGACAAAAGACGTGCTCTCTGCCATGGAAGCTGATTCCGGCATTGAGCTGAAGACATTGCGGGTGGATGGCGGCGCGGTGAAAAACGATTTTCTTATGCAATTTCAAAGCGACATTCTGGGCGTGCCGGTGGAACGTCCGACGATTAACGAGACGACTGCATTGGGTGCTGCCTATCTGGCGGGACTTGCTGTCGGTTTCTGGCAAAGCCGTGATGAAATCGCAGCCAAATGGCAGATGGAAAAACGGTTTGGCGTTCAGATGGAAGAGAGTGAACGAGCGGTGCTTTACGAAGGCTGGAAGAAAGCCGTCGAAGCAGCCAGGGGGTTTAAGTTGAAATAAAACGTAAAATATGCTACGCTAAAATCGACAAAATTTAGAAGTTAATATCGGTCGGAGAATTGGAGAAGACCACAGCAGATCCTTTGAATAACGGAGGATCTTGTTGTGGTCTTTTTGTTTTCGGGAAAAGATAAACGAAATGGTTATACGGTACTTATACAATACTTAATCAGGAGAGTGAAGCAACATGAACCAACCGTTTGCAAGCGGGAATCGTCCGCGGATTTTGCGTGAGATAGAAAAACAGCAGTTTGACGTTCTTGTCATCGGGGGAGGAATTACAGGTGCCGGCATTGCGCTGGATGCACAGTCGCGCGGCATGAAAACAGCGCTTGTGGAAATGCAGGATTTCGCCGCAGGAACGTCCAGCCGCTCTACTAAGTTGATACACGGCGGTTTGCGTTATCTGAAACAGATGGAGTTCAAGCTTGTGGCCGAAGTTGGCAAGGAGCGTGCCATCGTATATGAGAATGCGCCGCATGTAACTACTCCGGAGTGGATGCTTCTGCCGATAATTGAAGGTGGCACATACGGTAAGTTTGCCACATCTATCGGTCTGCGTATTTACGATGCGCTTGCCGGTGTGAGAAAGAACGAACGCCGCATCATGTTGAGCAAAGCAGAAACGCTTCAAAAAGAGCCGCTGCTGCGCACAGATAAGCTCAAAGGCGGCGGATATTACGTAGAATACCGCACGGATGACGCCCGCCTGACGATTGAAGTCATAAAGGAAGCGGTGCGCCGCGGCGCCCAGGCGGTCAACTATGTGATGGCGGAAGACCTTTTATACGAGAACGGCAGGGTGGTGGGCATCGTGGCTGTTGACCTGCTGAGTGGAGAAAAGCATACGATCCGGGCTAAAAAAGTAGTGAACGCTGCTGGACCGTGGGTCGACAAAATCCGTGAAAAAGATGGATCAAGAAAAGGCAAACGCCTGCATTTGACTAAAGGAGTACATCTAGTTATCGACGGCAAACGATTCCCGCTTCGCCAGGCCGTATACTTCGATACGCCGGACGGCCGCATGGTTTTTGCGATCCCGCGTGACGGCAAAACATATATGGGTACGACAGATACGGATTATCACGGCGATATCGCCAACCCGAAAATGACGGTAGAAGATCGCGACTATATTCTCCGTGCGGCGAATTTCATGTTCCCGACGCTTGCGCTGACAGCAAAAGATATAGAGTCCAGCTGGGCGGGCCTCCGTCCGCTTATCCACGAAGATGGAAAATCTCCGTCAGAGCTATCCCGTAAGGATGAAATCTTCATCTCTGAATCCGGGCTCCTGACGATTGCCGGCGGGAAGCTGACCGGATACCGAAAAATGGCGGAGCGCATCGTCGACCTGGTGGCTTCACGGTTGAAGGAAGAGGGAGCAGGTTCCTATCCGGGCTGCTTGACCGATAAAATCCCTCTTTCCGGCGGTAATATAGGCGGTTCGGCTAATTTTGAATCGTTTGTGCAAAGTCAGGTGAAAAGAGGCATTGCCTCCGGCTTGTCTGCAGAGGCGTCGGAAAACCTGGCTCGTCGCTACGGTACCAATGTGGAACGCATCTATACAATCATCCGCGAACGCGGAGAAGAAGCGGCAGTATCCGGCCTGCCGAAAGATGTCTTCGGTTCGCTTGTTTATGCGATGGAAGAAGAAATGGCAGCTACGCCGGAAGACTATTTCGTTCGTCGTACCGGCGCTCTGTATTTTGATATAAACTGGGTAAGGCAATGGAAAGAGCCGGTGACGACGTACATGGCCCGGGTACTGGGCTGGAGTGAACAGGAGATGTGGCGGCACCGCGAACGTCTGGAACAACTTATCAAAGATGCTACTGTTCCGCAAATCAGTGCAGTGCCCCGGCATGCTTAATTTAATACAGCATAAATAATACAAAAATAAGCTGAAGCAGTCTCTGCTTCAGCTTATTTTTGTATTGTTAGCCAGCGTGTAAGATATGAAAAAAATAGTATAATTAGATTGATATTTCAGTTATTTCAAAAAGATTACGCAGAGGGGAGATTTTATTGGATAAAAAAATGAGCCGCAGAGAGTTTCTTAAACATGCATTACACTTAGGAGCGGCAGGCTCTTCTCTATTTTTGTTTGGAAACATGTTAGCAGGTTGTGCGATCAATGAAAAAACAAGCGAACGCAGTTATGCAACGAGAGAAGACGCCGTTTCTATCGCCTATCTCAATAAAAGTCTCGGTTACTATTTTTTTATCATTCAACAGGAAGCGTTAAACCGAGCCGCCGATGCAAGGGGATGGAACTTCGAAGCGTTAGTAGCCGACTTATCTTTTGTTCAACAGCGCAAACAATTCGAACACTATGTCACCCAAAGAAAGCAGGCTATTATTCTTGATCCTATTGACAGTCATGGAATGGCCGAGTTGTTTAACCATGCAAAAGACAGGCATATCTTTATCGGTGTTATTGATACGCCTGTAACAGCGGGGAAAGTCGATATAACGGTAACATTTGATAATTACAAAGGCGGTCAGATGGCCGCAGAAAAAATAGTCAAGCTTTTAGAAAAAAAGTACGGAGAACCACGGGGCTATGTTCTTAATTGCTACGGAGAATTAAGCAGTATTGCCTGGAAGCTGCGCCGCCAGGGGTTTGAGCAGACGTTGAAAAAGTATAAGGATATTACCCTTATTAGTATCCCGACCGGAGGCGACATTATAAAAATGCACGATGTAACCATCGATATTCTCGCCAAATATCCGTATATTGATGCGATACATGCTCCTTCTGAAACACCGGCACGCGGCATCTATCAAGCAATGAAAGAAAAAGGAAAGCTATACACGTCAGAGCATAAGGATCACATCATCTTCGTTACCATAGACGGGGAACCGCTTGCTCATCAATGGATTAAGGAAGGGATATTGGATGCATCGATTTCACAGGATCCTATCGCCTACAGTGAAATATGTGTGGAATTACTTAACAGATATGTGCTGCACGGAAATCCGGTGCCAGAACATGAGTACCGAAATGAAAAGTATTACTGGGAGAAGGCTGATGTAATAGTAGGTCCTTCAGGTCCGTGCCTAACCATTCCTCCGTTTGAGATTAACCGATATAATGTCAATGATCGCAGGTTGTGGGGGAATATCGCTTATAACGAATGGGGGATAACATATCAATAGAATTTTATAAATGAATATAATGTAGATAAGGAGAGAGGAGAATGAAAACAATCAAGATTCGCCTGCTCTTTTATTTTATCCTCACCAGCTTTCTTCCCATTCTCATGGTTGGATTCATTCCCTACCAAAAATCTTCAGAAGTTGTACGAACACAGATGCTCGAATTTGCCCAAAGTGCAGTGAATCAGCTTAACGAAAATATCAGCTATCATCTGAAAGAAATGGAGCTGATGTCACGTATAGTATATTACCAATCCATACCGGTACTACGCGGTGAGAAGACAGATGCATTAAGTGAAAATAAAAGCGATCCGATTGAATTTAATAAATTCCTGGCCGCACTAAAAAATAATCGGACGTTCATTGATGAGATCCATGTAATCAACGGTGATAAGGTATATACAACGGCAGTAAAACTTGATACAGACATCCTTGCCCGGAAGGAATGGTATACAAGTGCACTGGAAAAAACAGATGAAAAAATATGGGTCGGACCGCATGAAAGCGATTACTCTATTAATAAACCAAAAACATATGAAGTAATCACGCTCATCTATCCATTTAAGCCTGTTCAATCCGGTAAAACCGCTTTAATCATGATTGAAATGAAACGCGAAAAGCTTGATGAACTATTCGGCAGCCCGAATTTAAAAAGTTTAGGAAAGCTTCTTCTTATTGATAAATATGGAACGGTTATTTATAGCCCGGATCGGTCATTGATTCTTCCCGCACAAACAGGGGAAAAACAATACATTACCAACACCAATCTGATTAGAAGCTTAAACAAGGATAACAGTTTCGTATACGATATTAATTTTTTCAGCGGCTGGAAAGTAGGCGCTTTCATCCCGAACGAAAAACTTGAAAAAAGCTTTGATTCAATTAGAGAAACCGTTTTCATTTTGTTGGTCATTTTCTTTGCCACCTCAACATTTTTGGGTCTCACATTATCGAATCATTTTACCAGGCCGCTCCAGCGCCTGCAGCGTGATATGAAGCAAATTGAAAACGGTAATTTCCATATTCGTTCACATATTCAGACCGATGATGAAATCGGTGATTTAAGCCGCAGCTTTAACCGGATGGTTGAGGAAATTGAACTTCTTATTCAAAAGATCTCGGAGAACGAACAAAAGAAGAAGCAGGTTGAAATGAAGGCACTCCAGTATCAAATTAATCCACACTTTCTGTATAATACGCTAAATTCTGTACAATGGCTGGCCAAGCTGCATAAAGTTCCGCATATCGGCGATATGGTAACCGCTCTGATAAAGTTGTTGCGCGCAAGCTTAAACACGAAAACCTATTTGCATATGCTTGAAGAGGAATTAGAAATCCTCTCCTACTACATGAAGATTCAACGATATCGCTTCGGAGATAATTTTCGCACCGAATATAACATTGACCCGACTTTATTAAAAGCGGTTGTTCCGCGGTTCATTTTACAGCCTCTAGTAGAAAATTCATTTTTTCACGCATTCTCTGACGGAGAAGGAACGATTTCTATTCGGGCGACACGAATCGGAGATATAGTGAAAATTGAAGTGGGAGACAACGGCCGCGGTATGTCAGAAGAACAGGTCGTCAATATTCTTTGCCCGGAAAAAAAGAAGAAAACATCAAGCGGAATCGGAGTGAAGAACGTGGATGATAAAATTAAGCACTATTTCGGTGCTAATTACGGTCTGTCGATTACCAGCAAGGAGAATGAGGGAACAACTGTTACCATTCGGCTGCCTTACCAGCTTAAAGACAGGGAGGATGTACATTATGCTCAAAGTATTAATAGTCGATGATGAATTGATTGTCAGAAAAGGACTTCGTGCATATGTGAATTGGAAGGCATATGATATGGAAGTCGTCTCGGAAGCGGCGAACGGGGAACAGGCTCTCGAGATCATCAATCAACAGCCCATCGAGCTTGTCATTACTGATATCCGTATGCCTCTCGTTGACGGAATCGAGCTTACGCGTGCGGTGAAAGAGAACTATCCCCATATCACGGTTATCCTGTTAACTTGCTATGATGACTTTTCACTTGTCAAAGAGGCGCTTGATATTGGAGCTTCCGGGTATGTGCTTAAAACAGAGCTGGAAGACGGAAGCTTCGAAAGTATACTTAAGAAAACAAGCAAGGAATGGAAGAAGCGGCAGAAAGAAGGAGAATATTATAAAAGATTGGAAAAAGAAGCCGAAAACTCCCGTTTGTTGCTGCGTGAGAAGCAAGTTCAATCTATGCTTGAAGATCCGTCTTCTTCTATACCTGATGAGCTTGATTGGATCGAAAACGGTTTTGTTGGAATTTATTTTGAATTTTTATGCTCCCCAAATTCATTTGTCGAAGTAGAAAAGCAATTTTATGCAATCGCTTCCAAGGATAAAGGGGTTTTTCTGCCGCTTGATGATTACAGGGCAATCGGGTTATTTGCCAGAGAAAAAGAATACAGCGAAATGAAACGAACGACATATGAGCAGGAGCAATGCAGGAAGCTTTTTGGTAAAATAACAAAAATAGCGGGAGAAATAAATATATATTATTGCGCGTCTTCAACCAATGATAAAGCAGGACACGTTTTGCGGTCATTAAAGGAGAAAGGAGCCTACCATACATTCTATAATGAATTCGGCCATTTGCTTGATGTTCATAGCATACCGCAACAGGGCATAAGCGACCCTTTTGCAAAAATGGACTGGCAGGAACTTCGACAGCTTACATTGATGCGCGATTGGGCAAGAATCAAGGATATTTGTGATGAATTATTTTCGCATCTTGCCATTGAAAAGCCGCCTGTAGAAGACGTAAAAAAAGTGGTGCTTGAAATCATTCTGATTATTACACACGGCTTGCAAACCAACAGCAATTTGCTGACTCTGACATGGGGAAGCAACCGTTTTGATAATATTGAGCTGGCAAAGAAAAAGCGGACATACAAGCAACTCATCGAGTGGTTATATGAAGGAATAAATGAGCTTGAAGACAGCCGCTCTGTTTTTATTGGTGGAATCAATAGTGTGATTAGCAAAGCGATTTCATATATGGAAAGAAATTATATGCTTGAGATTACTCTTGAAGATGTGGCGGAACACGTCGGATTAAGCAAAAGCTATTTCAGTTCGCGGTTTAAAAAGATAACGGGGGAGAATTTTATTGATTATTTAATTTCGCTACGAATTAAAAAAGCAAAGCAACTGCTGCAGGAAACAGACTTGAAGATATTGGAGGTGGCAGAAAAAGTAGGGTTTAATGATCCGAGATATTTTGCAAAACTTTTTAAACGTTTTGAAGGAGTTGGCCCTAAACAGTTTCAGGAAAGCGTACACCTGTATGATGCATATAAATAAGGATTCGAGACGCAAAGCCGCTCTATTTCCATAGGGCGGCTTCCTATTTTTATAGACGGTCATTTGCCTTATAGTAATAAAATCCCCTTTAATCGAAATATTTTCCTCCTCTTATCACCTCTTTTTATCTGGTTGTTTGAAGAACATAAAAATCACCACCAAAAGCTAAATATATTAAATTTTTGGAATTATAAATCCAATCTATCATTTGTATAGGGTCAAGCAGCAAAGCAGAAAGGAGTGAGAGCATATAGAAACAATCAAGGCAGCGGTCATTACAGGGAAGAAAGCGGTGAGCATTCAACTTTTTGATAAACCAAAACTGCGGGATGATGAATTGCTGGTGAAAGTTGAAATGTGCGGAATTTGTGGCTCTGACCAACATATTTTTCAGGGGGATTGGGGAGAGCCTTACCCTCTTATACCGGGACACGAATTCGTTGGTACGGTTGCTGAAGCAGGCTCAAAAGCATGTCAGAAGCATGGTATACAGGTAGGCGACAAAGTGGCTGTTGAGATGATCATTCCGTGCAACACATGTTATTGGTGCCGCAAGGGACTCTATAACCTCTGCATCAAGGATAGGGAACAGGGCATGCAGTATGGCTGTAATATCAGCTGTGAAAGAGAGGGGCGATTATACGGCGGCTGGTCGGAGTACCTGTATGTTCCGGCGAATGCCATCGTACACCGGATTCCGGACCATGTTCCATGGGAGAGGGCTGTGTTAATCGAGCCGCTTGCTGTTACCGTTCGGGCAGTAAACTTAACGCCGCCCAAAATTGGAGACACGGTTGTAGTTGTAGGATCGGGAACGATCGGGTTGTTGACCGTTGTCGCTGTCCGGGCTGCAGGGGCCGGTAAGGTGATTCTTGTGGGAACACGAACGGAAAGATTAGCGCTCGGAAAGGAGCTTGGTGCTGACGCTGTGGTTGACTTTCGACTGGAAGATGCGGGCTCCTTCATCATGGAGCACACAGACGGAATCGGTGCCGACCTCGTATTCGAAACCGCGGGAACGCCTGCCGCGCAGGCGGACAGTCTCAACTACGCACGACCCGGCGGGGTGGTCAACTACATTGGATTAACCGGCAGAAAAACGGTTTCGATTGATACCGACTGGCAAATGACTTTCAAAGAGTTAACGCTGCAGACCTCTTTCTTAAGTGCTCACAGCTATCAGGGGGCAATCAAATTAATTGCTGACGGACAATATCCGGTTGAGAAATTAATTACCCATCGTTTTCCGCTTGAACAGGTAGAGGAAGCGATTGCCTGTTCGGCGGATCGTGCAACAAAAGCATTAAAAGTAGTTTTACTCCCGTAAGAAGCGATTTCACGTTTGTAAAAAATATTTTGAAAAAGGAGGAAGAAACATGGCTTTGTTTTCAAAAGCGGCCGTGCTGAACGGTATAGAAGGAGAATTTACAATTGAAGAGTATAAGGTACCGGAACCGAAACGGGGAGAGTTCATTCTTCGCACGGAAGCCGCCGGGGTGTGCGGCACGGATGTCCACATTTATTACGGTCATCTGAATACGGTAGAGTATCCGACGATTATGGGGCATGAATTTTGCGGCATCATTGAAAAATTAGGGGCAGACGTAACCGAAGACAGCAACGGTCGCCCGGTTAAAGAAGGAGATCGTGTTGTTATCGTACCCGGTGTCAGTTGTAACGAATGCTATTACTGCAAAATTTTGAAAACGCCTACACGGTGCGCAAATATAAGAGCATACGGATTTATGCCAAACGATGAAAACAACAGGCTTTCCGGAGGCTTTGGTCAATATGTCCATATTCAATATCAGGGAACATCCTTTTTCAAGACGGAACTTGATCCGCATATCGCAGTATTAACAGAGCCGCTTTCCATATGCATTCACGGATTCCAGCGTGCCGGAGGTGTCCGCTTTGGAAGCACGGTTCTTGTTCAGGGAACAGGAGCCATTGGCCTTGGCGCCATTGCTTTTGCAAAACGTTCCGGTGCAGCTAAAGTCATCGCGGTCGGCGGGCCGAAACGGCGTCTCCAGCTGGCTCGCGAGATGGGAGCAGACATCGTTATCGATATTGAAGACGTACGTGACCCGGCTGAGCGTATTAAGCTTGTTAAAAGTGAGACAAAGGGCGGCCGTGGCCCTGATATGGTCGTAGAATGTACGGGCTTTCCGTCCTCGGTACCGGAAGGGCTTGCCTACCTGCGTGACAGCGGCTCCTATGTAGAGCTTGGACATTTTACGGATGTAGGTTCGGCTGAAATTAATCCGCACTGGCATATGCTGCGAAATAACGCAGATATTCACGGTGTCTGGGGCAGTGATGTGGAACATATGGAAATGACACTAAACATTTTAGAACGCATGGAGCTCCCCTACGAGAAACTCGTTACACATCAGTTAGCGCTGGATCGAGTTGAGGATGCGATTCTCGCCATGAGCAAGAAAGCATATAAGCTGGATGACAAAGAGGAAATCATTAAAGCAACCATTGATCCATGGGAAGCACTGGCGAAGGGTACTGTTGTTAAGGACAAATACTCGCTTGCCTAATCAATCTTAGAGGAGGAATACGGCATGGAAATGATCATTAACAAGAAAAAACGAAGTGCTTCTAACGGTAAAATTATTGAAGTGCGAAATATGGCGACCATGGAAGTGATCGATACAACGCCGGCCGCCACCGTGCAAGACGCACAGGAAGCGCTTGAGGCAGCCAGACAGGGGGCTGAGGTTTGGGCAGCGACGCCAGTATACAAACGCGTTCAATGTATTCGAAACTTTCTTGAAAAAATGAAAGAGCGCAAGGAAGAGCTGGCGCGGTTGCTGAGCATGGAAAACGGAAAAATACTGGCACAGGCCAGAGCTGAGCTTGATGCAGCCGCAGGTATCTTCGAAGGTTTTGCAGAGGAATCAAAACGGCTTTTCGGTCAAACGATTCCTCTTGAAATCCAGGAAGGATTAGAAAAAGACTTAATGATTACAAAGCGCGAACCGCTCGGTGTTATTGTCGGCATTCTTCCGTTTAACTTTCCTGCCGAGCTGTTTGCCCATAAAGTAGGCTCGGCGTTAGCGGCCGGCAATGCCATTATTATTAAGGCACCGGAGGACGATCCGCTGACGGTCATTCGTATGACCGAAATGCTGCATGAGGCAGGCGTTCCCGGTAACGTCCTGCAAATTATAACAGGGTACGGGGAAGAAGTGGGCGATTATCTGGCGAAAAGTCCGCTGGTGAATGCGGTGAGTTTTACAGGAAGTACAGAGACAGGTATCCATATTGCAGGCAACGGCGCCAAAAACCTGTCACGGGTTTTCCTTGAACTTGGCGGAAATGACGCCATGATTATTTGTGAAGATGCCGACATTGATGCGGCGGTTCAGGATGCCGTTGACGGTCGTTTGCTGGCAAACGGACAGGTTTGCTGCGCAACAAAACGGATTCTGCTTCATGAATCGGTGCATGACGAATTCCGGGACAAGCTTGTCGCGACTCTTTCAACAAAACGGTTAGGGAACCAATTGGATGAAGCGACGGACGTCGGACCGCTTGTCAGCGAGGAAGCCGCGATGCGTGTAGAAGAGCAAATCCAATATACGGTGAGTCAAGGCGCTACCCTTATTTTAGGTGGAAAACGCGTAAATAGTACATTTATTGAACCGACTGTTCTCGAAGGCGTTACAAGAGATATGGACGTAGCAAAAGATATGGAGATTTTCGGGCCTGTATTTCCGCTTATTTCCTTCTCTTCCTATGAGGAAGCCATTGAAATATCAAATCAATCCATGTACGGGCTAAACGGAGCTATTTATACAAGAGATGTCTACAAGGCTATTGATGCCGGAAACAGGATCCAGGCAGGTATTGTGTCTGTTAACGGTGGTAATTGCTACCGCCCGATGTGCAGTGCATTCGGCGGATACAAAAAGAGCGGCATTGGCAGGGAAGGCACCGCTTATACGCTTGAAGAAGTTACCCAGATTAAGAGTATTGTATTGCGTGGAGTGATGTAATCCAGACGGATATAATAAGCGATGGGAAATTAGGGGGAACGAAAATTCCCCCGGATGTTTCTTGCTTTTTAAAAAGAGAAAGGGGTTATTGTATGCGTTCAATAAAAAAAGCAGGGTTTTTATTTAGCACGCTTCTTATCGCGTTATCTTTGATCGTTGCCGGATGCGGAAACAACAGCGGACAGCCGGCGAACGCGGGAGCATCTGAATCGAATGACGCAGGAAAAGCCAACGAAGAAAAATCAGGAAGAAAATTGATAGCGCTTGCACATAAAAGTCTAAACTATTATGCGTTTGTCGCCATGCAGGAGGCGGCAAAGCGGAAAGCACAAGAATACGGTTATGAATTTGAAGCATCCGTAGCGGATTTTGATTCGGCAAAACAAACCAATCAGTTCATCAACTTCATTACGAAGAAACCTGCCGCAATCATTACGGATCCAAACGATAGCGAAGGACTTATTACCGCAATTAATCAGGCAAAAACAGCCGGTATACCGGTCGGCGTTTTTGATACTCCGACGACAGGAGGAGATGTAGCCTTTACCGTTGCTTTCGACAACTTTAAGGCAGGACAAATGGCAGCGGAAGAAATTGTGAAACGCTTAAAAGAAAAGTACGGCGAACCGAAGGGAACGGTTCTTAACGCATATGGAGCCATGTCCAGCTCAGCATGGCGTGCGCGTAAAACAGGGTTTGATGAAGTCATGAAAAAGTATCCGAATATACAGTATCTCGCCATGCCGGCAGAAGGTGATATGCGAAAGACGCAGGATGTAGCGTTGAATGCAATGGCTAAATACGGCAACCTCGACGCCGTACACGCACCGAGTGATAACCCGGCTATGGGATTGTATGAAGCATTAAAACAAAAAAATAAGCTTAAGAAAGTAGGAGAAGATGGGCACGTCATTTTTGTAACGATTGATGCTGAACCCATCGCACTTCAGCGCATCAAGGAGGGCTGGTACGATGCAACCATAAACCAGGATTGTGTAGCCTATGGGGAGATTGTTATTGATATGCTGCACAATTATTCGCTTCAAGGAAAGGAAGTACCGCTTGAAACATATAAGAACGAGAAATATTTCTGGAAAGAAGCCAAGATTGTAAAAGGTGACAGCGGACCGCACATGATTATCGATCCGTATGTCATCGATAGCAGTAATGTAGACAATGACTCCCACTGGGGCAACGTTGCCTGGAACGAGTATAATCTTCGTTACTAAATCTGGAGAAAGGGAAGGGAGATGTCTTTCTTCCCTTTCTGTATCTTGCAAAGTGAATAAAGGAGGGATTGACTTGCTGTTGGAAATTGACCATGTAAGTAAATGCTACGGCACTAAAACGGTGTTGGACGGGGTCAGTATGAACCTGAAAAAAGGAGAAATTCATGCGCTTTTGGGAAAAAACGGAGCAGGCAAAACAACTCTCGTTAAAAGCATTTCCGGTGTTACAACAGATTATGACGGCACTATCCGCTTTGAAGGCAAGTCCATCGATCATCTTACTGTGTTAGAGCGGCAGAAGATTGGAATTTATGTCGTCCCTCAACACGCTTCCGTTATTCCTGAATTTACGGTTGCAGAGAACATTTTCATCGGAGATTGGCCCAGAAAGAAAAACGGCTTCGTTGACTGGAATCATATTTATATATATGCAAAAGAAGCGCTGGACAAATATGGAGTATCTTTTTCGCCGCGGCAAAAAGTAAAAGATTTGTCTCTTGTTGATCAGCGTAAGCTTAATATCGTGCGCGCATTGTTTAGTAATGCGAAACTTATTATTCTGGATGAACCGACAACGGCACTATCAGCAGAAGAAAGAGACGGTTTGTTTGAATTTGTCATTGACCTGGCAAAACAGGGAACAAGTTTTATTTTTATATCGCACTATATCGAAGAAGTATTACGCCTTAGTGACAGGTATACTGTATTGCGCGACGGAAAATCTTATACCGGCTTTTCCAGGGGAGAGGTCGATGAGCGACAGTTATCCAATCTAATCGTCGGGGAAGATGTGGAACTTTGTGTTCGCGAGCGACCTGAAGTGCTTGCTAGAGCGCCAATCGCTCTTCAGTGCAGCAGGATAAAGGCACGCGGACTTACAGATGTTTCGTTTCATCTTGCAAAAGGGGAAATCCTTGGTCTTATCGGTTTTCCGGGTTCAGGTGCCCGTGAGATATGTCGGGCATTGGCCGGACTGAATCCAATTGAATCAGGAGAAATACGCTTGCATGGTAAAAAACTGAGGAATCCCAGGCGTCCTGATGAAGCGCTTGCGCAAAAAATCGTCTATGTTTCATATGACCGTCATGCAGAGGGAATTGTGCCTGATTTGCCGATAAGGGAGAATATCAGCCTGCCCATCCTAAAAAGCAAATTGGCTTCTCTATTTGGATTTGTGAATGAACGTAAAGAAATAGAAAATGCACAACAATATTTTTCAACACTAAATATTAAGGCACATTCTATCTATGAAGAAGTAGGGAATCTGAGCGGGGGAAATCAACAAAAAGTAGTCATCTCCAAAGCGCTGAGCACACAGCCGGACGTACTTATTATTGATGAGCCTACCGTAGGTATTGATGTAAAGAGCCGCGAAGAAATATTATCGCTGATTAACGAGTTGACCGATACAGGATTGAGTGTTCTTTATCTAACCAATGATTATAATGAACTGTTGCGTGTAGCTGATCGCCTGTTGTTTTTTGCGAATGGAACCATTGCAAGAGAAGAAATCAATACCGGACTAACACCGGAAGAAGTGATACAAATGCGTGATTCTGCAGAGGAGGAAGTAGCTTCATGAGTGTAAAAGAAGGAACAACCAACCAGGTGGTACAACCGATTAAGCTAAAGCAGCCAGGCCAGGGATATGCCCGGCTGTTTGCCGACAATATCGTCTGGTTTCTGCTTGTGCTTGGCCTTTTCATTATGGGCCTTATTGATTCCGCGTTTTTCTCCCAGGTTATCCTGCAAAATATTCTTGTGCAGACAGCCGTATTGGGGATTTTAACGGCAGGGATTGCCCATGTTCTCATTATCGGAGAAATCGATTTATCAATCACGGGTGTGTTAGCTTTTAGCGCCGGCCTTGGTACTACGCTAATGAATAATGGGCTGCCATGGTTTCTCGCAGTTCTGGTTATTGTCCTTTTTGGTCTGTTGATTGGGACAGTGAATGGTATTCTTGTCGCTAAGTTAAAAGCAGCAGCCTTGATTGAGACACTGGCTATGGGTTTGGTTTTACAAGGAGGATTGATGGCATTAACTCAGGGGCGATCCATCGTGAATTTCCCGGAAGCTTTCACGTGGATTGGTCAGGGTTCTGTTTTCGGACTCCCGATATTACCGATTCCGTTCCTGATTGTCTATCTGATTATCTACTTTATATGGAAGAAAACTGTTTTCGGTCGCAGTCTGTTTGCAACAGGGGGGAATTCCACCAGTGCATATGTCAGCGGGATTAATGTAGACCGAATCAAGATTTATGCCTTTATGATTTCAGGAGGACTTGCCGGTTTTTCTGGATATCTGCTTGCCGCATATATGGGAGCGGTCACCATGACGTTTGGTCAGGATTTAATGATGTACACACTTGCTGCTGCGGTTATCGGCGGTGTCAGCTTAACGGGTGGCAAGGGGAAAATTTCCGGCGTACTCGGCGGTGTACTGCTTCTTACTGTTATTCAAACCGGACTGCAGATTCTCGGCATTTCATCCTATTTTGTAACAATGGTTGGTGGCATGATGATCTTCATAGCCGTAATTGTTGATGCATTGAAGACGAAATATATCCGATGATAGCGGATAACATAGGCGGGCTTTCTCTTATAAAAAGAGGGAGCCCTTTATCTATATGTAGTTGTAAATCATAATGGTCTTTATGACATCTCTGCCGCTTTTTCCTATGCTATTTACCTAGTACATATATTGCGCAGGTAGCAGGAGTAACCGCTTTAAAAATGTGTATGAAGATGCATATATGTTCTGCGCTTATTCATTTACACTATTTACATATTTTTTTTGCGAAACTTTCGTATGAAAAGTATCGTCTAATAGGGGTCAACGTAGAATTCACAGCAAAAGGGGAAAAAAGATGAAAGTATTAAAGGTTATCGGTGCTCTGCTGCTAAGTCTGTCGCTTACCACACCTGTACTGGGAGAAGAGGCGCTTCCGACCGAGCCGATTGATTATTACTTTCCAATGGATATTGACGGTCATTGGGCTCAACATGAACTGTACGATATGGTATATGCCGATGTTGTGAAAGGGTACGACGAGAAAAACGGAAATGTAACACTGCGTCCGAACAACCAGATTAGCCGTGCGGAATTTGCGGCACTGCTTGTACGCGCGCTCGATTTACAACCGGGCGGACAGTCGAAATCTTTCTCTGACGTCAAAGCGAACCAGTGGTTCTATAAAGAAGTCAGCACCGCCGCTTCACTTGGCATCGTTAGCGGGATGACGGAGACCACGTTTGAGCCGAATGCCAAAATTCAACGCGATCAGATTGCTTCCATGCTTGTGCGGGCATTCGAGAAAACCGTGTCGTTTGAGGGGACAGCAAAAGCGTTTAAAGATGTAAAAAACTATTGGGGTAAACCATATATCGATAAAGCGAGCGCGGCCGGCATGATTAACGGCAAGAGCGCCACCGAGTTTAAGCCGGTTGATCGCGCGACCCGTGCGGAAGCGTTGAAGATGCTTCACAGCGCCCTCCACCTTGAACAAAGCGCTCCAGCTTCGGATGAGGAATTGAGCAACACATTTCTGAATGCGGAACGGGAAACACTAGCGGCGTTAAGCGAGGGAGATTTCGATAAAGCGTCCGCGCTGAATAAGCAATATTACACCGGTTTTGACCGCGCGCTCGGTGACGTAGCCATTGACATGCTGAAAGATATCAGCGCAGAGGGTGAATCAATACATATGGGGCTGACCGGTGATATTAAAGTGGACATCACCGGCAAGTGGGATCGCTTCGCAGAGCTGTATGTAAGCAACGGTACGTATGAAATTAACGTAGCGGGCGAGACGGATAAGGAGACGCTGGAAGGCCCGGTTTTCCTGAAGAAAGAGAAGGACGGAAAGTGGAGAGTGTATTATTCTGACACGGGATCCGTCGCAGATAGCCTAATAGAATAAAGAAGGAACAGACGCGACGCATTTATCTCTCGCCCTTTTCCGGGCAATTTCCTGGTTAAACGCTTGTTTAACTTTATTCCCGGCAACGCCCGCGAGTTTTTCTTACAGATAGCCTTTATTTCCGCAGGGTTGAAGCCGGTTTATCCAGGCTTCTTCCCTGTTTTTCAGAAGGTCGCGATATTTTTCAAGAACTGTAAAATTCTCTACGGTCTCTTCTTCCGGCTTAATGTATTCCAGCACCTCGAAAGTGAAGTTCTCTTCTCCATACTCTTTCCATTCCTGCTGAAGGGTTTTGTTGTAATGCATTCCCATATTTAGCCCAAACCAGTGACGGTTTTTAATCCCTTCCAGATTCAAGCTGCTTCCGATGAGGATTTTACCGTTCGCTTGATTCTTTATTTGATAGACGCCCATTGGCCTGTGTGTTTGTTTATACTGCAATTTAGCTTCCTTTCGTTTTTGCTTCTCCATTTTCCTTTTCTCCTTCATTTAGAATTTGACCCAGTAGGCGCTGCAATCCGGATAGCGGTCCATAAAGCCGTATTCAATCAGATAGCGCCTGATTGTCACATAGTCAGGATAAATCTGTTTCAGTATCTCGTTTACTTCTTTCTCGGTGTAATGCCGGTTCAATTCGAATCGTTTGGCGATGTGCTTAAGGATCGCCACTTTTCTTTTCTCCTTTTTCGGAAATTCGGACAGTGGACCGTTTTCCCCCTGTGTGAAGTACCTCTGAAGTATCGCCTTGTTTTCCTCTTCGGTAATGGCGAAGCGTTCATCCACCATGGCAGCGCTGCGTGGAATAGAGATGAATTTATTCGGTTTCGCCGTTTTTTCCCCGACTAATTCGGTAATTGCCAGCAGGATTTTGGCCTGTTTGGCTTTCTCTCTCAGTGTGAAACGGTGATTGCGAATGGTGGATGTACTGCCGCCGTCCAGTTCTTTGACGATTTCATTGTCGCTTAGTCCTTCATAGAAATAGCGGACGATTGTTTTCTGGTGTTCGGTGAGCCCGGTCAGTTTTTTATCCAGCCCGATTAGGAAGTCGAACATAGAGGTGTGCTCATGTGTGATGTGCAGACGAGCAAATCTCTCCGCGTCGTAGAGCGCGTTTTCATGCGGATAGATGACGCCACGGGTAAATCTTCGGCCGCAGATGAGACAGATATACTGTTCAGACGCTTCTTCGTAAATATATCCCCGCTTCATCTCTTCCAGTGATGCATTCCAGAAAAGTTCGGAAACTTCTCGCATATAAAGACATATCCTCTCTTTGTTTATTTTATTTATAGATATCATAGCATTTCGTTTGCTTTTTTTCAAATATTTTCATTGAAATTTTATAAACAGAGCCACATAATGTCGGTGTAAACATAGACAAAAATTAAAAATGTTTAGAAAGAAAGGTGAATGGCATGAGAAAGGAAAGACGGGTAATAGAATCGGCATGCAATGAGCGACTTCCGGTATGTGCGCAGGACACGTTTAACTATATGGCAAGCTATTTCTTCTCTAACTATCAAATCCAGTACGTATTGAAACTGGAGGAAGAGTGGATGAATCAGTCTGCATACCGCCGCGGTATTTGAGATGCTTGGGAGCATGTGCTTCGGTGATGTACTTACGATGTTTCGGGGATTGCGGCACCAGGCTGTGGCTCAAGGGCTGGCGTCTCCTTATTTATCAAACTTCGGTGAGGTCAGCAAGACCGAGCTCAAGTTTCAGGAAACTGAGGTGGCCGATGCTTATATGGTGCCGCCGATTATGTTTTCCCCGGGTTTTATGCCGGGAGCGAGCGCATACAGAGAGACGCTTACTCTCATGGTCGGTGTGTATGAATCGACAGTGGAGGCAGAGACGGTAGAAACTTTCTTAAATAGAATAGCGAATGAGCTTCGTAATGTAGACTGTAGCGGGTGATTGCTGCGCTCGTTGCCTTGATTGATGATAAGCGGTATACCCAGTTGAAATTATTTCTTATTGTCGGTTATCCTTGATGCCACTGTCGCGCTGGTTTATTTCATCCTGCTCGATTTCGTTCACTAAATTGGTGGTGTAAGGCGTTTTCTCCATTTGATTTATCAATGTGTGCACATCCTGCACGTCCTGCTTCTTCTTATTCTTCTGTGCCATTGTTTTCATCTCCTCGAATCGGAATGGCGCGGTAAAAACCCGCGTGTTCCTTCTTAACGTGCAGCAACACACGACAGTTTATACATTGAATGAATTGTCTGATTGAATGCGATATACTGCTTAGGCAGATTCACGGAATTTCGGATGCGCTGGCAGAGGCGTAGCTGGCCCAAAAAAGTTAAATATAAAATCTTGCATTTTAATTTGGTATACGATAGAATATTCAGGGTCTGAGTCATTACATAAAGAATGATGAAGATAAAGAAAAACCTTGCATTCAGCCTATATTTTCGATATAATGTTGAATGTTGGTTTGATGAACGCGATGACGCGGGAGGTTGCTGACACACCAGGCTCCGATGCCATGGCCTGGGGTCGGGTTTTTCCGCTGAGAATTGTCTGTTTATCAAAATAGGCGACAAAGGAGGGACTAAAATGGCAAAACAAAAAATTCGTATCCGCTTGAAAGCATACGATCACAGAATTCTTGATCAGTCCGCAGAGAAGATTGTTGACACTGCGAAGCGTTCCGGTGCAGAGGTGTCTGGCCCAATTCCGCTTCCGACTGAGCGTAATGTCTTCACGATTTTGCGTGCGGTACACAAATACAAGGATTCCCGTGAACAGTTTGAGATGCGCACACACAAGCGCCTGATCGACATTGTGAACCCGACACCGCAAACGGTTGATTCGCTGATGCGTCTGGACCTGCCGTCCGGTGTTGATATCGAAATCAAACTGTAAGGTTTGACGACAAACCAACAATGTTATAGCGATTATATAATGAACGGAAATAAATACATGAATTTGATTACTCAATAGGAGGTGGCTATCATGACCAAAGGAATCTTAGGTAGAAAAATTGGGATGACCCAGGTTTTTACTGCTGAAGGTATCGTAGTTCCAGTAACTGTTATCGAAGCAGGTCCTTGCGTGGTTCTTCAAAAGAAGGATCAAACGACTGATGGATATGAAGCAATTCAAATTGGTTTCGCTGACAAGAAAGAAGTGCGTGCCAACAAGCCTGAAAAAGGCCATGCAGCAAAAGCTAACACAACGCCTAAGCGCTTCATTCGTGAACTTCGTAATGTTGATTTGGCAGGGTACGAAGTTGGTCAAGAATTAAAAGCTGATATTTTTGCAGAGGGAGACATTGTTGACGTAACCGGCACATCAAAAGGTAAAGGATTTGCTGGTGCTATCAAGCGTCACGGCCAATCTCGCGGACCGATGGCTCACGGTTCCCGTTACCATCGTCGTCCTGGTTCCATGGGCTCTATCGCAGCTAACCGTGTACTGAAAGGTAAAGCATTGCCTGGACGTATGGGCGGAGAGAAAGTTACGGTTCAAAACCTTGAAGTGGTTTCTGTTGATGCAGACCGCAACTTGCTGTTAATTAAAGGTGCTATTCCGGGACCTAAAAATAGCTTCGTAGTTGTAAAAACTGCCGTTAAAGGCAGCAAATAAGCAAGAAAGGAGGACTCGCAATGCCTAAAGTAACACTTTTCAATCAAGATGGCTCTCAAGTAGGTGAAATCGAACTGTCCGATGCGGTATTCGGTATCGAGCCGAACGAGGCAGTGCTTGCCGATGCAGTTATCATGCAACAGGCTTCCCGTCGTGCAGGTACGCACGCTGTAAAAAACCGTTCCGCAGTAAGCGGTGGTGGTCGTAAGCCTTGGAAACAAAAAGGAACAGGACGCGCTCGTCAAGGTAGCATTCGCTCCCCTCAATGGGTAGGCGGCGGTGTGGTTTTCGGACCGACTCCTCGCAGCTACGCTTACAAGCTTCCTAAAAAAGTTCGTCGCCTGGCGATTAAATCTGCTCTGTCTTCTAAAGTGCAGAACGAAGAGATTCTGGTATTGGATGCCCTGAATTTCGACGCACCGAAGACAAAAGAAATGGTAAAAGTGCTCGGAAATCTGAAAGTGGACAACAAAGTGCTTGTTGTTACAGGTGAATACAATGACAATGTGGCGCTGTCCGCTCGCAACATTCCTGGCGTGAAATTCGTTCCCGCTAACGGAATCAATGTTCTTGATGTTCTGCATCACGACAAGTTGCTGATTACGAAGGATGCAGTCGCAAAAGTTGAGGAGGTGCTTGCATAATGAAAGATCCTCGCGATATTATCAAGCGCCCGGTTATTACCGAACGTACTGCTGACATGATGGCCAGCAACAAATACGTATTCGAAGTTGATTTACGTGCAAACAAAACGGAAATCAAAGATGCGATTCAGCGCATTTTCGATGTGAAAGTTGTAAACGTAAATACAATGCGTGTTAAAGGTAAGCCGAAGCGCGTAGGTAAATTCTTTGGACGTCGTTCTGACTGGAAAAAAGCGATCGTTCAGCTGAGTGAAGATAGCAAAGCTCTTGAGTTCTTTGAAGGTGTTTAATTCGTAAGACAGAGCGAAGGAGGGAAAACAAATGGCAATTAAAAAGTATAAACCGACTTCTCCTGGTCGCCGTCAAATGACTGTGTCTACTTTTGAAGAGATTACAACTTCCAAGCCGGAAAAATCTCTGCTTGCGCCGAAAAACAAAAAAGCTGGACGCAACAACCAAGGTAAAATCACGGTTCGTCATCACGGTGGCGGTCATAAGCAGAAGTATCGTATCATTGACTTCAAACGTAACAAAGACGGTATTCCAGGTCGTGTTGCTACAATCGAGTACGATCCGAACCGTTCCGCAAATATCGCGCTGATTAACTACGTTGATGGTGAGAAGCGCTACATCCTGGCTCCGAATGGTCTGCAAGTAGGCATGACTGTTGTATCCGGTCCGGATGCTGATATCAAAGTAGGTAACGCACTGCCGCTGGCTAACATCCCGGTAGGTACGGTTATCCACAATATCGAATTAAAAGCAGGCAAAGGCGGCCAGCTCGTTCGTTCCGCTGGTGCTGAAGCTCAATTGCTTGGCCGCGATGGTGACTATGTAATCGTTCGTCTGGCTTCCGGCGAGACTCGTATGATTCGCAAAGAGTGCCGCGCAACCATCGGTCAAGTTGGTAACTTAGAACATGAACTTATCAACATCGGTAAAGCAGGTCGTTCCCGCTGGTTAGGCAAGCGCCCGACAGTCCGCGGTTCTGTAATGAACCCGAACGATCACCCGCACGGTGGTGGTGAAGGTCGCGCTCCGATCGGTCGCAGCGGTCCGCTCACTCCTTGGGGCAAACCGACGCTTGGTGCGAAGACTCGCAAGAAAAACAAACAATCCAGCAAGTATATTATCCGCAGCCGCAAGAAGTAATGCTGCTTAACAAGGTGCGGTTGCAGGGCACCGCACTTCTATTACGAAGGGAGGTTCATTCATGGGACGCAGCTTAAAAAAGGGACCTTTTGTTGATGATCATTTAATGAAAAAGGTCGAAGAGCAAAACGCAAAAGGCGACAAAAAAGTAATCAAAACTTGGTCTCGTCGCTCTACAATCTTCCCGGATTTCGTCGGTCACACATTCGCGGTGTACGATGGCCGCAAGCACGTACCTGTATATGTAACCGAAGATATGGTCGGACACAAACTCGGAGAATTCGCTCCGACTCGTACTTTTAAAGGTCACGTTGATGCCGACAAGAAAACAAGAAGATAATGGATACGTCCAAGTAAGAGAGGGGGTTACTTAAATGGAAGCGAAAGCGGTAGCTCGTTATGTCCGGATTGCTCCTCGCAAAATGCGTCTGGTAGTTGACTTAATCCGTGGTAAGCAAGTAGGTGAAGCGATTGCGATTTTAAAGCACACGCCGAAAGCAGCATCTCCGGTTATTGAGAAAGTATTACTGTCAGCTGTTGCGAATGCTGAGCACAACATGAATTTAGATGCTAATAACCTGGTTGTTAGCAAGGTATTTGTCGACGAAGGTCCGACACTGAAACGTTTCCGTCCTCGTGCAATGGGTCGTGCGAGCCGGATCAATAAGCGTACAAGTCACGTAACGGTAATTTTATCCGAGAAATAAGGAGGGATAGCGAGTGGGTCAGAAAGTTAACCCGGTAGGACTTCGGGTTGGCATTATCCGCGACTGGGAATCCAAGTGGTTCGCAGAGAAAGATTATGCTAATCTGTTACACGAAGATCTAAAGGTCCGTGAATATGTTAAAACCCAGTTGAAAGACGCTTCTGTTTCTACTATTGAAATTGAGCGTGCGGCCAACCGTTTAAATGTTACTATCCACACTGCTAAGCCAGGTATGGTTATTGGTAAAGGTGGTAGCGAAGTAGAAAAGCTTCGTAAAGCACTGTCTACTCTAACAGGCAAAAGAGTGCATATCAACATCAATGAAATTAAAAATCCTGATATGGATGCAACCCTTGTTGCGCAAAGCATCGCGCGTCAATTGGAAAACCGTATTTCCTTCCGTCGTGCGCAGAAGCAATCTCTGCAGCGTACAATGCGTGCAGGCGCTCAGGGTATCAAAACAATGGTAAGCGGACGTCTTGGCGGCGCGGATATCGCCCGTTCTGAAGGATACAGTGAAGGTACGGTTCCGCTGCACACATTGCGTGCTGACATTGATTACGGTACAGCTGAAGCCGATACTACGTACGGCAAAATCGGCGTTAAAGTATGGATTTATCGCGGAGAAGTTCTTCCTCAGGCGAAGAAGAGAACTGAAGAGGAAGGAGGCCAATAATCATGTTGATCCCTAAACGCGTAAAACACCGCAAACAACATCGCGGAAAAATGAGAGGGCAAGCAAAAGGCGGCACTCAGGTAACGTTCGGTGAATATGGCCTTCAAGCTTTGGAAGCCTCTTGGGTAACAAACCGTCAAATCGAAGCCGCTCGTATTGCGATGACTCGTTACATCAAACGCGGCGGTAAAGTATGGATTAAAATTTTCCCAGACAAACCGGTTACTGCGAAGCCGCTTGAAGTACGGATGGGTTCCGGTAAAGGTTCAGTTGAGAGCTGGGTAGCAATCGTAAAACCCGGAAAAGTAATGTTTGAGCTGGCTGGTGTACCTGAAGAGGTCGCTCGTGAAGCAATGCGTCTGGCCATGCACAAGCTTCCGGTTAAATGTAAGTTTGTAAAACGGGAAGAATTGGGTGGTGACGCAAATGAAAGCTAATGAAATTCGCAACCTAACCACTGCCGAAATTGAACAAAAAGTAACTTCTATGAAAGAAGAACTTTTTAACCTCCGTTTTCAATTAGCGACTGGTCAATTAGACAACCCTGCACGTATCCGTCAAGTGCGTAAAGATATCGCAAGAGCAAAAACGATTCTGCGTGAACGTGAATTAGGCATTAGCTAATAGATTAGAGAGGAGGTCGCAAACATGGCAGAAGAACGCAATGCACGTAAAGTTGTTCTTGGTCGAGTTGTTTCCGACAAAATGGACAAAACAATCGTTGTTCTGGTCGAAACATACAAAAAGCACCCGCTGTACGGAAAGCGTGTGAAATACTCCAAGAAATTTAAAGCTCATGATGAGCAAAATACTGCAAAAATCGGCGATCTGGTAAAAATCATGGAAACTCGTCCGCTGTCCAAAGACAAGCGCTTCAGACTGGTTGAAGTGGTTGAGAAAGCCGTTATTATCTAATTTAAATTGAACGTTTAGGTACATCTGAAGGGAGGGACTCTCCGTGATCCAAACTCAAACTCGTTTGCGTGTAGCCGATAACTCCGGTGCAAAAGAATTAATGTGCATTAAAGTATTAGGCGGTTCCGGCCGTAAATTTGCTAACATTGGTGACGTTGTTGTTTGTTCGGTGAAACAAGCAACACCCGGCGGCGTTGTTAAGAAGGGCGACGTAGTAAAGGCTGTTATCGTGCGTTCTAAGAGTGGTTCTCGCCGTAAAGACGGTTCTTACATCCGTTTCGACGAAAACGCAGCGGTTATCGTTCGTGATGACAAAAGCCCGCGCGGAACTCGTATTTTCGGACCGGTTGCCCGGGAACTTCGTGACAAAGACTTCATGAAGATCGTTTCTCTGGCTCCTGAAGTACTGTAAATCCTGCTTACAAAGGTATTAAGTTAAACATAAGGAGGTGCCGTCATGTCCGAACAAAAGAAACTGCACGTGAAATCCGGTGACAACGTTGTTGTTATCAGCGGTAAAGATAAAGGCAAAAAAGGTCGCATTCTCGCTGCTTACCCGAAAACAGGCCGTGTGCTTGTAGAAGGCGTAAACATGGTGAAGAAACACACGCGTCCGAATGCCAACAACCCGCAGGGCGGTATCGTTACGCAAGAAGCTCCGATTCACGCTTCCAACGTAATGATCGTAGACCCGAAAACGGGCGAGCCGACTCGTATCGGTTCCAAAGTTGTGGACGGAAAGAAAGTACGCATTGCAAAAAAATCTGGCGAAGTATTGGATAAGTAGTCAGGTCGGAAAGGAGGTCATCTAAATGGCTGCAAGAATGTTAGAGCAATATAAAGAAAAAATTTCTCCTGCGTTAATGCAGAAGTTCGGATATAAGTCTATTATGCAGGTTCCGAAAATCGAGAAAGTCGTTATTAACATGGGTCTGGGTGATGCAGTTTCCAACCCGAAAATTCTGGACAGCGCGGTTCGTGACCTGGAGGCAATCGCAGGTCAGAAGCCGGTTATCACTCGCGCGAAGAAGTCTATCGCCGGTTTCCGTCTTCGTGAAGGTATGCCGATCGGTGCGAAAGTGACGCTGCGCGGTGAGCGTATGTATCACTTCCTGGACAAATTATTCAACATCTCTCTTCCTCGTGTACGTGACTTCCGTGGTATCTCCAACAAGGCGTTCGACGGTCGTGGAAACTACACACTGGGATTGAAAGAGCAATTGATCTTCCCGGAAATCGAGTACGATAAAGTAGACGCTATCCGCGGAATGGACATCGTAATCGTAACGACAGCACAAACGGACGAAGAAGGCCGCGAACTGTTAACACAATTGGGCGCTCCTTTCGCCAAGTAATTTCGGATTCCTATACGACAAGGAGGGAAACACGTGGCTAAAAAATCAATGATCGTGAAACAGCAACGTAAGCCGAAGTTTAAAGTGCAGGCCTACACACGCTGCGAACGTTGTGGTCGTCCGCACTCTGTGTATCGCAAATTTAAACTTTGCCGCATTTGTATTCGCGACTTAGCATACCAAGGCCAATTGCCTGGAGTGAAGAAAGCAAGCTGGTAATCCCGCAAAATGGGAAGGAGGTTAAACATATGGTAATGACAGATCCAATTGCAGATATGCTTACTCGCATTCGCAATGCCAACATGGTGCGTCATGAGAAGCTGGAAGTACCTGCTTCCAAAATCAAGCACGCAATCGCGAACCTGCTGAAAGAAGAAGGCTTCATCCGTGACGTAGAATATGTAGAAGATAACAAACAAGGCATTCTTCGTCTTTTTCTGAAATATGGTGCGGACAACGAACGTGTAATCAATGGTCTGAAGCGCATCAGTAAGCCTGGCCTGCGCGTATACGCCGGCAAAGACGAAATTCCTCGTGTTTTGGGCGGATTGGGAATCGCTATTCTTTCTACGTCTAAAGGCGTAATGACTGACAAACAAGCTCGCCAGCAACAGGTGGGCGGCGAAGTAATAGCATACATTTGGTAATACATTCGACAACGAATGGAGGTGTAACGAATGTCCCGTATTGGTAAAAAACCGATCGCTATTCCTGATGGAGTAGAGGTAAAACTTGATGGCACAGTACTGACTGTAAAGGGGCCGAAGGGTACCCTGACTCGTACGCTTCACAATGAAGTGAATGTGAAAGTGGAAGGTAACGAAATCATCGTTGAGCGCCCTTCTGATCATAAACTGCACCGCGCATTGCACGGTACAACTCGCAGTATTATCGCCAACATGGTAGAAGGTGTAACGAACGGATTTGCTAAAACACTGGAACTGGTTGGTGTAGGTTACCGTGCTGCTAAGAGCGGCAGCAACCTGACTCTGAGCGTTGGATACTCTCACCCAGTTGAAATCACTCCGGAAGAAGGCATTGAATTCGAAGTTCCGGCTCAAACGCAAATCGTCGTTAAAGGTATCGACAAAGAGCGCGTAGGTCAAGTGGCTTCTGAAATTCGTGCGGTACGTAAGCCTGAACCTTACAAAGGTAAAGGTATTCGCTACCAGGGCGAGCGCGTACGTCGTAAAGAAGGTAAAACTGGTAAGAAGTAATCGCTAAGGCGTATGTAAGAAAGGAGTGACATAACGTGATCTCGAAACAAGATAAAAACAAAGCACGGAAGAAAAGACACTTGCGTGTTCGTAAGAAAATTTCCGGTACGGCTCAAGTTCCCCGTTTGAACGTATACCGTTCTTCCAATCATATTTATGCTCAACTCATCGACGACGTAGCGGGCGTAACGATCGCTTCTGCTTCTACTCTTGATCCTGAGCTGAAAGGTCAAATAAGCCATGGAGGAAACCAGGAAGCCGCTGCGAAAGTCGGCGAACTGATCGCGAAACGCAGTGTCGAAAAAGGCATAAAAGAAGTCGTGTTCGACCGCGGTGGATATCTGTATCACGGACGTATTAAAACTCTTGCAGAAGCTGCACGCGAAGCGGGTCTGCAATTCTAATTGAACGAAATTCCTTACACAAGGAGGGAAAACTTCATGCGTATTGACGCTTCGAACCTGGAGCTGGAAGAGAAAGTAGTCGCCATTAACCGCGTTGCGAAGGTTGTTAAAGGTGGACGCCGTTTCAGCTTCAGCGCTCTAGTAGTCGTTGGCGACAAGAACGGACACGTAGGCTGCGGCATGGGTAAAGCCCAAGAGGTACCGGACGCGATCCGTAAAGCCATCGAAGATGCAAAGAAAAACCTGATTAAAGTTCCGCTCGTAGGAACAACTCTGCCTCACGAAGTAAATGGACGCTTCGGTGCCGGTAAAGTATTCATGAAGCCTGCTGCAGAAGGTACCGGAGTTATCGCCGGTGGCCCGGTTCGTGCGGTGCTCGAGCTTGCTGGTGTAGGCGATGTATTAAGTAAGTCTCTGGGCTCTAACAATCCGATTAACATGGTTCACGCTACGTTAGAAGGTTTAAGTCGCCTGAAAACTGCCGACCAAGTTGCAAAACTGCGCGGTAAAACTGCGGAAGAGCTTTTAGGTTAGGAGGGACTTAGATCATGGCAAAATTGCAAATCACCCTCAAAAGAAGTCTGATCGGTCGCACGCAAAAACAAAAAGCGACTGTAGCAGCTCTCGGTCTTCGCAAAATCCACCAGACAGTTGTGAAAGAAGACAATGCCGCCATGCGTGGTATGGTGGAAAAGGTGAAGCATATGGTTGAAGTTAAGGAAATCGCTGAGTAATAGATATCTTGCTTAAAGAGGAGGTGCAACGATGAAATTACACGAAATCAAACCTGCTGAAGGTTCCCGTCACACTCGTAAGCGTGTGGGTCGCGGTATCGGTTCTGGAAACGGCAAAACGGCTGGTCGTGGACACAAAGGGCAAAACGCTCGTTCCGGTGGCGGTGTTCGCCCTGGTTTCGAGGGTGGTCAAAACCCGCTGTATCGTCGTTTACCGAAGCGTGGTTTTACAAACCCGAACCGTAAAGAATTTGCTATAATCAACCTTGACAAACTGAACCAGTTTGAAGAAGGTACGGTTGTAACACCGGAGTTGCTTCTTGAAGCTGGCGTAATTAAAAATGCACGTGATGGTGTGAAGATTTTAGGGAATGGAGAACTTAACGTTAAGCTGACGGTTCAAGCCCAGAAGTTTTCTCAATCCGCGGTTGAGAAGATTGAGGCTCTTGGCGGAAAAACCGAGGTGATCTAATGTTCTCCACGATTGCCAATGTGTTTAAGATTGCCGACTTGCGTCGAAAGGTGATTTTTACCCTTTTGATGCTTGTCGTCTTTCGAATTGGTAGCTTTGTCCCGGTGCCGAACATTAACGTATCGGTACTTGAACAGCTGTCACAGCAAAATAGTATCTTCGGATTTCTAAATACATTCTCTGGCGGTGCGCTGCAGAACTTCTCTATCTTCGCGATGGGAATTATGCCGTACATCACCGCTTCGATTATTATGCAGCTTTTATCGATGGATGTTGTTCCGACGTTTACCCAGTGGTCGAAAGAAGGAGACATTGGCCGCCGCAAAATCGCTCAGTTTACACGTTACTTTACAATTATTCTGGGATTGATTCAGGCAATCGGACTTTCTATCGGGTTTAACCGGATGATGCCGGGGCTTGTGCAGAATCCTTCTTTTACAACGTATGCATTAATTGCGCTTGTACTGACGGCAGGAACTGCTTTTCTCATGTGGCTAGGAGAGCAAATTACCGAGAAAGGCATCGGAAACGGCATTTCCATCATTATCTTTGCAGGTATCGTAGCTGCGATTCCGAATGGTGCGAAGCAACTTTACGCCTCAGAGTTTATTGGCGCTGAGGATCAAATGTTTCTTAACATCGTTAAGGTATTAGGCATTCTGCTTGCGATCATTCTCATCATTGTGGGGATTGTTTTCATCCAGCAGGGAATACGAAAGATTCCTGTGCAGTATGCGAAACGCGTCGTAGGCAGAAAAATGTATGGCGGGCAATCCACACATATTCCGCTGAAAGTAAACAGCGCCGGAGTGATTCCTGTAATTTTCGCTCTGTCGTTGATTATCTTTCCGCCTACGATTGCTCAATTCTGGCCGGGGCATCCTGTTTCCAACTGGGTGATTCAAACGTTTAACATCCAGACGTTTAGCTCTCAGAATTGGATTGGCATGGTACTGTACGTACTGCTTATCTTCGGATTCACTTACTTTTACGTGTTCGTGCAGGTTAATCCAACGCAGATGGCTGACAACATGAAAAAGAACGGCGGATATATCCCAGGTATACGTCCAGGAAATGAGACAGCCCAATTTATTACTCGAACGTTAAACCGAATTACTTTGGCAGGAGCAATCTTCTTGGCAGTCGTATCCATTCTTCCGGTTTTCTTCTCGAAGGTGAGCGGCCTTCCCCCATCCATTCAAATCGGCGGAACGGCCATCCTGATTGTAATCGGGGTAGCGCTGGATACGATGAAACAAATCGAAAGCCAACTTGTGAAGCGCCACTACAAAGGGTTTATTAAGTAATACAAAGACAGGCTGTAAATTTACTGACGTATGGAGGGGTAGAAATGAATATTATCTTAATGGGATTACCAGGCGCGGGAAAAGGAACCCAGGGTGAGAAAATCGTCGAGAAATTTGGCATTCCGCATATTTCCACCGGCGACATGTTTCGTGCAGCTATCAAAGATGAAACAGAGATGGGCAAAAAAGCGAAATCTTATATGGACCAGGGACTCTTAGTACCGGATGAAGTTGTCATTGGTATCGTAAAGGAACGTTTAGGCAAAGCTGATTGTGAGAAAGGCTTTATGCTTGATGGATTCCCGCGCACCATGGCACAGGCGGAAGCGCTGGACGCAACGCTTGCGGAAATGGAGCGCAGCATTGACCATGTGATCAATATCGACGTGGATCGCGGTATTCTGATGGACCGGTTGACTGGCCGTCGCATCTGCAAGAACTGCGGTGCCACGTATCATGTAATATTCAACCCTCCTTCTCAAGAAGGGATTTGCGACAAGTGCGGCGGGGAGTTGTATCAGCGGGATGACGACAACGAAGCAACCGTTGCGACTCGCCTCGATGTAAACATCGAACAGTCCGCCCCGATCTTAAACTATTATAAAGAAAAAGGATTGCTCCGTACCATTGACGGGCATCAAGATATAGACAAGGTTTTTGAGGATGTTGCAGAAGTATTGAGAGGTCAAGCTCAATGATTATATGCAAGTCCAAAGCAGAGATCGACATCATGAGAGAAGCGGGGCGCATTGTCGCTCTTACGCATAAGGAACTGCAAAAAGCGATTCGTCCGGGCATCACCACTGGTGAGCTCGACGCAATCGCGGAGACTTTCATTCGCAAACACGGAGCGAAACCTTCTTTCAAAGGCTATGGGGGCTTTGCAGGCAGCATATGCGCTTCAGTCAACGAAGAACTTGTTCATGGGATTCCGGGCAAACGTAAGCTGAATGAAGGAGATATCATTAGCCTTGATATCGGTGCTGAGGTAGACGGCTATCATGGCGATTCGGCCTGGACATATGGAGTAGGCAAGATTTCTCCGGAGAATCAGCGTCTGCTGGAAATCACCGAGAAGTCTCTCTATGAAGGGTTGGCGCAGGCGAAGCCGGACGCCCGTCTAACGGATATCTCGCATGCGATTCAAGCTTGCGTAGAAGAAGCCGGTTTTTCTATCGTTCGTGAGTATGTAGGTCATGGCATCGGACGGAATTTGCACGAAGATCCGCAAATTCCTAATTTTGGGCCTGCAGGACGCGGACCGAGATTAAAACCGGGGATGGTCCTGGCGATTGAACCAATGGTCAATGCGGGTAAGCGATATGTACGGACGCTCGCTGACAACTGGACAGTCGTTACCGTGGACGGTTCGATGTGTGCTCACTTTGAACATACGATTGCTATTACTGAAGACGGCTACGAAATTTTAACCAGAGAGTAAATTTACAATTGTTGTTTCCCTTTGGGATAGATATTGTGTTATGATTGCCGATGGGGATATTGTAAGTTGAACGGCTGAGTTAAGAGTGCATACGCATAAGCAGCCATGCTGAAGAAAGGAGAGTGGCTTTATGGCGAAAGAAGATGTAATTGAAGTGGAAGGTACCGTGGTTGAGCCTCTACCAAATGCGATGTTTCGTGTAGAGCTGGAGAATGGACACAAAGTGCTTGCTCACGTATCCGGTAAAATCCGCATGCATTTCATTCGTATACTCCCGGGTGACAAAGTCACCGTTGAATTATCGCCGTATGATTTGACCCGTGGACGGATCACATATCGCTACAAATAGAGCAGGAAACGTACAGAGTTAGAGGTAGCTACTACGACCTCCAACCTCTAATGCTTCCACTCTAGAAACGACAGGAGGTTATCCAAATGAAAGTAAGACCATCTGTAAAGCCGATTTGCGAGAAATGCAAAATCATTCGTCGCAAAGGCAAAATTATGGTAATCTGTGAAAATCCGAAACATAAGCAAAGACAAGGCTAATTTATAAGGAGGTGCACGCTACATGGCACGTATTGCTGGGGTTGACTTACCTCGTGACAAGCGCGTAGTTATCGCGTTAACTTACATTTTCGGAATTGGTACTTCCACTGCTTCGAAAATCCTGAGCGAAACAGGGATTGACGAAAACACTCGTGTTCGTGATCTGACCGAAGATGAAGCGGCTAAGCTTCGTGACTATATTGACAAGAACATAAAAGTTGAAGGGGATCTTCGCCGTGAAGTATCTCTGAACATCAAACGTCTGGTTGAAATCGGCTGCTATCGTGGTGTTCGTCACCGCAAAGGTCTGCCGGTTCGTGGCCAACGTACGAAAACCAACGCGCGTACTCGCAAAGGTCCTCGTCGTACCGTTGCGAATAAGAAGAAGTAAAGGGGGTAAATGAAGTTGGCGAAAAGAAAAGTAGCTGCGACTCGTACTCGTCGCCGTGATCGCAAAAACATTGAAACTGGTGTAGCTCACATCCGTTCTACGTTTAACAACACCATCGTAACTATCACTGACCCGCACGGAAATGCAATTTCTTGGGCTAGTGCTGGTGGCCTTGGTTTTAAAGGTTCCCGTAAAAGCACTCCGTTCGCTGCACAAATGGCTGCTGAGCAAGCTGCTAAAGCGGCAATGGAGCATGGTATGAAAACTGTTGAAGTTATGGTTAAAGGGCCAGGTTCCGGTCGTGAAGCTGCCATCCGTTCCTTACAGGCTACTGGATTGGAAGTTAACATGATCAAAGACGTAACGCCTATTCCTCACAATGGTTGCCGTCCACCAAAACGTCGTCGTGTATAATTTGGCAGCAAGTCGCATAAACTAGCAGTTTAAAAAGTTATACACCTGTGCATACTATTATAATATGATAAAAACAGGTCTGTGCTTTGGTTGCGATTTACTGGTAACCGCCAAAGGGGAATTCCGGTCGTGGACCTTGAGACCCGTCCGGAATTTTCGACGTTTTGAAGGAGGGTTTGTTTGATGATCGAAATAGAAAAGCCAAAGATCGAAGTGGTAGAAGCAAGTAACGACTCTACCTATGGCAAGTTTGTGGTAGAGCCTCTGGAACGGGGATACGGTACAACGCTTGGAAACTCCTTACGTCGTATTCTGCTCTCTTCACTTCCAGGTGCCGCAGTAACCAGCATTGAAATCGATGGGGTTCTCCACGAGTTCTCCACGATCGAAGGCGTGGTAGAGGATACTACCCAGATCATCTTAAATGTCAAAACTCTTTCTCTCAAAATCCATTCGGACGAGGAGAAAGTGCTTGAGATTGACGCGGAAGGCGCCGGTGTCGTAACCGCTGCTGACATTCGCGCAGACAGTGATGTAGAAATTCTGAATCCGGACCTGGTTATTGCAACATTGGAAGAAGGAGCTAGTCTCCGTATTCGCATGGTTGCCAACCGCGGTCGTGGCTATGTGCCTGCCGATCAGAACAAACGCGCGGATCTGCCGATTGGCGTGATCCCGATTGATTCTATCTATACACCGATTACCCGCGTAAACTATCAGGTAGAAAATACGCGTGTAGGTCAAGTAACAAACTACGATAAGCTGACGCTTGAAGTATGGACGGATGGAAGTATTCGTCCGGAAGAAGCAGTTAGTCTTGGCGCAAAGATTATGACGGAGCATCTTAATCTGTTTGTAGGACTCACCGATGAGGCGCAGGAAGCCGAAATTATGGTGGAGAAAGAAGAAGACAAGAAAGAGAAAGTGCTTGAGATGACGATCGAAGAGCTTGATCTTTCGGTCCGTTCTTACAACTGCCTGAAGCGTGCCGGTATTAATACCGTGCAAGAGCTTACGCAGAAAACAGAAGAAGATATGATGAAAGTCCGCAATCTTGGCCGCAAATCGTTAGAAGAAGTGCAAGAAAAGCTCGAAGAGCTAGGTCTTGGACTTCGCAAAGACGATTAGGAACGATAGATTGTTTGTCTTAAGGAGGGAAAAGGAATGGCTTACTCTAAATTAGGCCGTAATAGCGCTGCTCGTAAAGCTCTGTTCCGTGATCTGGTAACGGACCTAATTATCAACGAGCGCATTGAAACAACGGAAAGCAAAGCGAAAGAAGTTCGCTCTATCGCTGAAAAAATGATTACGCTGGCTAAACGCGGTGACCTGCACGCTCGTCGTCAAGTAGCCGCTTTTGTGCGTAAAGAAGTAGCGGACAAAGAGACCAACCAGGATGCAATTCAAAAATTGTTTGATACTGTTGCACCTCGCTTTTCTGAGCGTCAAGGTGGTTATACTCGCATCTTGAAAATTGGGCCTCGTCGCGGAGACGGTGCACCAATGGTATACCTTGAGTTAGTTGAATAGTTAGTATTGGCGCAAGAAAGGGTGAGGATGAAATCACCCTTTTTTTGCATGGGGAAAGACAAGCATAAAAACTCGCCTGTTTTTTCTGCGGGGAAGCAGGGTACGTCTGCTTTCTCTAAACAGATCGCTGAGTAAGCGAAAAAAGGGCTGTATTTTTACGCTTGTCTTTCTAGCTTGAAGGGGAACGGAAAGAAAGCGGTGAGATAAATTTGGACGAGGCAATCATTCGGCTTGAGAATGTTTCCTTTTCTTATGAAGGCGCGGAGGAGAGAGCGGTACAGGGCGTTTCATTTGATGTGAAGAAAGGCGAGTTTCTTTCTATTATCGGACATAACGGCTCCGGTAAGTCGACGCTGGCAAAGCTGTTAAACGGTCTCTTGCTCCCTTCCGAAGGCAGAGTAGAAGTGGCCGGGATTTCGACGGCGAATGAAGAGCACATCTGGGAAGTGCGGCAGACGGTTGGCATGGTGTTTCAAAACCCGGACAATCAGTTTGTTGCCCCGACTGTGGAAGATGATATTGCCTTTGGTATGGAGAACATTGGCATTCCTCCTTCAGAAATGGAAGCAAGAATTCTGGACGCGCTTCATCAGGTGCATATGACGCAGTTCCGCACCGCTGAACCGAACCGTCTTTCAGGTGGGCAGAAGCAGCGTGTAGCTATTGCGGGTGCGCTTGCGATCCGGCCCAGGGTGCTTGTACTTGACGAGGCAACGGCTATGCTTGACCCGCGAGGCCGCCGGGAAGTGCTCGATGTAGTTCATCGAATGAACCGGGAGCAGAATATGACGGTTATTCAGATTACGCACTATCTGGAAGAAACATTGGAGAGCGACCGCATTCTCGTAATGGATGGTGGTATGCTGGTGGGCGAAGGAACCCCGGAGAGTGTATACCAGAAGGTGGATTGGCTGCGTCGTCTTGGATTGGACGTGCCATTCGCCAGTGACCTGCAATATCGCCTGCAACAAAAAGGTTTTCGTTTTTCGGCGTTAAAGCTGACGGGGGAAGGAGTGCTTGACAGCCTATGGACATCCGATTAGAGAGTGTGGGGTATACGTATTCTCCCGGCACCCCGTTTGCCTATCAGGCACTGCAAGGCATCTCCCTGCATATTCCCCACGGTCGCTATATTGCGATTATCGGGCATACCGGTTCCGGTAAGTCGACGTTAATCCAACTGTTAAACGGTTTGCTGCAACCTACGGAAGGTACGATGCAAATCGGAGAATTTACGCTGCCTGCAAAAAAGAAAAAAGGGCTGGAAAAACTGCGCCAGCAGGTAGGATTAGCGTTTCAATATCCCGAATACCAATTGTTTGAAGAGACGGTACGCAAAGATGTAGCGTTTGGCCTCGTCAATATGGGACTGCCTTCTGAGATGATTCCTGGTCGTGTAGACGCCGCCCTGCGCCTCGTTGGCCTCGATCCGCAAGAGTATGGCGAGAAGTCCCCTTTTGCGCTTAGCGGGGGACAGATGCGGCGTGTAGCGCTGGCAGGGGTGTTGGTGATGAATCCTGCAGTATTAATTCTCGACGAGCCTACTGCCGGGTTGGACCCGGCCGGTCACCATGCGATTCTGGAGATGGTCGCCCGTATGCATCAGGAGGAGAAGCGGACGACGATTCTGGTTACGCATAGTATGGAAGACGCCGCCTTATACGCCGATTACCTCTATGTGATGAACGAAGGACGGATATGGATGGAGGGGACTCCGCAGCAAGTGTTCCGGGACCCGGATAAGATTCGACAGGCAGGCCTGGATTTACCGGAGATTACACGTTTTATCTATCAGTTTAACGAACGGATTCGGATAAGCGGCAGCGAAGTGGCCCCTCTCCCGTTTGATATTTTTGATCCGGAGACGCTTGCGGATGAGTTGGCTCGGCGCTTTCCGCGAAAGGGGGGAAGCCGGAGGTGAGTTTTCTCAACTCGATACCGATCGGTCAATATGTACCCCGCGATTCGTTTTTACATCGATGTGATCCGCGCAGCAAGCTCTTATTTGTGTTTTTCTTTATTATTTTTATTTTCATGGCCAATACGCTGTATGCCTTTTTATTTGTGGCGGCAGTGGCGATTGTGGGCATCGCGATGTCCCGCATTCCGGTTATTTATGTTCTCCGGGGACTGAAACCGGCGCTCTGGATTATTCTCCTCACAGTTATATTACAGATTTTTACAAATAAAGAAGGGGCCCTTCTCTTCTCCTGGAAGTTCATCGAGATTCATGAAAAAGGGCTGACGGAGGCGGCATTCGTGTCGGCCCGCATTATTTTGCTCATGCTGTCGGCATCCCTGCTTACGCTGACCACGTCGCCGATTCAACTGACGGATGGCCTGGAGAGCCTATTCTCGCCACTTCGTCGCTTTGGATTTCCTGCGCACGAGCTGGCGCTGATGATGTCAATATCGCTGCGCTTTATTCCGACGCTTCTGGAAGAGACGGACAAGATTGCAAAAGCGCAGATGTCGAGGGGAGCCTCTTTTTCCAGCGGCTCTATTGTGAAACGGATTAACGGCATCCTCCCCTTGATTGTCCCGCTATTTGTTCAGTCGTTCCGCCGTGCCGAAGAGCTGGCGTTTGCGATGGAGGCCCGGGGTTATCGGGGCGGAAAAGGGCGTACGAAGTATAGACAGCTCCGCTTCGGAAACCGGGATGCTGTGCTTTTGGTCGTTACAATTGCCATTGCAGTCGTTGTATGGCTGCTGCGTGCGTAGAGGAAAGGATGAACGTTACAAGCAATGGAATGGCGCAAGATTAAACTAACGTTTGGCTACCAGGGAACGGCATACTATGGTTTTCAGCGGCAGACAAACGGGCCAAGTATACAACAGGAGATTGAGAAAGTTCTGGAGCGTGTACTTCAGCATGAGACAACGATTGTGGCGTCCGGTCGAACCGACTCGGGTGTGCATGCAAGGGAGCAGGTGGCCCATTTCCGCACGACCAGTCGGATTCCGGCTGACCGGCTTATACCGGCCATGAATACATTTCTGCCGGATGATATCGTCGTGTTAAATGCAGAAGACGTTCCGATGGATTTCCATGCCCGCTATGATGTCGTAGAGAAGACGTATAAATACCGCATTTTGAACCAGCGGGTACCTGATCCGTTTATCCGGGACTGGGCGTATCAGGTGAAAGCTCCGTTGGATGTTGAAAAGATGCGAAAAGCAGCCGGGTATTTTGTCGGTACGCATGACTTCTCTTCGTTTTGCTGCGTGCGGACCAGGGTAGAAGATAAAGTGAGGACTGTCTATGAGGTGCGTATTGATGTGCAGAAGCGGGACGATTTTACACCGGGACAAGGAGTGGATATTTGGCTGACGTTCCGCGGTAACGGATTTTTGTACAATATGGTTCGTATGATGACCGGCGCTCTGGTCGAAGTCGGGAAAGGCCGCTGGGATGTGGAATATGTCAAGCAATTGCTGGATGCGAAAGATTCGAACGTGGGCAAGGAGAATGCGCCGCCACACGGGCTGTATTTGTGGAAAGTGAATTATGAGTAGAAGTAACCTGTCCCCTTCCGCCCGGCAAGCAGGGCTTTTCCGTGCCAACGCGACCTGGTGTATAAAAAAATCTTGACTTCATTATCTAACATGTAGTACTATTTAATTCGGTATTTTAAAATCCCCACTAACGCCCCGAAAGTGTTGGTTTTTAAAATATATTGGTTAACGGAACATTTGTGAAATGCACGCTTTTTAGGAGGGAAAACAATGCGCACCACATACATGGCCAAGCCAAATGAAGTTGAGCGTAAATGGTATGTAGTTGATGCTGAAGGGCAAACGCTTGGACGTCTTGCCAGTGAAGTAGCAGCAATTCTTCGCGGAAAATTCAAACCTGAATTTACACCACACGTTGATGCAGGCGATTTCGTTATCGTAATCAACGCTGAAAAAATTCAATTAACCGGTAAGAAACTGACGGATAAGTTTTACTATCGTCATTCTGGATATCAAGGTGGATTGAAAGCAACTTCAGCAGGTCAAATGATCGCAACAAAGCCTGAGCGTATTATCGAGCTTGCGGTTAAAGGCATGCTGCCGAAAAACCGTCTGGGTCGTAAACTGATTACGAAGCTGAATGTATACGCTGGAACTGAACATCCACATCAAGCGCAAAAACCTGAAAAATGGGAATTGCGCGGGTAGTAAAAGGAGGGTAAATTCGTGGCACAAGTTCAATACTACGGAACAGGTCGTCGTAAAAACTCCGTTGCACGCGTTCGTCTAGTACCGGGTGATGGTCAAATCATCATCAACAAGCGTCCAATGGATGAATACTTTGGTCTTGAAACTTTGAAACTTATCGTAAAACAACCGCTCGTTCTTACTGAAACAGAAGGTAAGTACGACGTGCTCGTAAACGTAAACGGCGGTGGTACAACAGGTCAAGCGGGTGCAATTCGTCACGGTATCTCCCGTGCCCTGCTGGAAGCTGATCCGGAGCTTCGTGGTGCACTGAAATCCGCTGGCTTCCTGACTCGCGACCCACGCATGAAAGAACGTAAGAAATACGGTCTTAAAGCTGCTCGTCGCGCACCTCAATTCTCCAAACGCTAATTTTAGAGTCAATGTATACACACAACCAGGCCCGGTCCTTTTTGGACTGGGCTTTTTACTTTTTTCTGTGAAAATCATGAGGAAAGAAGGAGGGGGAGAGGAAAGAAGATCCAGGGAAGAAAAAGGAATCTATTCTGTTCATGTATCAATCGACAAAAGAAGAGGCAATCCTATAATAGAGACCATAAGATAAAGCAAGGTGATCGTATGGAAAATAATATTGTCTCTTTTGAGAAGTATATCCGAGCACGGGATGAGAGGGTTCGAAAACGGGCGATAGACGGCATTGACCGGGAAGAAGTTCACCGGTATTATACGGGAATTATCGATGTTTCCATCCGCCATCTCACGCTGCTGCAGCGCTATTTCATCGAAGAGTATCTGGCCGAAATTATCGTCGGATTCTTCTTGCGGGGAGTGGACGCGAGCAAGCAGTACAGAACGGGAAGAACGACGGAGGATATCGAGCACAGCTACACGAAGGATCACTTCCTCGAAATCTACTCCCTTGCGAACGATTACCGGCTGTCCCGCCATATCGGTGAATGGGATCTGTACTCTGTATCCATCATAGCCGAAGATCTATCGCTCAAATGGTTCCGAAACGGTCTTGCCTATGGAAAAAGACAGCGAAAGTTAAAATTGCTTTAAAGTGAAGAAGGCGGGCTTCAAAAGTGAAGTTCGCTTTTTTGTATGCGACGAATAAACGAGGAGGTTGTACATATGTTTTAGTAAAAGGCATAGTGGGGGAGGAACGTGCTTTGCTAAAACGAAAAAAAATTTTATGGCTGGGAGCGCTCGTGCTTCTTGTAGCGTTGTTTACATATAACATGCCGTCAGACGATGAGTCGTGGTCTGCATGGTCCCTGCCGCTGTCCGGCAAAATTATTGTGATAGATGCGGGGCACGGAGGACCGGACGGAGGGGCGAAGAGCAAGGCCGGTTTAATCGAAAAAGATGTAACCCTGCCCATCAGCATGTATTTGCGCGATTTTCTGCAGGAGGCAGGAGCGCTTGTCGTTATGACAAGGGAAACGGATATGGACCTGGCAGAGCCTGGAACCAAGGGATTAAGCAAGCGGAAAACGGAAGATTTATTGAAGCGGGCAAGAATGATTAAGGAAGAAGGGGCAGACTTGCTCATTAGCATCCATTTAAACGCGATTCCTTCGCCGCGCTGGTTCGGTGCACAGACATTTTATCCGCCTACGCTGAAGCAGTCTGCCCAGGTAGCCCACTTGATTCAGGATGAAATTAAACGAGTGATAAATAATACGGACAGGACCGCGAAAAAGTCGGATGATATTTATATCCTGCGTACGGCGGAATGCCCGGCGGCGCTGGTGGAGGTCGGATTTCTATCCAATGAGCAGGAAGCGAAGCTTATGGCAACTTCGCAGTATCAGAAGCAGATGGCCAATGCCATCTACCAGGGAATCCTGCGCTATTACTCCGGAGAAACTGTTGAAGATATGCAATAGACTTTGGATGAGAAAACGCAGAATGTTATAATGAGAGAAGCACGTCATATCGAAGAGGTGAAACATAGTGATTACAGAAGAGAAAGTATTGGAAGCATTAAAAGGGGTTGAAGACCCGGAGCTTCACCGTAGTGTGGTGGAGCTGGGCATGGTACGCAATATTAAGATTGACGGGAATAGAGTAGAACTGGACGTTATCCTGACGATTCAAGGCTGTCCGTTAAAAGTAAAAATTCAGGAAGATGTAGAGAATGCGATTAAAGCGCTGGGAGGAGAAGAGGTTGTTGTTCATTTCGGATCGATGACGGATGAAGAGCGCGCACGTGTAGCTGCAATGATTCGCGGCGACAATGCAGGACCTTCAGCTTCCGCTCCGAATGGCGGAACCGTACAGGGGCATGGTGCAGGCCTTCAGCAGGTTTCTCCTCTGCTTAGGCCGGATTCGAAAACTCAATTTATCGCGGTTACCAGTGGTAAAGGTGGTGTAGGTAAATCAACCGTTACGGTTAATCTCGCCGTTTCCCTGGCTCGTATGGGCAAAAGAGTGGGCGTTATTGACGCAGACATTTATGGTTTTAGTGTACCGGATATGATGGGGATTACGCAGCGTCCGGTCGTTATCGACAATATGGTGATGCCGGTCCAGCGTTTTGGCGTCAAAGTCATTTCTATGGGCTTCTTCGTGGAGGATAACTCACCCATTATCTGGCGTGGTCCCATGCTGGGCAAGATGCTGCGCAACTTCTTCAGTGAAATTCATTGGGGCGAGCTGGATTACATGATTCTGGACCTGCCGCCGGGAACCGGCGATGTGGCATTGGACGTGCACCAGATGATTCCGCAGAGCAAGGAAATTATTGTAACGACTCCGCACCCAACGGCCGCTTTCGTTGCGGCGCGTGCTGGCGCGATGGCGATCCGTACCAATCACGAAATTCTTGGTGTCGTTGAAAACATGTCTTATTACATTAATAAAGACGGTGAGAAGGATCCGATTTTCGGCAGCGGTGGTGGACAGAAGTTAGCGAAAGAACTGCAAAGCGAATTGCTGGTGCAGATTCCGCTTGGACAGCCGGAGCCGATGCGTGATGAAGAACGTTACGGTCCTTCCGTATATCAAGAAAGTGAAACAATCGGCAAAATTTATATGGATCTGGCTAAAAAGGTTGACCAAAAAGCCAGCGTTACCGCATAGTGCAGAATACCATAGAATAAAAAAACGGAAGGGAGGAAGTGGCCTCCCTTCCGTTTGCTTTTGCAAGAGCGGTCATGGGAGTGGAGAGTTATTGTCCGCCTCCGCCACCACTGCCGCCCTGTCCTCCTTGTCCTCCCTGTCCGCCTCCACCACCATTGCCGCCTTGCCCTTTGGTTTTGCTTGGTTCAGGCCTAATCATCTGCTCCTGCGCTTTATGGGCGATATCGATCATTTCAAGGCGAAACATAGGGCTTTGGAGAGATTCTTTCATAACATTCATCGTTTGTTGGCGGTATGCGGGACCTTTCATTGTCTCTAATACCATCTTTTGATACTCAGGGTCCTTCATAATATTGAGCATCATCTTTTGATACTCAGGATCCTTCATTAAGTCTTTGATGAGTTTTTTATTTTCTTCCTGCATGGCTTTAGCCATTGAGCTTGCGAATTTTGGATCCTGCATCATTTCTTGCACCTGAATTCTTGTCTCTCCGCCTCCTGCATTTCCTCCACCCTGAATACTTTGTGTGGACATACGTCCCCTTTGCATCGCTTCTCTAATTGCCCTCTGGCCTTCTCTTGTCTTAAGGATGTCGACAACCATATGCTTGGTCTCGTTGTAGTTTGTCGAAGCCGATTTTTCTCTTTGCTGATTTCCGCCGCCACAGCCGGTAAGGAGAGTGATAATCAGTAGAACACAGACCAATGTGTAGCTTGTGGAAACTGTAAAGCGTTTCATGCCATTCTCCCTCTTTTCTCGATTGGTGTAGTTATTTCTTAGCATGCGAAAGGATGGGCTGCTTTATCCTTGTTGTATCGGAGGAGAGGATGGTGAATAGTGGACTGACTGGATTTTGTGGCAAATGCGCGAAACTGCTGGTGTTTTTATAGGGCCGTTGGTACAATCATAGAGGGAAAAGAGGAAGTATGGGGGTATATTAGTGACATTACGGAAGTGGTCTTTTCTTTTTTATACAACGCTTCTTATTGGAGCGTTGGGTGCAGTCATCTCAGGTACGATTATCGGACAGGAGAAGATGGACGGTGGATTTGCGAATTTTGGTATGGGGCTTATCGGCAGTTTGATTGCGGGTCTTATGTTCAGTGTTATCAGTCAGATGGGCTTCTTTGCTTATTTGACGCTGAATTATCTGGCTTTGAGTGTGCTAAGAAGAAAAAGCCTTTGGTTGGGAATACAGGTTATTTTAATCGTGCTCGTATTCGTAGATTTTGTAATATTAAGGCATGATATTTTTGCGAAGGAAGAGCCTATTCTTGGGTTTGTATGGCTGCCCCTCGGTTTGCTGGCTTACGCGGCTGTAGTGGCTTACTTTAAGGTGAAGGCGACCAACGCTTCCGCTTGGATTCCAACAATGTTTTTTATGTTTGTGGTAACAATTCTTGAATGGGTCCCGGCTCTGCAGGAGAATAATGTAAAGTCTATGATAATGATGATTGTGCCACTTCTGTTATGTAATACATGGCAGATTATGCAGCTCCATCGTATTCTGCAAAAAAAGGAAAGCCCGGCGAAGTAATCGCCTGGCTTTTTTGCAGGATAGGAAAGCCCGGCAATGGTCTCTCTCCTGGAGGTACCCGGATGTTTTGTCAGTCCGACCGGAGGGACACAAAGCGGCCGCTTGTCTTCTGTGCGGAAAAAACATGAGCAGCAACGCCGGCGAGTTTTTCTTAGTTTACTGAACTTCTTTTGTATTAACTTTTGTGCCGGCCATTAGTTCGGAAACTGTAACAAGCTCATAGCCTTTGCCTTGCAGCTGATCAATGATGGCAGGAAGCGCCAGATGTGTTTGTTTGCAGGAGTCGCTGGCGTGCATAAGCACAATGTCGCCCGGATGCGCTTTTTCCACTACATTTTTGACGATTTGCTCCGTACCAGGGTTCATCCAGTCTTTGGAGTCCGTATCCCATTGAACGACTGTATAGCCCATTTTGTCCGCGATCCTAAGGACGCGTTTGTCGAAATCACCGTTTGGCGTGCGAATCAGCGACGGAGCAGTACCGGTTAAACCTTTCAGGATTTCGTGAGCTCTTCCGATTTGTGTCTGGATTTCTTCGTCGGTTAAGCTGCTGTAGTTGACGTGTTTATGACCGTGTGAACCGATTTCATACCCCATGTCTTTGATGCGTTTGACGAGCTCAGGGTGGCTCTCGCTCCAGGGGGAGGAGAGAAAGAAGGTTGCTTTTTTTACGCCTTTTTTCTCAAGAACATCGAGAATGGGACCGGTCCGTTCCTCTCCCCAGCTGATATCAAACGTAAGCGCAAGTTTTTTCTCCCTCGTGTCCACTTTGTAAATGGCGGAGGGTTCGTTTTTTCCGGATGTAAAAATCGAGATATTATCCCTCTCCGCCCAGGCTATACCTATAGCGAATAAAGCGGCGGTAAAAATAATAAGATACTGCTTAAGACGTCTGGCGTTTACGATCCAAAACAAAATTACACCTCCTCACAGGCTTAATCCTTGTCCATTACATATGTATGCGAGTGAGACAAGGATATGCCTGCGGAACAAAAGGAATGCATAGAAACGAAATGTGATATTATCAAGAAGGAGAAGCTGCACAAGAAAGGGGAACAGATAGACGAATGATACAAAGACTGGGAAACATTGTCCGTCAGAATAAACGATATATCTGGATTGGTGTGGCGTTAATGCTGTTAGGAGTTTTTTTCGGATATACAAACGCTGAGGCAATTAAGCAGTTGGCGAAGCAAATGATGGATAGTATTCAGCGTATCGCCAGAGATATTAGTGAAACAAATAACCCCCTGTATACATTCTGGGTGATTTTTGAGAACAACGTAATGGCCGCGTTCAGTATGGTGGGGCTCGGCATCTTTTTCTTTGGTTTGTATCCGGCACTGGGTTTGTTTACAAACGGAATTTTGCTTGGATTCCTGCTTAAGGTATATGCCAGTGGCGGGGTGAGTCCATTAAAAATTTTGGTGGCTGGCATATTGCCTCATGGCATCATCGAGCTTAGCGCCATTATTTTCGCTTCAGCGATTGGGATTAAGCTGGGTGTTTTAACATACGATTGGATAGTCAGCTTATTTGTCAGAGAGCGGCGATCCGCTGTAAAAGCACGCTTTAGCGAATTGCTGCGGGATTTACCGTTGATTGTGGGAACGATCGTAGTCATGCTCTTTTTAGCAGCTGTAATTGAAAGCACGGTTACACCCCTGCTTATCCAGAACTTTATGGGACAGGATCTGGATATTATGAAGCAAGTATTCAAATAATGCTGCGGCAAGCCCTGGCTTCGCCGTGGCTTTCTTTTTGTTTTAAGGAGTATAAACACCAATAAAAATTGGAAATATAATCCCAGGTTTATATTGAGAGAAGAGGGATAATCATGATGGGCTTTTTATTTTCTGCACGCGAATGCTCAGAGATTAAATACTTAATTCGTAAGGAGCTTGAAGAAGTGTTATTTGATTTGAGTGACTATCGCACAGATGAAATGGTACGTAAAGCAATGGAGCAGCGCTATCATATACTTTTTAAAATGTATGCCCGGTTTGTATCGCCAAAGGAGCTAACAAAATATATTCGAAACAAGAAGTACAAATAAAATGTTAATAAGGTATTGACGCTGCATTTCTATATGTGATATATTCTTTCTTGTCGCTGCTGAAGTAGCGCATAAGCTTCCGAAGAAAAACAACACGAAAATTTTTAAAAAAAGTGTTGCTTTCTGAAGTGGAATTTGATAAAATATAAAAGTCGCTGATGATAAGCGACAGAGTAATAAAGTCCCTTGAAAACTGAACAGTGAAACTCGATTGTGC
>NZ_BJXX01000099.1 GCF_007991215.1 Aneurinibacillus danicus
GGCCAAAAGCCGACAGTCTTTTTCGTTTCGCATCTTCTTTTAACCACAGCAAAAACAAACTAAGATTGTACGCTTGTACCGTTGCCGCTCTACACGCTGCACCATATAATATGTCATCTCATTCTATTGTAGAGGAGAACAGATTGTATGGACGTTAATACCATTATTAAAATCGTAAAAGAAATTCCAAAGAACAAGTGGACAGACGAAGCGGCGGTAAAAAAGGCCCTCAAGAAAGCCGGAAAGGCATCAGGCAAGAACTTTTCCGAGGCGGAGTTAACCCGGTATGCTCAGCAGTTTAAGCAATTGGCCAAAAATCCGTCCCCATTTACACTGATTCCAATGCTCTTAAAAAGCGGCATCAGCATGAGCCAGATCAACGATATCCAGAAAAAAATGCGTTCCAAGTAACCGGGTGGGTACAGCACATCCGACTTGCAGCCTCAATACTTAGATCCCTATGTATTGAGGCTCTTCCCTTTTCCATTGCTGAACGGATTAGCAATAGTAGCCAAACTACAACTGTAATGTTGCTTTTAATGGTAAATGATCTGAAGCTGAAGGAATTTTTTTTATAACTTCTGCTGAAGCGATACATATATCGCGGCTGACGAATATGTAATCCAATTGAAATCTGGGTCGAAATGAGGGAAAAGTATAGCACATCCCCTTGCCTGCATCGCAAACATCTTTAAAATACCTGAGCATTTTTTTCCATGCTCCAGCTCCCGGCCTCATATTCCAATCTCCCATAATAACAGCAGACTGAGGCTCATTCATAACTTTTTCGATGATAAAATCTGTTTGTTGTTTATGAATGAATGGATTTAGACTAAGATGGACGACATATACTTTGAGTAACCGTTCGCAAAGTTGAACATGACTTTCCAGCAATGATCGGCCTTCAGCCATTCGTGAGTTAAAGGTGAAAAAATGATTTTTTTCTAATACGATCGGATAGCGGGACAAGAAGGCATTTCCATACTGCCTGTGCACCGTAGAATCCTTTGAGCGTAATGTAATTGCCTCCCCGAAAGCATGATTCATTTTCAAATGTTTTGCCAACCAGGATATCTGGTCAATATACTCACTCCTCTTTGAAAAATACCTGTCCACCTCATTCAACCCGATCAGGTCTGCCTTACTTTCTTCAATCACTTTAGCGATTCTCTCCAGGCTCAGTTTTCCATCTGTTCCCCTTCCATGGTGTATGTTAAACGTCATTACATTAAATTCCAAGCTACTCCCTCCAATTTGGTTTGTGGTACGCGAGGGCTAGTCCATTTTCAGAATCCAATCCTTAATATCTACGATGCGTAAATGTTTTGGAGAGGAGTCTGTGCCGGTAACAAGCATAGGCACAAGTGAATCCTGCTTATGCAGCGATCCGTGGCCGCCCCCATTCAAATGAGTTGGAGAACTCTCTCCAACCAATTCAAATCCGGGTCTGGCTGTCACAACAAGATAGCGGCCAGGATGAGAATGGAGAGCGCCATATAATCGTGCTAATGCGTCGGGATAATCATGATAGGTCATTTGGTTACCTTTGGTCGATATATCTAAAATAGAAAGCTTGCCCTGCAGCGACCATCTTTGCTGATACGGGTCGACATACTGCCCACCTGGGCGGAAAGAAAGAACACCCTCCTTCCCTCCCTCTATAACGTGAATGATTTCTCCTTCTTTCCATGCAATTACATCGATTCGGTCATCCTTTTGAAGATGACCAGCAATCCTTGCAAGCGGTACGTACTTATCAATCGAATAGATGTATGCCATTCTTTCATTAACACAAAGAAGAATTTGGTCTTCTTTCTGAACACGTTCCCTTAACTCTGTTATTCGGTAGAGACTAAGAAGAGATGGCAAGCGTATGAATGATTCCTTCCGGCTTCCCCCTATCGAAGCTTGACCGCTATCTCCCATCACAATCCAAACCGCATTTTTTATTGCAGATTCCCAGGAATTATAGGTACCAAAAATTTCTTGAATCTGCCGATCGGCCTGTTCAATTCCTTTTATATCCATGGGGCCGTTTTTATGAACGCTATGATCATTATCGGGAAAATATACGATGGTAAAAGGGGGAAGTTTTCCACTTTGAATAAGATATTTTAATTCTTCTGAAGAAAATTTGTCATTGAATCCATACTTTTGCCATATATAATTTTTCTGATTATTCGGATTCACGTACGAGAGGGAACCATAGGAAAACCATGCAGGTCCATAGGTTTTTAAATTTTCTGGTAAAATATTTAGAAATGCCGCGGTCTTAGGAAGGTTTAGCTGATGGGGAAAGCTTCCTCTGTAAATCACCGCATTAATAGAAGCCGATTGTTTTCCATCTGCAGCTAACTCTTCATGAAGCGTTTTTACATGTTGACTTAAATGTTCATTGTTTAACTTATACAGACTATCCTGGAGCACCGGTTTAACGCCAAGCTTTACTATTTCTCTTTTTCCGTTGCCGTAATTAATAATACGCCCTTCATTCTCATCGTACCAAACAAGTCCAGGAACACGATGACGATCGGGATACGTTCCTGTTAAAAGCGAGCTATCGATAGTAACAGACATTGTTGGAAAGGAGCTGACCACATTCGGAAAGTACTGTCCATGTTTTATTAAGAATTGCAATGCAGGAGCACGTTCTTGTTTAATGGCTTCCTGTAAGGGCGTATCCATTAAAGAATCAATGACAACTAAAATGATATGCTTGGAATGGTGGGGTACAGGAGCAGTTAATTTTGTTCCCTGATACTTTGCATGTTGGTGCAATGGATACTGAATTGAGACTGTAAGGAGTAAAGCCATAAGAGCACATAAAGTAAAAATAGACTTCATCATGAGTTAGTAATCCCTTTCACTCTATTGTTGCACATACCCCATATTATGGAGACTACATATTTTGTAAATACCTGCTTAATAGTTGCTCTTTTGACATCACGAGGAACTTTAGAACCAGTTTTTTCCTTTTCCGTAATTTCCCCTTTTCATGATGGCACAGAACAAACATCGGTTTCATATATAGTTGTTTTAGCCTTTCATAGTAAGGATTCTGTATATCTTTTACTTCAAATCCAAGGCGATTGACTCCTCGGGATAGCAATGTAATTCCGATAACTCCTTTAATGATATTTTCCTTCGGATGTTGGAAAATAAAGTTTGCCAGACCCGGCATCGATGCTTCGACACGATTATAAACATACAAAGCTCGTCGTGTATCATTTTTAATATTCATCATTTCACTCATAAGCAAACAATTATGCAAATGTATTTTAAGAAGAACATCGTTATGATGTATACATGTTCCATTTGACAGAGAAAGATCATTACCACGATAGGTAAGAAGTCTTACACGGAAAATATTTTGTTCCTTTTGGTTTACGTATTGTAACCGGGAACAGTGAAAATAAAAGCTGTCCATAAACGACCAGATTTTTACAATTTTATCCATGTGAAGAGTTCTCCTTCATATAGAATGCGGCATGTGGTGATACGATTGTTTATATATTTATTAATGTGAGATAACAAACATAAATATGTACCGTTACTACTTCTAATAACCGGTAAGGTAGTCATTTTATATTTGTATTTAGAAAAAAGATGGTCACTTTCCACAACGGAAAAGAACCATCTTTTTGTTCTTTTTACAAAAATTTATTCAAAAAAAGCGCTGGTGACTGGTTTATAAAAAGGGATGCGAGACAACATAACATGTAGAAATAGTACGTATCGGAGTTTGAGACTGCTGAAGATTTTTCTTGCATAAAGGAGCCTGTCATCGAGTATGAAAAAAATTCTTTTCTTGCCGTTATTACAGATGCCTTCTGGACACCACCAGGTTGCCGATGCCCTCATCCGCTCATTGGAAAAAAGACTGTATGGAATATCATGTGAGAAAGTTGACTTTTTAAGTTATGTAAATAAGTGGATGGAAAAAATCGTGACAGGCACATACATGAAATGGATTTATTATGCGCCGCAGACATACGAGCGGGTATACAAGCATTGTGCCTGTACGGAAGCACCTGTGCAGCATTATCATATGAAGTGGTACGAACTGTTATTTCTAGAGCGAATGGAACAACTGCTTTATGAAGAAAAACCGGATTTAATTGTCTGTACCCATGCATTTCCTTCTTTTTTAATCAGCAGGCTTAAAGCCCAGAAGAAATTTTCTACCCCTGTCATTAATGTCTATACAGATTTTTTTATTAATAAAATCTGGGGCCGCAGGGAAATCGATTACCATTTTGTTCCTACAGATTCATTAAAGAATGAATTAATACAAAAAAACAACATACATAAAGATCGTATTTTTGTAACCGGGATTCCGGTAGATGAACATTTTCATCATACAAATCGGAAGCGTACAGCCTCTCCTTCTTATAAGATTCTTATATCAGGGGGAAGTAATGGATTGGGTCATATCCTTCCTCTTTTACAGCAAATAAAGAAGAAGACGAATTTTCACTATTTCGTTCTGTGCGGTAATAATAAGTACCTTCTTAACACCCTTATGTCCTGGCAAATGGATCATATTCAACCTCTTCCTTATGTTTCATCAAGAGAGGAAATGAGTGACTGGTATGAACAAGTGGATGCGATTATTACCAAGCCTGGTGGAGTCACAATAAGCGAAGCGCTATGGAAAAAAGTTCTGATTTTTATCCACTCCGCCCTGCCCGGCCAGGAGGAGATGAATCTGCGTTATTTGGAATCACAAAAGTTAGCGTATAGACTTCATCCTCATGAACCATACGAAAAACAATTATTGGGCGTTTTAAACAACGAAGAAGAGAAGAAGAATTGGTTCAACCAGATCGATACATATTATAAAAATATGGAAACGGCAGCCTGGAAAAAAATACTTGAATTTATGGAGTGAAACGGGCTTCACCGTTTGCAATTGCCAAATCTTATTTAGGGGGTAATTGTTTTACAGCCATAAAGAAAAGGATTAATAGCCCTATGTAACCAAATAAAGGATAAAGGAAGCTAAGTAAGGAACTGAATCCAACCTGGCTAATCAAAAAGCTGAGCAATAAAATACCTAATACAATCCATTTTTCCGGCAGGTTAAATAACTTTTGCATTTTACGTGAGATGCCAAATACATTACCAATTAATGTTGTGAAAATCTCGCCATAAACTACGATTAAAAATATAATATGCATGGATGCACCAAAGTCTTTAATTACTTCGGCTATAGGGATATCAAACTGTGATACGTTTGGAAGTGAATAAAGAGCAAAATGACTGGAGATCAGCATAAAACAAAGGCCGATTCCTCCCCAAAAACCGCCCCATTTCAATATTCTTTCATCCTCTACTTCTTTTCCAAGCGGAACCAGAACAGCCTGCGCCATAGCCAAATTAAATGCCACATAAGCAAAAGGACTAACAAGCGGTTTCCAATTAGCCTGCAGTTCATTTGCTCGCAAAAGAAAAGAAATATCGTTATGCTCAAATAAAGGCATTGCAATGAGAAAACTGAAAAAAACCATCATCGGAACGACCAGTGAGTTGACGGCAAGAATGCCGTCTAACCCTTTCATCATGACCACATAACAAAGAACAAGGGTGATAAAGATCCCCCATCGGTAAGAAAAACCTAATTGCTCCTCAAAAACCGATCCTGTCCCGGACAACATAACGGACGTAACACCAAACAAAATGAGCAGAGTAAATAGATTAATTACTCTACCAGCCGTCTTACCGAATATATAGGTGTTTAATTCCTCATAGGAATAGGCACCAATACGATGGGATAAAACCATCATCTTCGTCCCAATCCAAATAAACAATATTCCGCTTATTATGATACCTATTAGCCCCATCGGTCCATAGACAGTGAAAAACTCTACGATTTCCTTACCCGAAGCAAAGCCTGCCCCAACCACGGTACCAATATACGTTGCTGCAATTTGTAATATAATCATCCATCGTTTCTTCATACGTTCCACCTTCTGGCCATATAGTAAAAATCTCTAAGTAAACTATATGTGGGCATTTTGAAGAAAAGACAGGCTATGCGATTTATTTTTCAATTCGGTTTGGTTACTATTCCTCGGGTTCTCCCAATAAGCTGAAAAACACTAAGAGCAAATTGCTCATAATGAAACAAAGAAAATGCTGGCGTCTTCTCCAATGCAGAAACAAAATAAAGCCTCCAAAAAATATTTGGAGGCTAATCCGTTTTTGTATTACACCGTAATTACGTCCCTTCAATGCCCTCTTTGTTTCGCCGGAAGGAAAACCAATTGAACATCCCGCGTATACTATATACCGCATTTGCTGCCGTACAAGCAACAGTGTGACGTCTCGTTCGCAGCGGATGAGCAAACTTTGCATGGCCTGATATTTGCTGAAGCTGTTTGGCTGTAACGCCTTTCTTTGCTACGGCTTCTTCAAACTCCCTCTGTGCGGCCTGCTTCGCTTTAAACAGCGTCATCTGCACCCTGCTGTATACGTTGATGGCTCCATCTCCGGTTGTTTCAATCGGAAGGAAAATAGCTTCAGGATATTTCTCGGTAATCAGCGATTGAACGCCATCGGATACGCCGGAAGACGGCATGCATCCGAATGGCTTGACGGAAAGGGTCATATTTACTTTTCGCTTCACCACGTTGAGAATCAGTTTTCCTACTTCCATATGTCCTTCTCCGCCGCGCAGGTGATTATCATAATGGGCATGGGCAACGCGTGCAATTTCATCCATGTCAGGGAGATGGTAACCGTATAGACCCATGGCTCGTGCATACATTTGAAACCATAGTCTAACTGCCCGCTCAGCCAGCCATAACAGGCCCAAACGCAAACGGGGATTTTTTCCTTTCAATCCATGACGTCCGGAATCCGCTTGCTTTAGCCCCATTCGCCTTGCCGTGTCATAGCGTACATCCCAAATGAGATATAAAATCCAGGCCGTAATGGATTGCACTTCAACTTCAGCCCCTTCCTGCTCCAGAAAGCGCTGTAACTGATAATTCCCGTCTCCTTCGGTTGTCATGGCCCAAAACTCACCGATAACACTCACTTTAGGCTTCACCTGTGTTCGATCTACCTGAACGGCGCGCAATTCCTTGCGGCATCTAAACAACGCCGGGAGCAGCCACTTCCGCCCGCTTAGAGCATCGTACAAATACTGTTTGCAGCGTTCGATAGCCTTATCGGTTGAACCTGCTTCCACTTCGTAGGGACGGATGCGGTACCCTAATGCATTCAAAACATCCCCCAGGAGGATCGCTTTCAGAAAGCCGACAAAAAACGAAGTATCCAATTTAAGGGCCGATTCCTCACCGGTCGCCTGTTTCAACCCCTCCTGCTGTTGGAACAAAAGAACCCGAAACCCGTCAAACCCTGCGTCGCGCAGAGCCTTCCGATACTCCGTGACATACGTGCCGAAGCGGCAAGGACCGCAAGAACCAGCAGTAATGAAAAGGTAATTGCGGACAATTTCCTCCTTTGATTTTCCTTCCACATCCCGAAGGTGATGGAGATGTTTGATTAAATTGCCTACCGTGAAGTACGTCGGGTTGCACTGTCCCCGATTCCCGAACTCCTTACCGTAACGAAGCGACTCATTGTCCGGGCAATCCAAATGCTCCACCCGGTACCCCAACCCTTTTAAAGTGCCTTCCACCAGATAATCCTGAGCCATGGTTAGCCCGCCGAAAAGAATGGTCGTGGCAGCCTTGTCTTTAAGTAGAAACTGACGGGGAACGGGATCAAACCACTGGTCCTTTTTTTCCTGTAAACCTAACGCTGCTTCCTGTTCCGCCTGAAACAAACGCAATTGATCCTCAGCAGAAAGATGCTGCCGGGATTGTTCCCTGTTTTTGGTGACAGTCATGATATGCTTCACTCCTTGTTTTGATGGAGTATCGATGTTTTTAATTCCCTGCTTGAAAGATATTTTGGTGTTCATATAATCCAACTTGTTCGTTTCGCTTCTGGCTCAGCAGTTCCATGCGTTTTTGCTCAAGGCGATGCTGCAATTCCGCTTTTTTACGACTCAAATCCTCTAAGCGCTCTTCATGAAGGCTCAGGCTATGCGCATACGTCTTGACGCGTATTTTAATCGAACCGCTTGGTTTATTGGCATCAATATCATGCAGTGCCGAATAGGGGGTGCCTGCGGTTGAGATAATCGAATCAATCAGCCCATAGGTCGGAGCATCGTGTCCGCACTTAAAACTGGATAGATCCAACACGGCCACGTTCGGATGACGTGCGGCAAACTTGGCCGCCCAGACTTTTTGCACACTGTTGGAACTGAAATTTTCCGGCCATACATCGGTCACTTCCAACGCATAATCGACACGTCCGCTCTTCAGGTCGTCATTGAAAAAGCGGTGTAGCCAAGCCTCATCTTTTGGAATAGAGCGCATGGACAAAATCGGGTAGCCCAGCACTTGAAACTCTTCCAATACACCATGGTTAAGGCCCGGATCAGAGTGATACGGACGTCCAATCATCAGGATAGCAAGGCGATTTTCTTGTTCTATCTGCTCAAGGATCGCCCGGCCTTTCTCCTGCATTTCGGTATCAAACAACTCCATAGCTTTCCAGGCTTCGTCTGCAGCGAAGTTATTCTCATCCTCTGTAATCTGAAGGTGTTCCTTGAATGCCTCATACAACTGCTTTTTCATCAGATTTGGTTCTGTGAAAGTAACCGCCGGATCCAGATACGTAATTCCTCTTGACGCAAAAAAGTCGATTTCTTTCGTGAAAGCAGCCTTGATTACATTCGGAGCTCCAGCCACGATGGGGCAGCTGGCCGAATCCATCACGTTATGCAGATGGGTCGGAATGTGCGTAATACAAGGAAAAAAGATATATTCGAGCGGTTTACGCTCGCTATGGTGTTTGAACAATAGATTATGCACATGGGCCTGGGCTACCTTGGACGGATAGCAAGGATCGATTGAGCCGTACTTCCCTCCTTCCTGCCACATGTCCTCACTTGTATTGTCGCTGAACACGATATTGCGCGGGTCGATGCCGAGCGTCTCAAAATAGGTGCGCCAAAACGGTGCGGTAGACCAAATGTTAAGTACTTTAGGAATTCCAATACGAATCTTGCTTCGTTTCTCTGCCGCTTCACGGGAGGAACGCTCAAAATAGTGCTTGTACTGTATCTCCTTCTCTCCTCCCAATCCAAACCAGCGGCGCTTCAATCGGCTATCGTTTACCGGCGTACCCGGCTCAGGCAGCGGCGCGGAATCGTAGAAGTGCTGAAACATGCGGCGCGCTTCGTATTCCACCAGGTTTGGATAGTGCTTCTTCAGTTCCTGCCGCTCCCGGGTCAATTTGATCACGGCTTCCTTGTCTTCCACGGTCCCTTTTTCACAGCTAAAACCGGAGATATAGCGAGCTGTGTTCCCGTCCGGTGTTTGGGAATCGATAAAGGTTCGGCTGCAATGGTTGGGACAGAATGTACATCGGGTCGATTCATCGTTGCGGCTTACGTAATACAGATTAATAGCCGCATCCAGCCCCAAAAACGTTGAATACCCACGCCGCTTTACAACGCGCAATGTTTCCATGGCCGCACCAATCGCTCCCGCCTCTCCCGGATGGGGATGCACGTATACTTCTGCATCAGGAACCCGCTGTTTAATGTAATCGACCTGGGCTTTAACAGCAGCCAGATTATACTGCGTGCCTCCCTGCAGGACGAATTTGCGGCCCAATTCAGCCATGCGTGGAATCTGAACCACATACTGCCATACATTTTTCGGCAATACGAGAGCCAGACCGGCCAGCAGCTCCTCTTTCGAATATCCTTCCTTCTGAAAATTCACCCGGTCCGCATCCAGAAATACGGCGCAGCCGTATGAAAATTTGGGAGAAAGCTGTGCGCTAAAGGCCGTATCCGCATATTCCTGAACCGGAATACCGAACTGGTCCGCCATGGCTTGCAGTAACATTCCATTTCCGGCGGAACATTGATTGGACAGCCTGAAGTTGCGAATATCCCCGTTTTTGAGAAAGAGCACTTTGATGTCCTGGCCGCCGATATCACAGATGACATCAACATCGCCAAATTGGTTAACGGCACTCATCATATGGGCAACCGTTTCCACAATATTGACATCGGCCTTTAAGGTTTTCTCTAAAACGTCCGCCGCATATCCCGTGGCGCCAAAGCCGATAATCTCTAATTCCGCTCCTTGACCTGCCACCGTATCTCGAATTCGTTTCAACATCTCTTTTGTATCTTCAAGCGGATTTCCTTTGGAGAGCTGGTATTCCTTAAGCAAAATGTTTCCGCTTTCATCAACCAGAACGGCCTTCGAAGAAGTCGAGCCGCCGTCCAGGCCGATTACTGCTCTTACTTTCTGCCCCGGTACGAAAGCAGTCGGCTCAAAGCGGGGAATACGATAACTCCGGCGGAATTCTTCCATTTCGTTTTTGCTGCTTACCAGAGGCGGACCGGCATTTTCTCCAAGTTTTGCTTTTCGACCGTGAGCAATAAATTCCTTAAGACTTTCGATCCCCGTATAGCTGCCCACGCCAACCGGTTCATGCATTCCATACATGACGGCACCGTAAGCGGCATAGTACTGCGAATTCTCAGGCACAAAGATTAGTTCATCAACGGACATGTCTTTCGGATACTCATACCCTCGCTCTTCCCAAGTTTCAGGAATCCGCTTTCGCCAGCATTCTTGCAGAAAAGGCAGGTATGTATTGGGACCGCCCAGCAAAAGAACACGGTGCCGGAGCGTGTTTCCGCGAGTTAGAACGGAGAGGTTCTGCATGACAATGGCATCCGCTAAGGAACACATAATTTCGGCGGAAGGAATTCCGCTTTTTACCAGATTAACGATATCGGTTTCTGCAAACACACCGCACTTGGCGGCTACATGATGCAATTTCGTATCGTCAAAGTGCAGGCTGCCTACCTCTTCCATAGGCATCCCTACTTTAATCATGCACTTATCAATCGTAGCTCCGGTGCCGGATGCGCACTTGTCATTCATGGAGGTCAATGCCTGTTTATTCCCTGTTTCTTCGTTTTCCTTAAAAATGATAATTTTGGCATCCTGTCCTCCAAGCTCAACCACACTTCCCACATCAGGGTGAAGATGTTCCACCGCCATCGTAACGGCATTTACTTCCTGGACAAACTTCGCTCCAATGTGCCCGGCAATCGGCCCGCTGCCGGAGCCGGTCATAAATACGCGGATGTTCTCCTGCTTGATATGAGGAAATTCGTTCCCAATCACAATTAAGAATTCCAGGACTTTTTCTGCCTGCTTCGTATGGTGCCGCTGATAATCTGACCAAAGAATCTCTTTACTTTCCGGATTCACCACGGTTGCTTTCACGGTTGTTGAACCAACGTCAATACCGATGATCAAAGAGTCTAACCCCTGGTTTTCGTATCCCATGAAACTACTCCTTATTTAGTAAAAGTATATTTTTATCATTGGAATAAATTAAGCAATATATACATAGTGAAAACAGTATTTCCTCAAATCGATCGTTTCCCTGGCCACTTAGATGCCCTAAGAGAGGAAGATGTCGATGAAGCTTGCCCGCTCGTTTCGTATCCCGTATGATCCGGTGTTCTATGCGGCGCTCAGAGACTACCAGTCTATTTCTAAAACACACTCAGTTCCCATTCCGCCGAGATGTGCTGCAGCAGCTTTACTCCGGCCGCGCTGTTGCCTGCCTCATCAATCGCCGGGCTGTAGATGCCGATGCCGCAGCCGTTGTGAAACGGAGTCACTTTATGCCGTCTGGGCGGAACGGCTGTCATAATGCCGCCGGATACCCCGCTTTTGGACGGTGCGCCAACGAATGCGGCAAATTTGCCCGATGCATTGTACATGCCGCACGTCAGCATCACCGCTTTGGTCAATCGGGCAAGTTCAGAAGGCAGCACCTGCTTGCTGCATAGCGGATCGTATCCATCGCATGCCAGCACAAGTCCGATCCTTGCCAGATCTTCGGTCGTTACTTCAATCGCGCATTGCCGCAGATAAATATCGATCGCATCCTCTACACCACATTTGAGAAACCCCTCCGCTTTGAGGAAATGAGCGAGTGCAAAATTATAATGGGCCGTTTCCCGCTCTGAAAAAAACACAGCCTCATCTACTGACGGACGTCGGCCCAGCAGCATCTCCAACACATCGAGCAGCCCCGCAAACTTTTCTTCTTTCGTTACGCCGGGGAGCAGGGAAGCAACGGTAATTGCGCCTGCGTTAATCATCGGGTTGAACGGACGAGCCGGTTTCTTTAGTTCGAGCCGCATGATGGAATTGTAGGGATCGCCCGTCGGCTCTACATCGACATGTTTTAATACATAGGCAAGACCATGCGTAAGACACACAGCCATAAAACTGATGACTTTCGACACGCTCTGCATCGTAAAAACAACATCCGCCTCGCCTCCTTTGATGATTTCTCCATCATGTCCGATGATGCACACGCCAAGCTGGTGCGGGTCAGCATGCCGAAGTGCCGGGATATAGGACGCACACGTTCCTTCCTCCGTATACCGTCGGTTCTTTTCCACCCAGTGGTGCAGACGGTTCGCACATTCGCTCTTCGTCTCAAAATTTCTATGTATATCCTTAATCTCCTTAATCACTGCCAGGCCCCCTTTTCGCTCTGATAAGATGTACGTATAGTGTGCCCCAAAACGAAACCAGAGTCCCACAGCAAACAAAAAAAGCGGGTCTGTTCCCCCGCTACTCACTATATACCCGAATGGTACGTATCGAATTGTTCATGTATCCTTTTGCATTCCAGTGCTTCCTATATGTAGATGGAAACGGAACATCCAGAGCCTGACGTGCATACAACATTTATATAGCCCGGACATTGAACCGGAAAGTTTTTGAAGGGGGGAAGAGCAATAAACAAAAAAGAAAAGAAAATCGTGAATGTGCCTGTACGCTGTTCAACACTCTGGACGCTCTGTTCTCACGTTGTTTTATATTTGAAACAATTGTTTCAGCACATCAAGACCGGATAGCTGGCCCGGTCTTTTTTCGTCATATAACGATAGTGAAGCAGTGTCAAAATAAAATTCATTTCCGAACCCACCATGGTGTAGTACAATAATATTATTAACTCTATGTAAAGTTTTTTTGTTTTTCATCTTACTTTTATTAGATAATGAGCTAATCCATATATACAAATAATAAGCCTATATAAAGGTGGGGGGAATACATGAAAAACGGGAGAGTAGCTCTGCTGGAAAGCGAGCCTCTTCATGTCCGATTGCTGCTCTACAATCTCCAGCGCAAAGGGTATGAAGTCGAGTGCTATGAGGACGAACAGTCCTTCCTTGCATCTTTACAGAATGAAAGCTTTGATGCATGCATTATTAGTGTACAGTTGGACAAGACGAACGGGCTGCAAATCGGGGGACGGATTCGGGCGTGCGGCATTGATACCCCGATCCTATTTTTATCGACGGGTGACGAAGAAGCCTATGCTTTTTCGCTAACCCATACAGAGATCATTAAGAAGCCGTTCCAGGTGGCCGATTTGCTCGAAAAACTCGAACAGATCACCTCATTGCGGTCGTCTGTCTCTTCGGTCATACAGAAAATATAACTTTTTTCTGTGAAAATC
>NZ_BJXX01000100.1 GCF_007991215.1 Aneurinibacillus danicus
CCTCATTCTTTCCTCTCTTTTCCTTCGTATCACAAAAGTCAACCGTCCTTCCCATGATTTGATTTTAAGACGTGGGTCGTCCACCAGCGCCTTAAACATTGTCACAAGCATTCACAATTTTGACACATTCGACAAAAATAGAAGACGCTTTCACGAAATATACTCCTATCGTTTGACAAAATCTACATACCTGACATGGGATAATAAGTAGCGTAATTTCTATCCCAAATACATGCCAAACGGAGGTTGTTATGAAAGTGGAATGTCCATTGTGTCACAATCAACAGCGCACAGCAAAAGCAGAATTGATGGGAGACATTTGCGAGACATGCGGCGATATCGTTGAGTTCGGGTATCTCTCCTTTCCCGCTTACCGACTGGAAGAGAAGGAGCCTGTCGTCGGCGAACCCAGAACCCATATGGAGGCTCACGGAGTAAGAAGAAAGATGGCTGTCGGTTAGTCGGCAATGAGGTATAGACTCACACTCTAATAACCTTCACAACAATAGATTGCAAACGCAAAAGCCCTTCCTATTACTCACGGAAGGGCTTTTACTTCGGACAAGATTGGCGTCTATATCTGCACCCCCAAAAGCACATCCACACTCTCTCGGAATTGATCTACGCTCTCCGGCGTCGTCTGCACAGAAATCAGCGTCCGTTACCTTCCCCTTTATAAAATTCATGTAGCTCTCATCCAAAAAATCCGGTTATCATGAAAAAAGACCTATATAATATACCTGTATCAAGTGAAGCACAACGGGCGAAACGGAATACGAATACATAATTCTGATGATAAAGAGAGGATAACCAGATAACAAAACAAATATACAGGCAACCTGCAGCGAATAATCCGTGAGCCGCTGCTGTATAGGGAGATTATGGTATACTGTCTCTTATAATCGTTCTCACAAAATTGGAAGGAGTAATTCGAAATGAAAGCATTTATCCACCACGGGTTGCCGGGATTTGAAGGAGCTGCATATAGGGACATGCCAGAGCCGACAGCCGGTCCGGGTCAAGTGCGTATTCGTTTGAAAACAGCCGGCCTAAATCGTCGCGATCTCCGTATCTTGCATGCGGGCAAAGAGGGGGACCCACCCATCATCTTAGGTTCTGACGGTGCCGGGGTGATTGATCAAATCGGTCCAGATGTTCATGGTATTCACCAGGGTGATGAAGTGATCATCAATCCGACGCTTCATTGGTTCAAAAACACACCGGCGCCTCCGCCGAATTATGAAATCCTTGGCTCACCGACACACGGGACGTTTGCGGAGTTCATCGTCATCTCCGCCGATCAAGTGGAGCCGAAGCCATCATACCTCAGTTGGGAAGAGGCCGGCGTCCTGCCGCTTTCTGCATTGACGGCCTATCGCGCTTTGTTTACTCGCGGCCGGGTACAATCCGGACAGACGGTATTCATTCCGGGCGCGGGCGGCGGCGTGGCGACCTATCTTGTTCAATTTGCAAAGGCGGTGGGGGCACGCGTCTGTGTCGCCTCCCGTAGCGAGGAAAAACGGCAGCATATCCGTAAACTGGGAGCCGACGTCATCATTGAAACCGGGCAGGATTGGCTGGAAGCGTTAGAGGGTGACAAGGTCGATCTCGTAATCGACAGCGTGGGGGCGGCTACATTTGACAAGTGCCTCACTATCTTGAAGCCCGGTGGCACTCTTGTCACGTTCGGCGCTACAGCCGGCGATGAGATTCAACTCAACCTTCGTTCCTTTTTTTACGGACAGTTTAACTTGTTAGGCTCGACGATGGGGAGCCAGGAAGAATTTCGAGAGATGCTCCAATTTATTACAAAGCACCAGATTCGTCCAGTAATCGATCAATACTTTCCTCTATCAGAAGCGCGGCAAGCCCTGCATCGATTACAAGAGACCCATAACTTCGGAAACATCGGTCTTCACATTAGCTAGAGGCTTTAAAAACCTGAGAAACCGTCCCGCCTTCATATGCCGTAGCATCAGAAGACAGACAGCACTGCCTTACGTTCAGTAAACACAAAGCAGCCGACATTATGAATCGGCTGCTTTGTGTTTACTGTATTTATTGTATTTTTTAATAAAGGACCTCTCCCGGACTCAGAAGAGATTTGTTCTAGATCGCCCTATTTAATAGATGCGGCGCTGTGTCCCATGTACGTCTCTCTTCTTCAGTACCAGCAGGTATTCTACATGATGAGTAAACTGTTCGAGATGGCGATCCAATTCGGCCGATTCCTTCGGCTTATGCCCCACTGCCCGGTACAATTCAACGTGCCATGCATGATAACAGCTCCAGCCATGGTGCCACCTGATTAGCAGCCATCGCTTCATCCCTCTGTTTCCTTCTGTGCGATTCTTTTTATTTGCTTAATTGCCACATAATCCGATATGTCCAACAGTTCATTAGCCCGCTGCTCTGCTTGTCTCTGTTCCGTTTGCAGCGTTTTGACCAACTCGCTGAAAAGAGGATCCACTCTCATTCACTACCTTTTCTACAGATTCATTGATAATATCCGCCTTCGCGGAAAACCGGCAGATTTTATCGATATTCTCTCTATCGTATGCGGCAATTGCTCGAACCGTTCCTGTGTACTCGCCTATTTTAAAGGATTGCCTTCTTTGTAATAAAAAGAAGGGTTAAGCATAACAAAGAAGATATGAACATTTTTATACCCATGCTCGCTTAGGATATCGTGAAGCACGGAAGCCAGAGCGTCATGTATTTCCTGCGCTCTTTGGAACATGAATATTTCTAGGGATAAAGGAGTTTCCGTTATAGTTTCAACAGTGAGTAGTTCAATTTTTATAATCTCTTTCGGGATGCTCACAATACGGGAAAACTTTTCTATCACTTCGGGAGAAATCTTTTTCAGAAAATCTTTTTCAAATCCTTTAAAGCGTAAAAATGGCACTCTTTTCTCCTTCTTCCTGTCCATTCAGTTTGTTCATCAAATTCATTATACAACTTTTCAGGTTAAGTTTATATAACAAAAAGCGGCCTGCATTCGTAACAGGATATCGAGTGCCATTGGAAACGTGTATAGAGAAAGAGGTTGATACAAAAATCATCCTTTTACCGCTTACTTATGACACAAAAAAAGGCACCCATGCTTTGGTGCCTTTTTCATTACCAGTTCAAATCCTCTACAAAAGAATTTCTTCAATAACGAAAACCATTCCTTTGATCTCTTCTCTCTTTTCCCTCCATTACGATTTTTTTACGAAGAAGCGGTATACGCCGTTGTCTTCTTCCATCTTCAGCAGTTCATGATTTGTTTGTTTAACCCAGCCCTGAAAATCGTTTACCGAGCCTTTATCGGTCGTCTCTAACGCCATAATCTGACCGCTCGCAAGGCCGTCGATCGCTTTTTTCGCTTTGACAATCGGCATCGGGCAGGATAGCCCTTTGGCGTCTACTGCGATATCTGCATTCATATATACTCTCCTCCTTACTTAATTATTTGCTTGTTTCTCTATCGGACCTTCCCATCCTAACATGCCGGGCATCACATTTTTCGCTTGTTTGAACCCTTTTTCCGTCAGCAGCTGGCACGCCATATCGCTCCGGTTCCCCGTACGGCAGACAACATAAATTTCCTCATCTTTGTGCGGGGCAAGCTCGGCCAGCCGCTCCTCCAATTGGCTAAAGGGAATCAGCTTAGCACCTGGAATATGGCCAAATGCATATTCCATTGGCTCACGCACATCGAGAATGACCGGCTGCTCCATGAGTTTGCTCTGCAATTCATCATTCGATACGATATCCGGATGTTTTTTCTCCGGTTTTGCCTCCTCCGGATCGGCTTTCCGGATATAATGTTTAAATGTCCCGTCTTCCTCTACGGTGCCGAGGAACTGGTGCCCGGTGCGGATCGCCCAGCTTTTCACATCCGCTACCGAACCCGGATCTGTGGCGACGATTTCCAGCACTTCGCCTGCCTTCATCTCTTCTACCGCTTTTTTCGTCCGGACAATCGGCATCGGACAGGACAGCCCTTTGCAGTCCAGCGTTTTATCCACGGTATATGCACTCATTGTGTCTCCTCCTCATTGTATTTTTGCCGCATTTTTTTAGAATGTCAGCGTAACGTCGGCATCATATGCAAAGTCCAGGAAGGTTACAGCTCCACCTACTTCAATACCATCGACAAAATCTTCTTTCTTCAGGTTCATGACGTCCATTGTCATCTGGCAGGCGATTACTTTTACGCCCATTTCCAATGCCATGTTCAATAGTTCCGGAATGCTCGGCACGTTCGCTGCCTTGAATCCTTCTGCAAAGTGTTCTTTGCCTGCCGGCATCGGCAATTGGGTATGCGCATCTTTATGGATAAGATTTAAACCTTCGAATGTGAAGAAAATGGCTACTTCCGCATCGGTTGCGGCAGCCGCCGTTGCGATGTTGAATACTTTGTAAGCGTCAAACATACCTCCGTTGCTTGCGATGATGGCTACTCGTTTTGTCATAATAAACCTCTCCTTTACGAATGTTATAAATAAGCTATCCTAATAGAAGGATGCACATTTCTCATGAATGATGGACAGCGCAGCGATTCGGCCCGATTTCAAGCTGGGTGGCCACTTCGTCCGCCACATGAACGACTCCACGATTAATCTGTATAATCTCTTCATAATTCGGCGGTGTGGCACCGGATGCGCCGGCTACCATTTCCGTGAACTGTTCACGGTTTTCTGTACGCATAACCTCATTGTTGGCCCGAATATCTCCGAGACGCGCGACGACGACGCCCTCTTCATTAATTTCCTTAATGTGCGCATAATGCGTAGGTAACACCCATGTACTATCGGACAGATTGGCAATATGGGTAAACACTGTATCATACAGAGATTGGGCCCATTCACGTGCCTTGCCGCCCAAGTCCGGACGCCCGATCCCGCCTACGAAAATGGTGTCGCCGGACAGCAGATATCGATCATTCACCAGGAAGGATACGCTGCCTGGGGTATGGCCCGGTGTCGGAATCGCCACGACTTTCACCTGGGTATTTCCTACCTGTATCTTCTGATCATCTTCTAGTGGCTCGTACGGAATTTCATCGGCTCCTTGCATCTCGCTGCGGGAGATATAATATACGGCACCTGTACGCTTAGCAAGTTCCGGACCACCGGAAATATGGTCGGCATGCAGATGGGTATCCGCGATGCGCGTAATTTTCACCTGCTCCTGCTCAGCCAGCTTTAGGTATTCCTCAAAGTGGCGGCCCGGGTCAACGACCATCGCTTCTCCGTCAGAGATAATCATGTACGACAAACAACCTTTCGCAAGACGGTTCACTTGAATTATTTTCATGTCTTTGTCTTCTGTTACCGTCACCGGGTGATAAAACTGGCTCCACTCCAGCATGCCTTCCTCAAGGTAGCTCACATGATAGCCACGTTCCGCAAGCATCTCCCCAATCATTTTGGCGCTGCCGCCCTTGGCACAGATAACGACAATCTCTGTATCCTTCGGCAACGAATGGTAAATGTCCTCATTGTCATCAAGGAAATCAAAGTACGGAATGTTCACCGAGGTCAGATGCTTATGTTCAATCTTCCAATCGTTGTAGTCCTCCGTGTTTCGTACATCTAGAATGAATATGGGTTGCCCGCTGTTGATGTTGTTATGCAGTTCTTTTGCGCTAATCGCTTTAACTTCCATGTAAATTCCTCCTTTATATTTTTAAAGATTTAAGGTTTAAGCTAAAATATCCAGCCAGATTTTAATGGCGGAACCGACAATTAATGCGGACAAAATGGCGCGTAGCACTTTCGCATGGACCTTCGTGCTCAGCTTCGCACCGACTGGCGCTGCGAGCATGCTGGCGATTACCATGATAACTGACGGCCAGAACAGCACATCCCCCGCCATTACTTTTCCTATTGTCGCTCCAATGGATGAGATGAATGTAATCGCAAGCGACGAAGCAATCGTAATTCTCGTCGGGATTTTCAAGATGATGAGCATAATCGGCACAAGAATAAAGGCCCCGGCTGCCCCGACAATCCCGGATGTCACGCCGACAATCAGTGCGGAAATGACGGCTACAGTACGGTTGAATGCTACCTGTTCCATCGGAATGTCATCAAGACCTTTCTTCGGCCCAAACATCATGACTGCCGCAATAGTTGCCAGGATAGCATAGACAAAGTTAATCGCGTCCGCCGACAAAAACTTGCCGCCGTAGCCCCCGGCAAAGCTGCCAAGAATAATGGCTACACCCATATAGCCGACAAGCTTATAGTGAATCACATTTTCCTTCCTAAGCGCCATGACACCGGCGAATGTGGCGAAGAATACCTGCACCGCGCTAATGCCGGATACTTCGTGCGCCGTATAGGCCGCCACGCCGACTAACGGCGGAACGTATAACAGCAGGGGATATTTAATAATGGAACCGCCGATGCCAACCAAACCTGAGATGAACGAGCCGAGAAAACCGATAAGAAATAGTGTAATAGCTAAACCAAGTGTCATAGTCTCTCCCTCCCTCTTACTATCAAGTCATACATCATGCTTTCATCGTTTGTTATCACACAACTTTACCGGTCCAGCTATTCATCCCGCCCAGCAGTTTTTTTCACTGTCATATGCCTCCGGGCCATCAAATACTCGCAGGCGCTTGTTTTTCCAATACTCGCCGAGTCAGCATGTTTACCACTTTCATCCTTCTTTTCTCCTCTTCTTGTTTTTCATCTGTTTCGATTATTTTATCTTTATTACCCCATAGGGTATATACGGTTATGGGTATATTATTAAACAGATTTGATTTTTTGTCAACGGTTTTTCTTCAAAGCCGAAAGCCAAAAAGGCCGGGAAGCTCTCCCGGCCTTTTTGCATTTATGCATAAAGAGAAAATCGCCTGGCTTGTTTCTAAGCAGTCTTCTCTTCATTCGTGCTGGCTATGATCCATATTCATATTATCATGACCACCGTGACCCTTACCGTTCGCAGCCTCAATCTCAATCAGATGATCCAAATCCCCTTGTTGTTCATCGGAAACCCAATCGCTGCCACCGACAATATACATATGGTTATACGGCCCTTCAGTCGGCTCTTTCTTAAAGAGCGGCTTCAATTCTTTCAGATACGTGAGCAGCGTTTCCGGTGCTTTCTCCTTTTCTGTCAACAGCAGCGGCGCATGCTTACCGCGGTGTGCAAACGGCAGGGCCGGCAGCGACTTGCTTATGTTCTCCACATTTACCAAAACCAGGCCATGACCCGGCTGTGTAATGCCCCAGCCAAATCCGGTTTTGGCATCTTTATACTTGGCAAATGCAATGGCGTTCGCCACCGGATCATTGCCTGAAATGCGGATAACATTGCCATGTTTTTTCAAATCATTTTCCACCTGTTTGCTCACCGCGTCTTCCGGCCCGAGCAGATAGATGTTAGCTTTGCCGTTCCGTCTCTTCAGCGCGGCTTCGGTCTCAGCCGGAATTTTGTCTTTGGTTACATACAAAAGCGGCTCCGGCATATGAGAAATCCAGCTGCCGGCAGGTGCGGCAAACTCCGCTTTTTCGGACGTAGAAACGACAACCGATTGCGGCAGTTCTCCGTCGACGGATGCGTAATATTCATCAATGGCTGCCGCAATCTTTTCCGGTGTCTCGCCTTTGATTTCTTTTACTTTAAGCGAAGCATCCGTGATTTGTTTTACGGCGTTTGCCTCCATCCCAATCGTGATGACCTGCGTCCCGTCCTGCGCTCCTTTCGGATTGAGACGTTTGATTTCATTCAGCACCACTTCCGATACTTTGCCTTTTTCCGTTACAAGCAGCGGGCCATCACTTGGATGATGCACCAAATCCAGTCCGACCAGCTGCGTTTGCCAGTTGTCGCTTGGAGCCAACAGGACAACATTCGGCTTCGTTCCGTTCGCCGTTGCGGGCCAAATCATCCTGGAAGCCGATAATGCGATTTCTTCTGCGCTACCTCCCGTAATGCGTGTAGTATTTTTCGTAGCAAGCATGGCCTGAGCCGTATCCGCTTTTCCGGCTGCGCTCTCCTGCCGCGTCTGCTCTGCAGCCGGTTTTGGCTGCTGTTCACTTCCCTGCGTACTGCATCCAGCCACCAGTACACCAGTAGCCAGCAGCGTGACACCGGCCCATCTTACCAAAGGAATTTTTATCATGGCTGCTTCTCACCTCTTCATATTGGGAAAATGTCTGTCTATACTATACCCGGCATTTGTGAAGAAAATATGATGAAATCAAAGTTCTTCATCTTTTTTTAGTGGCAGCCCCACAATAAATGTCGAACCTCTTCCTTTCACACTTTCGATAGAGAGCGAGCCGTTATGTTTTCGAATAATTTCCTGGCTAATGGCAAGTCCGAGTCCGGTTCCTCCCGTCTCCTTGGAACGGGATTTTTCTACCCGATATAAGCGCTCCGTAAGATACGGAAGCTCCTCCTCAGGAATGCCCGGACCGTTGTCCTCTACTTCGATATAGGCCGCATCCTTATGTTCCTTTACTCGAACCCGGACCGTGCTGCCCGCGGGGATGTACCGTTTGGCATTCTCCAGCAAGTTCAGTACCACCTGTCCAAGTCGCTGCCGATCGCCTCTGATTATGAGAGGCTGATCGGGACCTTCATAATATAAATCAATGCCCTTCTCATCCATGGAAGGCTCTATCAATGTCAGCGCATCCGTCACCGCTTCTTCCAGCGGAAAACGCTCTACTTGAAACGAAAATGTTCCCTGTTCCAGGCGGGCCAAATCAAACAAATCCTGAACCAGCCGCTGCAGGCGGGAGCTCTGCTCATAAATAATTTCTGTATAAGTGCGCTGTTCCTCGCTATCCATCGACGAATCCCGCAGGATTTCTGCGTATCCTTTTAGATACGTCAAAGGCGTTCGCAGTTCATGACCGATATCGGCCAAAAATTCGTTGCGCTGCTTCTGGTAAAATTCGATACGGTCTGACATATAGTTGACGGAAGCCGCCAGTTGAGCCACCTCGTCACCACCCTGTACCGGCAGACGAACGGAGTAGTTTCCTTCTGCGATTTCACCGGTCGCCTGTTTTATCTGAAGAAGCGGACGCACGATCATCCGGGAAAGAAGAAAGACAATGCCGGTTACCACCAGAACAGTGATCGCGCCGGTAATCACAAGCATTCCCTGCAGCACTTCCACGGCCTGATGGATAGGAGCCGTAGGACTGAACATGACAACGGCGCCGACAGGTTCGCCGTTTTGCATAATCAAAGAACGGGACACGAGGAACGGCTTTTTATCCCAATCCTTTTCTACCGCCAGTTCTTCTTCCGCTCCGTGCTCACCTGTGGCCGATAAGTATTCGCGGTGAGCAGAGGTAATGGTATCCGAATTTGCGATAACGTTTCTGTTTCTATCAAGCACAACCACCATATAATTCGAACCTTTTTCCATGCGGGCCACATGATTCATGGTGGTAGGGGTAAAATGTTCGCTTAGCACGTTGGCATGGCTTTTTCCACGTTGCACCAGCTCCTCCGTAATATGAGAAAGGTAGAAGGTAAGAAATAGCGAATACAGGATTCCGCCCATCGAAAAAATGATGAACAAAAAAACAACAAGCAATAATAATCCTACTTTGGTAGACACACGATTGCGAATGGATTGAAGCATAATTCTCATCCTTACTGAATTTTATAGCCCACTCCCCACACCGTCTTCAAAATGTCATGAGCGGGTGCTCCCGCACTGCGGAGTTTCTCACGCAGGTTCTTCACGTGTGTATCTACGGTCCGGTAATCGTCCACATTGCGGTCCGACCAGATTAACGAAAGCAGATCGTCCCGGCTGAATACATGACCCGGATTCTTGATGAGCGTATATAAAATGTCATATTCTCTTCGGGTCAGGACAAGCGCAGCGTCCTGATAAAAAGCTTCCCGTCTCTTTTTGTCCACTTTAATGCCGCGATGTTGAAGCAAACTGTTGGCAGAAGCCCTGGACGACGCATACGTTAGCTCGCTTCGCCGGAGAAGCGCCCGGACCCTTGCCAACAACTCCTCTTTCTCAAACGGTTTAGTAATGTAGTCATCGGCGCCCAACTTCAATCCCTGTACTTTGTCCGCCACTTCGTCACGAGCAGTCAGCATAATGATGGGCACGGAAGATGTCTGACGAATCTTTCTGCATGCCTCCCAACCGGACATGCCCGGCATCATAATGTCAAGCAGGATTAGGCGGTACGTCTTTTTTGTGACCGCCTCCAGGGCACGCTCCCCCGATGCGACTTCTTCGGTGTCATATCCAGCTTTTTGTAAATGCAGTGACAAAAGCCGACGCATCTGCTGCTCATCATCCACAATTAAAATCGTGTTCTGTTCTGCCATTTTTTATCTTTCCTTTCGTATCTGCTTCACTACTATAAAAGCAAAAAAGCATGGAGAAATTGTGAAGAAAGTTGAACAAATGAACGAATGTATTTCGGAATACCTGGCATGCATGGAGGCATGCAGAGGATGCGCTAGGGCCTGCCGTAAAATGGCGGCATGGCAGAATAGAAGCGTATGAAAACCCTCCTCAGCGACAATCTGAGGAGGGTTTGTATAACGGGATATTTTTTTAAACTACATCGTATCCTTGATCTTCGATGGCTTCTTTAATGGATTCCACGTTCACTTTATTTTCGTCGTATTCTACCTGAACGGTTTTTTCGGCAAGATTTACTTTTCCGGAAGCGCCAATTTCCTCCAGCGCGCCCTCAATGGCTTTTACGCAATGGTTGCAGGACATGCCTTCCACTTTCAATGTTACGTTTTGCATGATTTGTTCCCTCCAATGTGTTAGTATAGTTAAAGCAAGCCTTGCTTACTTCATTAATTTGTTCATCGTCTTTAACAGCTCATCAATTACTTCATTATCGCCTTCCTGGATGCGCTCAATGACGCAACTTTTCATATGTCCTTCCAATAGGAGGCGTCCTACCGAATTCAGTGCGGATTGTACGGCTGCGATTTGATTTAGGATATTGTCACAGTACACATCTCTGTCTATCATACCTTTAATACCACGAATTTGCCCTTCGATTCGATTTAATCGCGTGATCAAATTGTTTTTCATTTTTTCGGAATGATGGCTCGTTCTTTGGCACGCTTCATGCTCCTCCGTATTACCTGATTGCTCCACTACCGGTTCCATCGTTTCACCTCCTTATCAGGTTATTCTTATTGCTTTTTTATAATTTCACCCGCTGCAGGCGCAGCGCATTCAGCACAACGGAAACTGAACTCAACGCCATGGCGGCTCCCGCTACCCACGGCGCAAGAAATCCGGCGGCGGCAATCGGAATGCCGAGCGAGTTATATGCCAGTGCCCAGAACAAATTCTGCTTAATATTTGTCATCGTCTTACGGCTCATGTGGATGGCATCGGCAATGCTGTTCAAATCGCCTCGCATCAATGTAATATCTCCTGCTTCCATGGCCACATCCGTGCCTGTGCCCATCGCGATACCGATATCGGCCATAGCCAGCGCCGGAGCATCGTTGATTCCGTCTCCTACCATGGCAACTTTCTTACCCTGATTTTGAAGCTTCTTCACTTCTTCCGCTTTTCCTTCGGGCAGTATTTCCGCCAGTACGCGATCGATGCCTGTTTCAGCGGCAATCGCTTCGGCTGTACGCTGATTGTCACCGGTAATCATAATGACTTCAATGCCCATTTGTTTGAGGCGGGCAATCGCCTCTTTTGATGTTTCTTTAATCGTATCGGCTACCGCTACAATCCCTGCGTAGCGTCCATCCACAGCGACGACCATGGCTGTTTTTCCTTTGCTCTCCAAATCGTTCATCGAGTCAAATGCCTGTTCTGCGGCAACCTCATAACGGGCCATTAGCTTGCGTGTACCGATCAGGACCGTTCGTCCTTCTACCACAGCACGAATGCCATACCCCGGTATTGCTTCAAACTCATCTGTTGAAGCAAGCGAAATTCCTTTTTCTATAATGCCGGCTACGATAGCCTCGGCAAGCGGATGCTCCGAATTTTTCTCAGCGCTACCCACCAGACGCAGGAATTCCTCTTCCTTTATCCCTTCCATAATAACATCCGTCAATTCCGGCTTTCCTTTTGTTACGGTTCCCGTCTTATCCAGCACAACCGTATCGATTTGCTGCGTAGTCTCTAAGTGCTCTCCGCCTTTAAACAAAACCCCTGCTTCCGCCGCCCGTCCTGATCCGGCCATAATCGAAGTGGGCGTAGCCAAACCGAGGGCGCACGGGCATGCGATGACCAGCACGGCAATGAGTTTTTCCAGTGCATTCGCAAAATCGCCCGGCGTTACCCAGATGTACCAGACAAGGAAGACAAGGACGGCGATGCCGACGACAATCGGAACAAAAATGCCTGAGATTTTGTCTGCAATCCGCTGAATCGGCGCTTTTGATCCCTGTGCTTCTTCCACGACTTTAATAATCTGGGCCAGCGCTGTTTCTTTGCCGATCTTGGTTGCCTTTAATTTTAAAATACCGTTTTTGTTAATCGTAGCACCAAACACATGCGCGCCCGCCTGTTTCTCTACTGGAATGCTCTCTCCCGTGAGCATCGACTCATCAACAGATGATTGACCTTCAATTACTTCACCATCCACTGGAATTTTCTCTCCGGGGCGAACCACAATCGTATCGCCTACCGCGACTTCTTCCACGGGAATCGTCATTTCCTGACCGTCCCGAATGACCAGGGCCGTTTTCGCCTGCAGGCCCATGAGCGTTTTGATGGCTTCCGAGGTACGCCCTTTCGCCAGCGCCTCAAACAGCTTACCCAATAAAATTAACGTAATGAGCACGGCACTCGTTTCGTAATACATCTCTACCATATGGTGCGGGCGTCCGATCGACTCAATGGTAAGATACAGGCTGTAGAAATACGCGGCCGAGGTTCCTAAAGCGACCAGCACATCCATATTAGCGCTCTTATTGTGCAGCGCTTTGTACGCTCCGATGTAGAACTGGCTTCCAATAATAAATTGTACCGGTGTAGCAAGTGCCAGCTGAAACCACGGATTCATGAACAGTTCGGGCATCCATATCCATGACGTAAAAGAAAAGTGACCGACCATCGACCACAGCAGCGGCAGTGAAAGAATGGCCGAGAGAATAAATTTTCGCTTTTGCCGTGCAATTTCTTTTTGGCGATAATCCCCGCTATCTTCTGCTTTTTCGTCTTTCGGCACTGCCTGATACCCAAGTTTTTCTACCTTGCGGACTATCTCATCTACAGATAGCTCGGTAGGGGTATACTCAACATGTGCGGTTTCCAAGGCAAAATTAACATTCGCCTCCGTTACTCCCTCCAGCTTGTTTAATCCTTTTTCAATCCGGTTTGCGCAAGCGGCACAGGTCATACCGCTGATTTGAAGCGTGGTTTGTTTCGTTTCAGACATTGTTATCGCCTCCTATACTATACATACGTACAGTACATGTAGATCAAAAAGATATTTTGTACAAGATTACTTTCACTGTAGCATACCCCTACATCGCATGCAATTGTACCCTGGCGCTCCTATTAAAGATGCCTAACAAAAAAATTCGCTGATATCAAAGCTCCTCCCCCGTCTCTTGTTCCGCCTTCCTTTTCATTTATATACTATACCCCTTATATGTATGTGTCAACAAAATTTTTATTGAAAATCGTCTTTTTCTAGTGTTCATATTTTCCCTTTCATCACCATTTTCCTTTATATGTATAAAAACGCTATAAAATTATTTCCAAATATTTATCCGGCCCTGTGCTTGCTCGACGAAACGTAACCTGTTTCCTTCCCGTACACCCTCTTTTACAAATTATTTTTCAATGGGCAAATCACCAAAAACAGCCCACTTAATATGATGAGTAGTGTAGCAGGAGGTGAGAGTGTTGGCGGTCGTACCCGCAACTAGAAAAGATGTGGAATTGTTGGCAAGGCTGATACGTGCAGAGGCGGAAGGCGAAGGCGTTCTGGGCATGCTGATGGTGGGCAATGTCGGAGTGAACCGTGTAATTGCCAACTGTCTTGACTTTAAGGATCTCCGAACAATTGAGCAGATGGTATTTCAATCCCCCGGCGGCTTTGAGGCCACACAGAAAGGATACTTTTATCAACGGGCCAGGCCACAAGAAATTCGCCTGGCGCAAAGAAACATAAACGGGGAACGGTTCCACCCTGCCACAAACGCTCTATGGTTTTTTAAGCCGCCAGGCGATTGTCCCCCGCAGTGGTATAACCAGTGGAATGCAGGACGGTTTAAAGCGCACTGCTTCTACCGGCCAAGCGGGGAAGATTGCCCGCGCGTATATTAAAACGTATTAAGGGAGGAAATAGAATGTATAATCCTTATGTCTACACTTCATCCGGATATCCGCAGTACTATTATCCCGGCTATCAAATGCAGCAGAGTACACCGCAGGGTCAGGGGGCGGCATCCCCTCCTCAAATTCCCGCCGGCGGCCAATCCATGACGCCCCTGGCTACGCCGGGAGCTCCGGGGGCAGCTGGTTCGCAGGCAATGCTTCCAACCGAACAATCATACATCGAAAATATTCTTCGTTTAAATAGAGGAAAGACCGCAACAGTTCATATGACATTTGAGGGCGGAGAGAAGAAAGTATTCACCGGCGTAGTTGAGGCGGCAGGGCGCGACCATATTATTATCAGCGATCCCCAAACCGGCAGGCGGTATGTTCTGCTTATGGTATACCTGGACTATGTTACATTTGATGAGCCGATCGAATACAGCTATCCGCTTAACCAGGTGGCAACGTATCCCCCACGCTAACAAAAACGGCCACTCTTCCTGGATTTTCACCGGGAGAATGGCCGTTTTCTCCTTTATTCTCTTATTCCGTCTATTCCCGTATCCAAGCTTCGTTCCTCTTTAAGGTCACGAAGCGAAGGCGGTGCCGTTTCCTTCTTCCTTGTCAAATTCTCAACCAATTGCTCGATATCGATGCCGGAGACGTCTTTTACCATCTGCGGCGCCGTTGCCATAAGCTCGGTTACATAGTTGCTGACGCGGGTCGCGCCGGCCCCATTTCCGGTATCTACCACCGTCAGCTTCTCGATGTTCGCCATCGGCTCGGCAATCCTGCCCGCCAGCTCCGGCAGCATCTTCACGATAATATCAAGCACAGCAGCCTCGCCGAACTTCTGGAACGCTTCGGCCAGCTTTTCTTTCGCTTCCGCTTCCGCCAACCCGCGCAGGCGTATGACTTCCGCTTCGGCTGCACCCTTGGCGCGCTCCGCTTCGGCAATGGCCAGGCCGTCCAGGCGCTTCTGTTCCGCCATCGCTTTCGCTTCCGTCTCGATCCGGTACTTGTGGGCATCCGCTTCCCGCATCCGTTTCGCTTTTTCCGCCTCCGCAGCCTGCTCCACCGCATAGCGGTCGGCATCCGCTTTTTTCTTCACTTCCGCGTCATATTGTTTCTCGCGGCGCAGAATTTCTTTTTCTTCTAGATCAATCTCGCGCTCTTTGCGGACCAGCTCGACCTTCATCTGCTCTTCCACTACCGATTGCTTCGAACGCGCCTCCTGAATGAAATACGCCTGATCGGCTTCGGCACGGGCCATATCCTGCTCTTTTTTGAAGGAGGCGACTTTCAACTCTTTTGCCTTGGTCGCTTCCGCAATATTCGTATCGCGCAGCAGTTCCGCCTTCTGCCCTTCTTCTTCTGCCAGCGCCTTTTTAATCCGAGCATCACGCACCGCTTCCGCTTCCGCGATATCGGCGTCACGTTTGACCATTGCGATGCGCGGACGTCCCAACGCGTCCAGATAACCATGTTTATCCCGTACGTCTTTAATCGTAAACGAGACAATCTGCAAGCCCATCTTCTTTAAATCTTTCGCCGCTACCCCCTGCACTTCCTGTGCGAAACGGTCCCGGTTGCGGTACACTTCTTCCACGGTCATGGAGCCTAAAATGGCCCGCAGATGACCTTCTAGCACCTCCTGCGCCTCGCTTTTGAGCGCTTCAATCGGTTTGCCCATGAATTGCTCGGCTGCGGTCGATACGTCTTCAATCGAGCTACCGATTTTAATAATGGCCACCCCATCTGCCATGACAGGCACGCCCTGCTCGGTATACACTTCGGGAGTGGAGATATCAAGTTTGTGCGACAGTAAAGAAATAAATTCAGCATTCTGAAAAATCGGCAGGATGAACGCCCCGCCGCCGCGAACAATCTTAATGCTGCGGCCGGAATCGTCGGTGACGACATTTTTGCTGCCAAGAAACGAGCCAGTCACAATCATCGCTTCATCCGGCCCTACCGTTTTATACCGGGCCCAGAACGCCAGGCCGAGCAGCAGCAAAACCGCGACAACTACAATCGGAACAAATAAAACACCAAAACCGAACAACATCAGAGGCCCTCCCCTTGTGCTAGTTTTCTTCAAACGGAGACACGTACAGGGTACCGTCTTTTCCTACATCGATGACCACAACCCGTGTCCCGCTTGGAATTTCTTTGTGTGTAACACTTTCAGCAATCTGGTTTGTATGTCCTGTCCCAACTTTCAGCAGCACCTCGCCACAGCCCTGGCCCGGGATCGTTGTAATGACTTCTCCTAAGCGTCCGTTTAACTCCCGTAGAGAAAATCCGGTCGTACTTTCCGCATTTCGCATCGGCCTGACAAAGATAACATACATAAGAGCCGCAAGAAGAATCCCGAGCACAAGCGAAACACCAAGGATGACCATTTGCCCCACCAATAGAAGCTGGGTTAATACGATACCGGTACCGCCAAATCCGGCCAATCCACCGATGACTACCAGCGGACGCAGCGTATGTACGCCGTCCAGATGCAGAAAGTCGAGCAGCCCATCCAGCGCATTGTCAATTATGTCACCTGCTAGAATCGTAACAAGCGCAAAGACCACTCCAATGATAAAACATGCCCAATAGAGCTCCAACATCCCCCTTCCTCTCCTTTTTGCTTGGAATTTTATACCTATATATACGGATAATAGCAGACAATAGTTGCAAAAAAAATTACGAAGATTACTTATGTTTTTCATGCTTTCTCGGACAAGCTCATATACTGAAAGCAGGAGGTGACCCGTATGTCAAGCAAGAGAAAAAGAATAGCGGTGGCTTTACTCCTGCTTTCTGTTCTTTCTGCCGGATGCGCCATAAAGAAAACAAGCGAAATAGCAACAACTGCGGAAATACAAAACGTAAATGGGGAAAAGCCGGGATTTTCCGCAGACGCATCCCCGTCTTCCTTATCTTCCTCATCGTTAAGTTCCAATGACAAAGCCTTTCTCCAGGCTTTCAAAGCATCCGTAACCCAGGCGCAAACAATTGCCAGAGAACTGCAGGCAATACTTACAGAAATGCAGCACAACGACGAATTCATCGAAGCGCAAGAAAGCATCGACACGGCGCGGCAGGAGATGCTTTACTTATGGAACACAATGCATAATGACTTTCATCCCGATAATGCCGATCTCCAGAAACAAAAAAACGAGTATGAGTCCATCCTTATGGTGTACCGGGAGGGATTGACGTTGCAATTGGAGGGAATGAAAAACGCCGAACCTGCCAAGGTTATGGAAGGCATAAAGCGGGCGCAACAGGCTGAACAGAAGGTAGAGTTGTTGGTGAAAAAGCTAAATCAATAACGAAAGGGCCACCGTGTGTTTCAAAAATGGGAAGGGAGACCATTGCCGGTCTTTTCCCTCCCTTCAGGCCACACGCTCCACACGGAAAAAGCAACGGCCAGCACACGCCCCGCACGTTTTTCCTCGATTACAATGGAGGGAATATCACCCTTTCATCTCGCACAACATCCCCACATGGCTTCCCGCATTTTCTCCTGCTCCAGTATAGGAGAACAGTGTCTTTGGAAGTTCTTATTTATTCTTTCTCAAAATCTTCCGCTCTTAATTCCATCAGCATATCCCGGTTTACCTCATGCGCTACATGGTCAGTGACAATGCGAATGGCCTGCTGGCGAATCGCTTTCTCGATCATGTTCCGCACGAAGCGGGCGTTGCTGAAATGCTCTGTGCCCCTCTCCTGTTCGCTCGTTAACTGTCTGCGAACCAGAAAGCGGGCTCCCGATGATAAATAGTACGCTTGTTCCTTACACATCGCATCCGCAATATCAAGCAGTTGTTGGGTCGTATAATCGGGAAAATCGAGCTTAATCGGGAAACGGGACGGCAGACCGGGATTGGATGCGAGAAACGAATCCATCTCTTCATTATAGCCGGCTAAAATGACAATAAGTTGTTTACGGTCGTCTTCCAGACTCTTAATGAGCGTGTCGATACATTCCTTGCCGAAATCTTTTTCCCCGCCCCGAACAAGCGAATACGCTTCATCAATAAATAAAACGCCTCCCAGCGCTTTCTTGATAATGTCCCGCGTTCGTGAAGCGGTATGCCCGATGTATTCTCCGACCAAATCCGCCCGCTCTACTTCCACAAGGTGCCCTTTCTCAAGCACCCCCATGTCCTTAAACAGCTTACCGAGAATTCGGGCCACCGTCGTCTTTCCTGTGCCCGGATTGCCGCGAAATACCATATGAAACATATGCGGCGCGTTATACAGGCCCTGTTCTTCCCGCAGCTTACGAATGGTTAAAAACGCGTAGATTTCGTACACCAGCTTCTTAACTTCATCCAGCCCGACCAGGCTTTCCAGTTCCTTTAGCGCGCCGGATTCTCTTTCAAGCGACTTCTCCATGCGCGAACTGATGATTTGTTCACGGCTCGCAGGCCTTGGATTGTCATTGCGAAACACCACTTTAATCTGGTTGCCGGTGGTAGTCTGACCCGTCGACTTCATTCTCTCACCCCGAATCGCTCCAGCGTTTCGTTTTGCGTTTTTATTACTGTATGTGACGAAGCCTGGAAATAGGAGTCGAGATACGAAGGAAGGAGCAAAAATATGTCTGTCCTTTTTCTATGAAAACTGTGAGGAAAGAAGGAGAGAAAGAGGAAAAAAGATCCATGTAAGAAAAAGGCGTTCGCCTTTTTCCCATTAAAATCATCTCCTCGTTCTCTTCTCTCTTTTCCTTCGTACCGCAAAAGTCCGCCGACAAAACATCACCGTATGAAAACATTACCAGGTCTTTTCCCCAGAATTCTATGTTACGATGAATGAGGTCACGGCAATTTGCTAGATTACAAGACAATAGGAGTGATGACATGAAAAAGATTATCGCAGCATCCGTACTATGCACATCCTTGCTGGGAGCAAGCTTCTCAGTAACACAAGCAGCGAATGAATGTCCGACGCCGGTGATTGTTAAGCCTATCACGCAAAGCGGCGGCATAACACCATTCAATCTGCAAAAATTAGTAGACCAGTACCTGAAGCAGTGTCAGCAAGCAGGCGTGAAGCCAAGTTTCGAGCAGCTTAAGCAGCAATGTCTGAAAGCGGGAATTCAACCGAACTTTCAACAAGTACAAAAACCTGCGGTAGGGCAGCAGACACAACCTGCAGCGAAACCCGCACAAACAAACGCTCCTACTCAAGCTCAAGCACCTGTAGATAGCAAATCCGCAACACAGGGCCTGACTGCCGATGAAAAACAGATGCTTGACCTTGTCAATCAGGAACGCGCGAAGCAAGGACTGGCTCCGCTGAAGATTAACATGGAACTGCAAAAGCTTGCTCGTATGAAGTCAAAAGACATGATTGATAAAAACTATTTCAGCCATCAATCCCCGACATACGGCTCTCCGTTCGACATGATGAACAAGTATGGAGTTCAATACCGTACGGCAGGGGAAAACATCGCGGGTAATTCTTCCGTACAAGGTGCGCATAAGTCCCTCATGAACTCTGACGGACACCGCAAAAACATCCTGAACCCGGCGTTTACCGAAGTAGGTATCGGCATCGTGGATGGCGGCCCGTACGGCAAGATGTTTACACAAATGTTCAAAGGATAAGATAACGCACACGAGGAAGCCAGGCTCATGTTGAGTCTGGCTTCCTTTCATTTAACGGCTCCCCATGCCCGCTTAGTATCTTCGTGCATACCGATGATTATGCGTATCGGCGTTATACCAGCAGCGGCGTAAGTCCGAACGCAATGACGGCTACGGTTACAAACCGCATGATCGTTCCAATAATGGCGGCTGTCAGTGCTTCTTTCGCCGTTAGATCCGAGTTGGTGGACCAAATAGCCGGAATTTGCCCCAGAACATCTGACAGGGGCAAACCGGATGCGGCCAGTACGAAGGCGCCGACAACCAGTCTTGGGTCAATGTTTGCGGCGATTTCCTGGAGCTGGCCCATGGCAAGGGTAGGAGATGCCATGATGGCCGTAATTCCCGTCGCCGGATGTACGCCGATAACGCCAAGGAAAGCGGACAACGATTGTTCGAAAGGTTTCCATACCCCTGCGTAATCCAGCAGTCCGATTAAGCTATAGATGACCGCAATCGCCGGAATCACCAGCAGGAACAGCAGCTCCGCCCCTTCACGTGCCCCTTGAAAAATCGTTTGGAACACCGGCGTCTGCGGCGTAAAACTCGGCAGGTCTTTGAGCGCCACCGCCCGTGTATTCCGGTAAATTGTCCGGCTTAATACGAACGGTACGACGACCAGCGGCGCGAATATTGCAAGTGCTACAATAGGAAGCGCGTTAATTCCCGCGATGGAAAGCGCGATTAGACCAAGCATGAAACAGGAGAACGATTGCTGCGATTGTACCATGGTCGCAATCGCGATACACTGCTCGTCCCTTGTTGCTCCAGCTTGTTTCAGAATTGGACCGCCAATTCGTCCTGCAGCGTTAATATCGCCCAAAATATTATATACGCCTGGAATAACGACCGAAGGATTGACCTTGATTCTATTGGTTAGCGGTACGAATAACCGGACCAATGCGTCCGTAAAGCCCATCCGCTCCAACGCACGTCCAATCATTACGCTCAATACAATCGATACGCCGACATTTCCCATCAGAAACACATCCACCACAATCGGCTTAACCTTATCTAACATGCTGGTGAAGGCGTTACCGATAATCTCTGGATCCACCACGAAGAGAATACCAAGTAGCGCTACCATCACCAGACCAACCCTATTCTTTCGCTCTGCCGCCCTCCCTACCCGTTCAGTTCCCGCTCCTAAATCGACGATCTCACGCAATTGTTCCGCTGGTTTGGACATGTGATTTCCTCCTTATGATTAAACATAATAAATACGGGTTATACAGGGACTTTCCTAACCAGATGGGACAGCGCCATTTCCTGTCCGTATGTGCGGATAGCTGTACAGCCCGCAGCCTGAAGGGGCATCGACACTACCCGTTCACGAAACACGGCCACTTCCACATCGGAAAGTAGCTTGTCCAACGCACAGGCAAGCGGGAGTCCATTCTCGAAAATCTCCAACGCGTGCGAATTACCGAACATCATGTTCAGTCCAAGTTCCTTTGCGGTTTGAATCAGCGGATGTCCGGGACGCAACCGACTGATCGAAGCAATAACTGTATCGGCATCAGGAAACAGGCGGACAGCCTCGCGAAGATGTTCAGCGGTAAATCCCGTATGCGGAAAAATATGCAAAATATGCTTCACCGGCGTGCTTCTTTCACCCAGTACGATTCTGGCCCGGGTCGCCTGCCCGCTTTCCTGCAGCAGGGACGATCCGTAGACGATTCGCTCATTTTCCAGCAGAGCGTCATCTTGTTCGTATCCCATATATCCAGACAGCCGTACAATAATGTCTCCTAACGTCTTTATTCCGGGTAAAGCCATACCCGTATACAGCACGTTACCTTCCAACCCGCCAAAATGCGTGTTCACGTAATACACTTCATGACCGTGCAGTGCGGGAATACCGGGATGCAGACCATGGAACGCCTCATGTAGTTCCAGTACCGCAATTCCGTATAAATCCAGGTAGTGCTTGAGTGTAACCCCTCCTGAGCTGGCTGCATCCGCAATCGGATGGTGGGCGATAATTGCATCGACACCGGTGGCCTGTGCCAGCTCAATGTCCTGTTCGGATAGCGTCATCGCTACTGCTACCTTCCTCACCGGCCAGTTCGGGTCCCCGTATACCAGCCCGGGTGTCTCAATTACTTCCTTACCAGGAATACCGGATGATTTCATAATCATAAACGGATGCCTGCCAAGCGTTACATCCTCAGGCCGGCATAGAACCCGTCCTCCGGTGATATCATCCAATGCTTTCACTACGTCTCGTACTGTCGCCATTTCCTCGCCTCCTCGTTATGTGTAGCAAATAAAAAACAGCCGCCAGTATATCCGCACTTGTGTCCTGTGCGTAAAAATACTGACGGCTGTCCTGCTCTCATTCCCTGAGTTCATTCGGCCCGTCTATCGATATTCGATTGGCGTGGATGCAGATAGCGTTCTACGTCATCATCGAGGATAATGACCGTCGCCGCAAGCTCCTTCTGCGGGTCGTAATCTTTGAGAATCGATACAATCGAAAAACCGAACGTCTTGGTGAAATGCTCACGAAGATGTTCTTTGAACTCATCGATAAGCATAACGTCCATCGTTCTGGTTAACCCACGATTCTTTCCGTCGATCGTCCGCATTGCATGTACACGCTTATGGAGCGTAATAAACATGATTTTATTGCCGATTATATCAACCTGCTGCTTGCGTACCCCCACGTCGAACAAGGATTTATTCACATGGTTGTACTCGCGGCTCAAAGCCTGCTTTAAATCTCCCAACAGTTTTCCTGTGCGATCCATAAGCGACTCCATATCTACAGCATTTTGATTTCCTCTATCATACCTTAGCATCATTTTAATAGTCAATATATTTTATATATTTAAACTATTTTTTCAAAAAAAAGAGAATGGCTTATTTTTAAGGCATTCTCCTATCCATAAATTAATACGAATTATTTAATTTGAATCGTAAATGTAATTTTTGTATTCGCATATGGCTTATGATTGTTTCGCACCAATTCAACCGAAAATGTATGTGGACCGGGCTTTAAATTAGACACTTTGAACGTATTGGCATAGACCCGGGTTAGTTTGTTGTCCACCCACACATGCACATGCCCTTCACCCGGTTTCATCTGCGGCTCACCGGCCGGTGCATACATAAAATTCCGCGTCAGAAAGGTCAAATACACGGTATTGCCCTCGATCGAATGCGAAACGGCAAGCGCAGGCGACTGCGCGAGCACTTCCTGACTTTTCGCCGTTTCATCCGGCAGCGGCTCCTGCTCCTGACAGCCCGTAAGCCCTGTCGCGGCAAGCAGTATCAGCGCGTACCCAAACGCTTTTTTCATAGTTCCTGTCCTCCTGTATAGAGCCTTTTTTCACAGGATGGACAGGAGCGGCCGATTCTAAACAGAAGAACGGCGTTTTTATTTCTTTACCGAAATTTTCACATTGTCATCAAGAAGCGTTTGCCCTTTGACGATTACTTTTTCGCCTTCCTTCAGGCCGGCTACAAGCGTATTGTCGCTGTTCTGCTCAATGATGGTAATGGCCTTGCGCACCGGCTTATCTCCTTGAGCCACATACACGTACGGCTTATTTTCTTCCGTCAAAATTGCGCTTGTCGGAATCACAATCCCCTTCTTAGCGGTCGGAGAAGCCACATTCACCTGAATCGCCATGCCAGCTTTAATCTTGCCGTCCGGATTCGGTACTTCCACCGTAACCGGATAGCCTTTTGACTGCTGGTTAAGCGGACTGATACTTGTCACTTTTCCGTTCGTATTCAGCTTCAGTGAAGGAATGGAGATACCGACCGACTGATTCATACCGAACAGACCGATTAAGTTCTCCGGCGTGTTAACCACCACTTTCATCGGGTCCAGGTTCGCCAGAACGATAAACGGACTTTGCGGTGAGGAGAAGTCGCCTACCTCTCCGTTTATCGCCCCAATCGTACCGGAAATCGGCGCGGTAACAACCGCGTTATTTAAGTTATCACGCGCAATTCGAAGATTCAGCTCCGCCTGGGCAAGCTGCTGGCGGGCCACTTCTACGCCTTCTCCACCGGCAGCGTTGCTGACCTGCTTCTTGGCGGTGGCAAGTGATGCCTGCGCGTTTTTACGTGACTCTTCCGCACTTTTCTTGGCTGCTTCCGCATTTTTCAACGCGACGCTGGCGTTTTTCAGGCCGATTTGCGCTTCCTGAATGGCGATTTGCGCATTCTTGAGCTGCGTTTGTGCCTGTTCAAGCTGTTGCTTTGTTACTGCCCCCTGATTAAACAGCATCTGCATGCGGTCAGCGTTCGTTTTAGCATCGTTATATGCCTGCTGGGCGCGCTCCATTTGCGCACTGGCCTGTTCTAAACCATTGCGTGCATTGGAAATACCGTTTATGGCCTGTTCATAAGCGCTATTTGCCTGTGAAAGTCCGCTGCTCGCCTGGTTCACTCCCGCCTGTGCCGAATCGACGCCATTTCTTGTCTGTGCCTGGGTCTGAGCAAGCGATGCGCGGGAAAGCGCCACGCTCTGCTGTGCCTGATCTACCGCATTGCGCAGATCTTTATCGTCAAGACGGAACAACACATCACCCGCACGTACTTTTTGTCCGACTTTCACGGAGATTGACGTGACTTTCGCGCTTACTTTCGGCACCACATTGACCAGCTGCGATGCCTGCGTTGTACCTGTCAATGTCCGGCCCTTATCCAGAGATCCGGTAAAAGCGGCCGCCACCTCCACCGGAACCGTTTTGACCTGGACGGGAGCGGACGCTTCTTTGCTTTCGCCTATGCCGCAGCCCGCTGCAAGCGCACTGGTTGCCACCAGACCGGCAATCGTCATTCCTATTACCATTTTACGCATTGATTGCTTCTCCTCCTGTTTCCTTCTCTCTGCGCTGTCTCTTCTTCTCACGACGCTCTGTCCGACGTTTTCTCCGCTTCTGAATCATGTCATCAAACAACGTGTATACGACCGGAACTAACACAAGGGTAATTAATGTAGAGAATGTCAAACCGAATGCGACGACGACCGCAAGCGGCGCCTGTGCTTCCGAACCTTCCCCGCCGCCGAATGCCAGCGGCAAAATTGCAAGTACGGTGGTGAGCGTAGTCATTAAAATCGGGCGCAAACGGACCGGACCGGCTACTTTAATGGCTTCATCTCTGTCCATCCCTTCCTTACGCAGCGTATTTACATAATCAATCAATACAATCGCGTTGTTTACGACAATTCCTACAAGCAAAATGCAACCCATTAACGACGTTACGCTAAGTGGATAACCGGTAACCAAGAGACCGATAACGACCCCAATCAGCGTAGGCGGAATGGAGAACATAATAACAAACGGATAGAACAGCGACTCAAACTGACTTGCCATAACCATGTACACAAGCACAATGGCAAGCGCAATGGCAAGACCTAAGCTGGAGAACGATTCAGCCATTTCTTTCGCCTGGCCGCCTGTTTCAATGAAATAGCCTTCCGGCAAATTCAATTCGGCCAGCTTAGCACTAATCTCCTGATTGACTACGTTCAGAGGGCGGCCGACAATATCCCCGGTCACGCTCACCTGGCGCGTCTGATTCGTACGGTTGATTTGCTGCGGGGTGATTTCCTTCGTAATCGTCGCTACCTGTCCGACTGCTACCTGTGCCCCGCTCGGTGTTGACAGCATTAAACTCTCAATATTGTTCATCTCGGATTTGAAGTTGTCCGGGAATTTCACACGCACATCAATTTCATCGTCACCCGTGCGGAAACGGGTTGCAATTTGACCATCAAAGGCTGTGCGTACCGCAGAGATAACCTGATTGGTGGTAATCCCATACTGTGCGGCCATGTTGCTATCGACTTTCAACTGGAACTGCTCCACTCCATCTTCAAGCGAAGAGACAACATTGCGAGTGCCTTCCACTTCTTTCACCATAGTTTTAATGGTCTCGCTAATGTCGGCCAGCACATTCATATCATCGCCGCGAATCGCAATATCAATGGGCGATCCCGCAGGAGCACCGCTGGTATCAGAAATATCTACTACGATATCCGCTCCGGCAATACCGCTCACTTTTGCTCGGAGCTCCTCTACTACTTGCTCTGTTGAGCGTTCCCGCTCCTCTTTCGGCACCAGCTTTAATTGGACAGATGCCATATGAGTTAGTTCCGTCTGGATAATCGCAGCTCCACCGGCGCGTCCTATGGACGTATAGATAATATCCTTCTCCGGGACCTGTTTTACAAACGCTTCTACTTGCTGGACAATTTTCTCTGTTTCTTCCAGTTTAGAGCCTGCAGGAAGCTCTATGTTGACCGATATTTGACCCTGATCAAACGTGCTAATGAATTCTTTGCCAATGAGCGGGGATACAAATACGCCGATTGTGACCACCATGGCGGCAAGCGTTGATACAATGACGGTTTTGCGGTGGGTAAGCGCCCAGCGAATCAGACGTCCATACCCTTCACTGACGCGGTGAAAGCCTTTTTGGAACAGCACCATCGGCGTCTTTTTCTTAGAGCGCAGATAGTCTTCCACCTCATGTGGAGGCTCTTTCAACAGCTTCGAAGACATCATTGGCACCAGTGTAATCGATGCAAGCAGCGCAGCAATGTGCGAGAATACCACAGTAAGCGCCAGCGGTCCGAACAGTTGCGCCGCCAGACCTTCTACGAATACAATCGGCAGGAATACGCAGATTTGCGCTAACGCTGATGCCATAACGGCAGTGCCCACTTCTTTCGTTCCCACGATGGAGGCCACTGTAATATCGTGTCCGGCCTGCCGTTTTCGATAAATGCTTTCCAATACTACAACGGCAAAGTCCACCAGTGAACCAAGCCCCAGCGTTAAACCGGCCAGCGAGATTAAGTTAATCGTCTGTCCGCCAAAATACATAAGCGCAAACGTAGCGATTACAGAAATCGGAATGACAATAGCGACAACCAACATAGCTCGAAAGCTATGCAGGAACAGATATAAAATAATGACGGCAAAAAGGCCACCAACAATGGCGTGCTCTGCAACCGTAAAGATAGAATCTTTTACGAAGATGGAGGTATCCATAATCGTAGAAATCTTCACGCCCTGCGGCAATAGGGGCTTAATCTCTTCCAGTTCCGCCTTCACGGCATCGGCCACCTCTACCGTATTGGCGCCCGAGGCTTTGGTAACTTCCAGACCAAGGCTGGGTTGATTGTTCACGGTTGCTTTCTGGGTAATTTTCTTATATCCGTCCGTTACCGTAAGCAAGTCCGCCAATTGAATCGTTCCGCCCTGCGGCAGCGCAACCGGTGTGGCACCGATATCCTGCGGACTGTCGAATTCTCCTGTAACTTTAATACTGATATTACGATCGCCTTCCGTCACACTTCCCGCCGTACCCGCCAGGTTGCGCGCATTCAGGCTCTGTGTAATTTGTTCTATCGTCAATCCGTATGTATTGAGGGCATCCGGATTTATTGTTAGTTGAATTTCACGCGTTTTTCCGCCGGAAATTCCAAGAGAGGCGACACCGTCCACCCGCTCAATACGCGGCTGTATGATATCTTCAGCAATCTTGTTTAACTCGACGACATCCATCGGACCTGATACGGCCAGTGACAGTATCGGCATACTATTCGGGTCAAACTTCATAACCCGAGGCGAACCTGCGTTGTCCGGCAGACTGTTGCGCACCAAGTCTACTTTCTCCCGCATGTCCAGTGCCGCCTGATCCATATCAGTACCCCAATTGAATTGGGCAATTACCTGTGAAGCTCCGTTAATGGAAACCGAACTAATGGTTTTAATATTACTAACCGTTCCGATCGCACCCTCAAGCGGCTTTGAGATGAGGTTTTCCACCTCCTCCGGCGCGGCTCCTTCATAGCTGGTCACGACAACCGCTACCGGAATATTGAGTTCTGGATATAAATCCACTTTCAACTTCGGCAGCGAAATGATACCAAATAGGACAACCGCCACGATCAGCATTACAATGGTGACCGGCTTTTTCACCGACCATTCAGCTGCTTTCACCCTGCTATCTCCCCTTCTTCTTCCGTATCGTTGCTACTGTCTAGCCCTTTAGATTCTACGACAATAGTAAAAAAGAGTTTCGTTTTTACGTTATAGACAGTATTTTTCCGTGAATCCATGTTCATTTTAAACGATTTTAGAGAAAAATCAAGCAACAATTTCAGGACATGGCGTACTCAACAAAAAAAACCCCAAAAGACTACCTTTTGAGGTTTCTCGTATATCCGTGCAAGGCTTTGATTTTGCCGAAGACGCTCTCCACATTCTGCATGAAATTCTGCACATCCCGCATGGATTCGGCGATTTGATGCGCCATAACTTTACGCTGGACCGGCTTTGGCTGCTTGCTCTTCTCCCATTCCTGCACAATCAGCTCGTAATTGCGCTGCCGGGCCAGATTCCGTACTTTCTGACGTTGTGACCTCGCCCACGTCGCAAACTCCGGGTGTTGCCTCGCAAACCGTTTTAACTCTTTCTTGGTCATCGCTTCACCTTCTTTGCTTGCGTGCTTCTTTTATATCGTACGCAGCAGGCGGGCAGGAAGGAAGAGGGGCAAATGCCCATTCATGCGGTTATACGAAAAAGCTGCGTTCTGCGGCCTCAAGTTGGTTCTCAATCATGACAATGTCGCGTTCAATATCTTCGATGTCTTGCTCAAGCAATTCTTTGAGACGTCTTTTCTCCTTTAACAGTTTACGCATTTGTTCAAGCCTTTCCTTCATGTCAAACACACCCAGGTACATGGCAATCCCCTCCACTTCTTCATTCACACCTTTATATCTATATGCACAAATAGAGAAAATAGAAGCGGCCATGACAAAAATAACTATTCCATCGCGGTTCCGTTGATGATAGACACCGGCATCGCGTCTCAGGGGGCGGGATGCCAGCGCCAGAAGATCGATACGATTCACTTGATCCAAAAAACAGGGCCATCTTTTCCCCATCGTTATCAGGAAAAGATGGCCGCATAAGCGAAACGCGTTATATCTAGACGTTTTCGTCCTTTCTTAACGTACCCAGCTGTGCACGATCGGATAGTGAAACGGTTTCTCCGCCAGCGCCCGGATGATTCCTTTGATTGGATAGTAAATCGCAATAATGGAGAAAATCGGTACAAGGATAAATCCGATGAGCACAATCATCAAAAATGACGAAATCGCGATTACCGCCCCCATCATAATGTGAAACAGCAATGCCTCCATTGCTTTCTCTTTTACATATGGATGATCGGACAGAAAATAAAACACCAGCGGTACGAGCACGGGCGCAAAAAACGTACTTCCGTGTATAATGATACAAGCCGGTTTCGGGTTCATTCGCTTGACCTCCTTCTTACATCTTTTTACACCAGTTTCATACGTATTAGCTACACGGATGTTTCAATTTTATCCAATCTGCATTAAAATGTAAGTACCTCAAACTCATCCTCAGGAGGAATGAAAATGATTACATGTGAAACCTGTGGAAAAACCAGTCAGGGGCAGGAAATCGGCAAGCATTGGATTTGTGGGGATTGCAGGGTGGACGAAGCGGTGGAAACGCAAGAAGTACAGGCAGAACAGATAGACAACAGAGGAAATGTACATTAAAAAGGAGACAGACGAAAGACGGTCACACGACACACACAAAACCTCCATGGCTCTCCAGCCGCAAG
>NZ_BJXX01000101.1 GCF_007991215.1 Aneurinibacillus danicus
GATTTTCACAGAAAAAGGAGCCCGACGCACAGCCGGGCTCTTACCATTATTCAAACAACCGCAGTTTATGGATTCGCTCCGCCGCTTCCGCAAGGCGCGGCTCATCCACGAGCAGACCAACCCGCACATAACCTTCGCCCTGCACGCCGAAGCCAACCCCCGGCGCGACCGCTACCTGTGCCTCATCCAGCAAAAAATCTGCGAAGGAAGCTGAGGAATAGCCCGCAGGCACCGGCAGCCAGGCAAAGAACGATCCCGGTGTCGGCCGCGCCTTCCAACCGATACGATGCAGTGCCCCGTACAGCGTGTTACGACGTGATTCATACATCGCGCACAGGTCATATACGCACTGCTGAGATGCTGTCAGCGCTTCGACAGACGCCATCTGGATCGCACCGAATAAACTGACAAAATAATGGTCCTGATACAGGTTAATCAGGCGTACCACGTCTGCATTGCCGAGCGCAAAACCGACGCGCCAGCCGGCCATATTATATGTCTTTGACAAGGTATAGACTTCGATGCCGACATCTTTGGCATCCGGATGGGACAGGAAGCTGGGTGGTGTTACGCCATCAAATCCGATTGCCCCATATGCGTAATCGTGAATCAGCAAAATCTCATGGTCACGGCAGAATTTCACCGCTGCCTCGATGAACGCAGGTGTCGCCACCGCACCGGTCGGGTTGTTCGGATAATTAAGAAACATCATTTTCGCCCGCCGCGCCACATCCGGTGAAATCTGTGAAAAGTCCGGAAGAAACTCATTCTCTTCGCGGAGCGGCATCATCTCCATCACGCCTCCGGCCATCGCCACACCCGACCAGTAATCCGGATATCCAGGGTCCGGTACAAGGCAAACGTCACCCGGGTTCAGGAAGATATTGCTGAGTTCGACCAGCCCGGCCTTGCCGCCGAACAGAATGGCAACCTCCGTATCCGGGTCCAGTGTCACGCCGCGCTCCTGTTTGTACCAGTGTGCGATCGCCGCTTTCAGCTCCCGGCGTCCCTGGAACGGTGAATATTTGTGGTTGAGCGGGTTTTCCGCCTCACGCTTTAGCGCGTCCACAATATGAGCCGGGGTAGGTTTGTCAGGATTGCCCTGCCCCAGGTTAATTACATCGTATCCCGCTTCGATTTTTCTCTGCACTTTGCCCGCAAGTCCGGAAAAAAACTGATCCGGCAGGCGGTTCATCGCATCTGACGGCTGAAATTTCAACGCTTTCACTGCCCTGCTCCCCTTTTTTTGTGAAAATCATGAGGAAAGAGGAGAAGAGGAAATAAGATCCAGAGAAGAAAAAGGCCGTCGCCTTTTTCTACATGATAATCCTGTTCTCATCTTCCCTCTCATTCTGTAAATATCCGTTACATATGCCCCTGTTAATCCTTGCGCATGGAACGCGCAATTCGGTTACCCAACGTTTGCAGCAGCTGCACCAGCATAATCAGGATAATGACGGTAATAATCATCACGAGCGTTTCCCAGCGCTGGAATCCGTAGCGGTACGCCAGGTTACCGAGGCCGCCTGCACCAATGATCCCCGCCATTGCGGTGGCGTCAATCAAACCGATAATGGCAATCGTAAGCGACAAAACAAGTGCCGGCCGTGCCTCTTTCAGCATGACGTTAAAAATAATCTGGCGACGGGTCGCACCCATTGCCTGGAACGCTTCAATCAGCCCGGCGTCCACTTCAAGCAGCGCCGATTCCATCAGGCGGGCAATATACGGCGACACATACACGACTAGCGGTACGATGGCGCCTTCTACGCCGATAAACGTCCCGACAACAAGCTTCGTGAACGGAATTAATGCAAACAGCAGGATGATAAACGGCACCGAACGAATAATATTGATAACTGTGCTTACAATCTGATAGAATACCGGCTGTTCAAAAATGTGGCCCGGCCGCGTAATGACGAGCAATACGCCGAGCGGAATTCCAATTAATGTACCAAGAAAGATGGACCAGCCCACCATATACAGCGTTTCCTGCAGTGCGGGCAAATACAGATCCCAATGCGGATCCATTCCGTTAAACATGGTGTATCACCTCCGCGCGGACTCCTCGTTCATTCACATACTTCAATGCCGCATCAAGCACTGCGGCCTCCCCGGTCAGCGAAATCACCAGGTAGCCGAACGTCGTATCTTTTATCTGCGTAATGTGGCCAAACAGAATATTCGGTTTCAAATGATATTTCTCCGTCAGCTCCGCAAGCACTGGGTGCCCCGTGCTCTCTCCAATGAATGTCAAGCGCACAATCCGGCTGCCCGGTACGTGCTGCATACGCTCGAGAAAGCCTTCCGGCAATTGATCATCAAAAATATTGCGAATAAAGTTTCTCGTTGTTGCGGTCTTCGGGCTGGAGAAAATATCAAGCACGGATCCCATTTCGACGATTTGTCCTTCTTCCATTACTGCCACGCGATCACAAATCTTTTTCACGACATGCATTTCGTGCGTAATCAGCATAATGGTCAGATTGTATTGCTTGTTAATGTCGAGCAGCAAATCAAGAATCGACTCGGTCGTCTGCGGGTCAAGCGCCGAAGTCGCCTCGTCGCACAGCAGAATTTCCGGGTCGTTCGCCAGTGCCCGTGCAATGGCGACACGCTGCTTCTGTCCCCCCGATAATTGGGACGGATACGCCTGGGCACGATTGGATAGACCTACGACTTCAAGCAGCTCGCTTACTTTCTTCCGAATTACTTCTTTCGGTGCCTTGTTCAGCTTAAGCGGTGCGGCCACATTATCAAAAACCGTAGCGGACGACAGCAGGTTGAAGTGCTGAAAAATCATGCCGATTTTACGACGCGCTTTACGCAGTTCGTCTGTGGACAGTTTGGTTAAATCCGTACCGTTTACAATCACTTCCCCCGAAGTCGGACGTTCCAACAGGTTAATGCAGCGAATCAATGAACTTTTTCCGGCGCCGCTGAACCCGATGACGCCGAAAATTTCGCCTTTTTCGATTTCAAAGTTGGCGTTTTTAATTGCGTGCACGGCCGTACTGCCGCTGCCGTACACTTTTTCCAGATTGCGGACTGAAATCAACGTGTTCCCTCCTTAAACGTTCGATGCTTGTCTTCATACGAAAAAGCCCCTTTTGCACAGACAAAAGAGGGCACCGCATTCTCTCTTATCTAAAGTTGATACATCAAGTAAAATTTATATTTTACACTATTCATGCGCCGTCCTTTGCTTTCAAGGCGCCGGTGTGTCCAAGCACAATAAATAATTTAATCTATTTGTACAACATAAGTCAAATAAAAAATACCCGGCAATCCGCCGGGTCAACCCTTATTTTCCCTGCCTTTTTTATTTTCCATTCTCTCAAAGAATTTCCTGATTGCTCATAACCGTCTTGTTGATTAACGACACGATGACTTCCGGTTCTGTTTTCTCGTCCGGACATGCTATTCTTATGATGTCTCCTACGTTGTACCATTTATGTTTAAAAGCGATGCTGCGGGACTTTTGCAATGCAGAAAGCAGCCCCTCCCCGTCCGACAACTCAATGACATACTCATCCCCATCTTCATCCAAGAACGTAATCCTCATACGCACCTCCCCCTACTATTACATTACATCAAATACCGCTGTTTTTCTTCCGGTAAAAAAGACGCAATTTTCCCGCTTTTACCTGTATTTTTCCTTACCTGCTGTATCGAAACACAAAAAACCGGACAGCATCGCGGCTGTCCGGCAGGTACCTCAAAGGAAGATGATTACTCGTTGTCAGGCATTAAAGAAACCGGTCGTTGCGGTAAGAAGGTAGAAATGGCATGCTTGTATACTAACTGCTGCTTTCCTTCTGTATCAATTACAACAGTAAAGTTGTCGAATGCTTTCACAAGTCCGCGCAGTTGAAAACCATTTACGAGGTAAATGGTGACAGGGACATTTTCCTTGCGCAGGTGGTTTAAGAACGTATCTTGGATGTTGATGGTATTTGCCATGGTAATACCTCCTATATTTATCTTTAAATAATTTTTTTATTATATTCGTCACTTATTCGAACTTTCCTGCCACCGTCTCATAAATTGCTTCATATGTAGACATAAGAGCATCTTTATGTATCGGCGTTACATCGAACCAGACAATATCCTTCATGGCGCGGAACCAGGTAAGCTGACGTTTGGCAAAATTACGGGTTCGCTTTTTTACCAATTCAATGGCTTCCTCACGTGTCGTGCGACCTTCAAGATACTCAATAATCTCTTTGTATCCGAGCGCCTTCATTGACCGCAAAGAGGCATCATAGCCTTTGGCAAGCAGCCCTTCCACCTCTTCAATCAATCCTTCCGCAATCATCAAATCGACGCGACGATTGATTCGTTCATACAATCGTGCCCGATCCATCGTCAGGCCGAGCAGCAACAAATCATATGGCGATTCTTCGCTCCGTGCCTGATACTGCGACATCGGCGTGCCGGTAACATGGTACACTTCAAGTGCCCGGATAATCCGTTTTACATCGTTGGGGTGTAGCCTATCGGCTGTTTCCGGATCGATGGCAGCGAGCCTTGCGTGCAGCGCCTCTCTGCCATGCGTCTCGGAGAATGCCATCAATTCTTGACGATAGGCTTTGTCTTCGCCAGCCGAAGAGAAGCGATAATCATAGAGTACGGACTGAACATACAATCCTGTACCGCCTACCATTATCGGCAATTTGCCCCGTGCGTTAATGCGTGCGATAAGATCGGCGCACAGGCGTTGAAATTCAGCCACTGTTACCTCTTCGTCCGGATCGCGAATATCGATTAAATGATGCGGAACTTCCTCCCTTTCCTCTTCCGTCGCTTTCGCTGTACCAATATCCATGCCCCGGTAAAACTGCATGGAGTCGCCGGAGATAATCTCTCCCCTGAATCGCCGCGCAAGCTCCAGGCTAAGCGCGGTCTTCCCCACTGAAGTCGGACCGACAATCGCAAGCACCCGCTGTTGTCTATAGCTCATCTGACTTCGCCTCCGACCTCGATAATTCCATATGTAAAAGAACGTTCGATTTTCCGGATGCGCGTAAATCCTAAGCGCGCAAAGTCTGGACTCTCCCGGTGGTTTTTCATTACGACGCGCCGGCAGGCCACCCGTTTCGCCTCTTCCACCGCTTCTGCCGCCACCATCTCATAATTGGCAAACGGACGAAGCGGCGCTATGCTCTCGGAAGATTCAATCGCTTGAAAAAACATTGGGTCGAAATAAACAATATCAAAACTATTATTTTCACATTGACGCAAAAAAGTCAAATGATGGATAGGCTTCACTTCGATACGACGCATGGCTTCCACCGCTTCGGACAGAGGGCTTTCGTACCGTTTCAGCCCATCCCCGACGACAACGGATAGAGCACACTCTGATTCCAGTCCCACCACGCGCCCCCCCTGCCCTACGACAAACGATGCAACTATCGAATCGGATCCGAGGCCAAGCGTACAATCAAGAAATGCATCGCCTGCTTGAAGTCCACAAGCCTGAACCATTACATCAGTATCACCGGCCATCAACCTTTTTATACGAAGCATGGCCATACCCGGGTGGAAAAAGAACGGCTCCCCGGAGCCTTTACTGTATGCCTTAATTCCACCGTCAGTAACAACAAGAACACGCTCGTCTATTTCATGCAGGCGGGCGATAGACATTTTTCTACGTTCAACAAACTGTACACCAAGGTTGTGCGCAAGCGCTTTAGCCTGCTTTTGCACTTCAGTCGGTGCTTCATGCCGTGTAGTTACTATCACTGTTCTCTCTCACTCGTTCCCTTGACTGTGTCTTTTATAGATAACAAACTTCATCATACCCTATTTTTTCTGCAAAAGGAACCGACTTATTTTGCGGTCGGCGGTGCCTGCAGCACCGCTTTGCTGCCGCGGTAGCCGCGGCTGTTAAGAAAGAAAAAACGGGTCGGAAGCGAAGAAGAGCGGATAATCCACCGGGCGACGCGCTTGACCGTCGGGTGGCGCTGTACTTTGCCGTCGGACAAATACAGCCCCAGCAGTCCGTCCACGATCATGCTGTGAAACTTTCGGTCCGGCAGCAGTTGAATATGTTTTTTGGCTTCCTGCACAATATAGTGAATCCGTTCATAAATGATCTTGTCACTCTCATAGTAAGCGATAAAATTTAAGTCACCGCCCACTTCATCTTCTTCGAGATCGATTAAATAGTCAAGCAGAATATGCAAGGAACAAATCCACGGAAAATACGCCTGTCTCAGCAGCGTAACCCGTTTCGGTGATACGTCCGGGTACGATGCAATCTGAAACATATGAAACAAGGCCAGCGTAGAGCCGGTAGCGGCCGCAAACTCGTTCCAGAACAGGTGCGGTGCTTTCTGCTTATGTTCTTGCCACCAGGCAAGCAGGCGCACTTCCCGCTCTTCTTTGACCACATGCTTATGCACCTGCAGATCACAATACAGTGATACCAATTCGCACACGTCATCCCGGACAAGATCATAGCCCGGAAGCTTGCGGATTTCTGTGTGGCAGACGGCTACTAACGCCTTTAAATAACCGCCGTCGTCTTTTTCCTTATTAAATTCATAATAATCTATCAACGAGAAAGTACCGGACACCGCATCCCGCATGGCCTGGTGCAGTCGATCAAAGTTTTGCGCACCGAGCGTTGTCGATCGGTCACATAGATTGTCCAAATAATCACTAATCGTCTGATACGCTACGATAAGCCGAACAAGCGAATCTTTCCATTCCATATGTGCGGCCGCATAGACCGATCCGCCTTCGCAGTGAAACAATTTATTGCTAATACTGTCAAGCGCCTGCTTGCGCAGTTCCGGATCGGGAATTCGTTCGGCACGCTTGCGCCAGCGCTCCACTTCCGCACGGACAGCGGGAAAGATATGCCGATATAAGCGATACATTAAACGCAATGGTCCTCTCGGATACAAGCGGTTCACCACTTTCTGCCAAAATTACTCTATCCCTTCTATTGTAACCCTATCCGCCCTCTTTTCTACATTTTGCCCCCAAATTCTTCATATGGGAAGGCATAAAACTGTGAAAAACGTGAAAGCAAAACCCGAAAAAACAGAAAAAAGAACCGCACTATCTATACGGTTCTTTCCTTATTTTCCGTCTGCTTACACTTGATTTCCCGGGTTTAAATTGTTCTGCAGCAATCCTTGTACTTCAAAGATCTGCTCGGGAGTTGCCTGCGGCACCATATAATAGCCGCTCTGCTGCATGTTTTCAAAGATGTGCTGCTGGTGCGTAATGGCGGTTTCCAGACAGCGCTGATAAATCGCACGCAGTTCGTCGTGGCTTGTCTCCAGCAATGAATTGGCAATGCTGCGGCAGCGGCCTTTTTCCAATTCGAGACACAACTGCATCATCTCACGATCCGTCAGTCCACGTCCTTCTATATTGTTTGGCATAGTATTCCTCCTTTTTCTGTGAAAATTGTGAGAAAAGAAGGAAGGGAAGGAGGAAATAAGAT
>NZ_BJXX01000102.1 GCF_007991215.1 Aneurinibacillus danicus
CCCCACGCTCCACACGGATACACTTTCCTATACTAACGAAAAGCCAGCGCCCGCAGGCCCTGGCTTTTTGTTTTTCTTATTTTACCATCATACTCTGGAAAAATTCGTCGCCCAGCATGTTCTCTCTGAGTGTAGGGCAATTGTTTTCTGCACACTGGATTGTCCAACCAGCCACTTTGGTTCCGCAGATCACCGCTTCTTCCAGCGGCAAACCGCGCACCAGACCCATTACCGTACCGGAAAAAAACGCATCGCCAGCACCCGAAGAATCTATCATCCGAACCGGGAACACAGGTTGGTGTCCGGCTCGTCCGCTGCGGCTGTCATAATACACAGCGCCTTTTTCCCCCAGTGTCACGACGATAGATACAAGGCCTGTACGCCTGGTAAAGTCGGCCAGCGCTTCCAATTGTTCTGCCGTCTCCATCAAGGTAAAGTCACGTGCCATAAACATATCGGCCTCGAAGTTGTTACAAATAAAGCACTCCAGACCACCCAGCAAATCGGGATGTTTTATGATTACCTCAAGGTTGCCGGGGATGCCGTAGACCGGACGCTCGTACTGCTTTGCAAGCTCAAGCGTCCGGCGAGCGATTGTTTCGTTTAAGTCAAGCTCCAGCACCACATGCGACGACATGCGGACAACTTCTTCCCCCCTTGTCTTGATCACCGTTTCCAGTACATCCAGAATCGGCATCTGGGAAATGGAGCCGGCCAGATTTCCGTTCTCATCCAAAATTGCAAGCCACATGCCCATTCCCTGCGCCGGACGGGTCTGTACATACTCTGTGCGAATCGAAGCCGCTTGAAGGCGTGCCATCACTTCCTGCCCGAGGCCAGACTCATCCACCGAGGATACAAAAGCGGTCGGAACATCCAGATTGGCCAGATTCTCCACCACATTACGGCCAACGCCACCATGCACAAACTGTACGCTGCCGATATTTCGCGTATCGGCCTGATAATTCTGTTTCGCGAACCCCTTGCAATCGACAAATATCGTTCCTATTACCGAAACGAATGCTGACATAAACTCAGTCCCCTTTATCC
>NZ_BJXX01000103.1 GCF_007991215.1 Aneurinibacillus danicus
TGAAGAAGTGAGTGAGGTTAGTAAGATTACTAAGGGGACACCTAAAGCTACTCAGGGAACGGAAAAAGCTCCTAATAAGACTTTTATCGATAATCCATTTGATGATGCAGGGAAACTTAAACCGAATGTGAAGTATAAAGCTGGTGAGCACCAATATGATTATGAAACAGATCATCTTGGTAGAATTGAAAAGTTTAGTGCTGATGATTTAAAATTGACTACAAGAGATAAACGATTACCGCATGCTTCAAATACACCAGGTAAACAGCCAGGAGACCATGCAGGTCATCTGGCGGGAGATAGGTTCGGTGGTTCTCCTGAGTTAGATAATTTAGTTTCACAGTCTAGTAATGTAAATCTAAGCCAATATAAAAAGCTCGAAAATGAATGGGCGAGAGCGTTACAAGCAAAACCACCTAAACATGTATCTGTCGAAGTAGAAGTCAAGTATGCTGGGGATTCGCTCAGGCCTTCAGGATTTAAAGTAACGTATGAGATAGACGGAAAGATTACGGTCAGAAATTTAACAAATTAGGAGGAAGGCTTATGGCAAAAGTATTTGAGGATTATTTTTCGGAACTACAAGCTGACATGGTTTCTATTTGTCTGGAATATGTGAACAATAGAGCAGATGTAATTTATATCTATGCTTCATATGAACTTGGTGAATATGGAGTTGATGTGTTTTATAAAATAAACAATTGTGTTGTGCAAAAACATAAGTTAAATGATGCGGTGCAACGTTTTGGAGATAAGTCAGAATACTTGTATGATGTTTCTAGGGATAGACAAATTGCAATGCTTGATATAGCGAATGAAAATCTCCGTAAAATATATGATTTGTGTAGAGAACTCAACAGAGAGATGCCTACTGAGATGAAGTTAGTTTATGACGTAGCCAATAATAAATTAGATGCTACTTATAGTTATGATTTAAAGTATTCAAATGACCCTGAAAAGATTTCGAGTCACATTTTTGATGAATGGTTTGTAGAAATGGGCGGAAAGTTATAATTTACAATCCTAACAACAAACCAAACACTAAACAACTTGACAAACACTGATAAACTTTCAAAGGCTTTATTTTAACTTGAAATCTGAGCAGATTCACCCCAAACGAGTACTTTAAAGCTCGTCTGGGGTATTTTTTCGACTAAAATCTTCAAACACAAACCCCATGCAAGTTACGGAGGGGTTATAACAATGATGCGAGGACAAACAACCATATGCGGAGCAACAACTAGAAAAGGAACAAGCTGCCAAAACATCCCGATGAAAAACGGGAGATGTCCGATGCACGGCGGAAAAAGTACAGGACCAAAAGACCGGAAAAAGTTGTGTAGAAACCAAAACGCCGCAGGCAACAAAGCAAGGGTTACAACCGGGGAGTATGAAACCATAACGTGGGAGACGTTGACAGCGCAAGAACAAAACAAGTTGCGGCAACACTATGGCTTACAACCTCACCAACGGATAAATAACCCCTATGTCATGGAAGACGTACGTATAGCAAGAATGCTACAACGAAGCAGAGAGGAGACAGAGGATATCCGCTGGATTCAGATGGAAGAAGCCTTGACAAGGATACAAGGGAAAAGATGTAAACAAATTTGCAGTGTGTTACAGCGATAACCTACGAGAATCGGGTATGCTGCCATTCTACAAGGAAATCCCACCGAATACACCGGACAGGGGAAGAGAACGGCATGAGCGAAAGCGCTCGTAGGCATACATGTTATTCTTGACGCCGAACGGGATATGTATCATACTTTTGCCCATATCATACGCCTGTGCGTAGCTTGCGGATTGTCCGCATCCTTTGAAACCTTCTACACTTGCGAAAACTTATTATACAAACAAACTTCGAGCACTTGATTACCTTTTTGGTGATGCAGGTGCTTTTTTTGTTGTTGAGCCGGGAGAATGGGGAGGGGGACAGGATGGAACTCGCCCAAAGCGTGGCAGGATTGGTCCCGGAATCAGGAGATGCGGACGGGAATCTTCAGGAAGGTGGGAAAGACATCGCTCGCACTGTTGCGGCGTGTGTCCCTTTTGTTGGTGGGGTGGCCGCACGAGCGAAAGCCATTCTAAAAACAATAAAAGCTAAGAAAGCCGGGCGGAAGACATGAGCTGGTGGGGTTCAATTAAAAAGAAGGCGGAGTTACAGGCAAGGAAGTTCTCACAGTCGGTGTCGAGAGCGACAGCCGCCGTGAAGCGAACGGTGTCACGAGGAGTAGCAGCGGTAAAAAAACAGGTTCAAAAGCAGGAACAGCCGTGAAGAAAACGGTATCCAAGGTAGCAACGACCGTTAAACAGAAAGTGTTGCAGGTAAAGAAACTTGTAAAATCGGCAGTAAAAGCAACGAAAGCGGCTATAAAGAAGGGGATAAAAGCAACGAAAACAGCTGCGAAGAAGATTGTAAAAGCGACAAAAGCAGTCGTAAAGAAGGCAGCAGTACAAACAAAGAAATTCTTGAATTCGGCGGTAAAGGCAACGAAGGCAGTTGCAAAGAAGACAAAAGAAGCATTGAAAGGAGCAAAACAGAAAGCGACTGCATTCGTAAAGCGTAAAGTGGGGAAGGTTATTACCCGGGCCAGGAAGGTAAAGAATAATCTCAGTCAGAGTGAAAGGATTAAGCAATTAAAAAATGACATGCGAAAGGCCCTCATCCTATCTAAAAGTTTTGGAAAGGGAGTTTGGGATGGTGGAAAAGAAGCGGTTACAGATACCGTTGAGTTAGCAAAACAACTTTGGTACAATCCTGAGCAAACCGTAAAAAATATTGGACAATCTCTAAAAGAAACGTATAATAAGGCAGAAAAATTTGCTGGACAAATGGTGGAGGACCCGTTCGGAACAACGAACAAGGTTATCCATGGCATACAGAAAAAATATGACGAATTTCAGAAAGTAAGCCCTGAGCAGCGAGCCTATGTGATTGGGAAATTTGGGGGCAATGCGGGTGTAAGCTTAGTAGGAGCCAAAGGTGTATCGGTTGTTGCTAAGCAAACGGCAAAGGCGGTAGTAAGAGCAACACCACAGGCTATGGAGGCGATAAGTAATGAAAGAGGTTCAATAGCCATTGGAAGAAACAACAGGGATAAAGCTACTCAGGGGACGGGTGAAGTTGCACCACCAAATCCACCAAGAAAACTCACACTTGCAGAGAAAATCAAATATAGGAGACCTTCGAAGTTTCGTAAGGGCGTTCGAGACAAAGTTTGGGATAATGCCAAAGATAGTGATGGTAAAGTAAGAGACCCACTCACTAAAAAAGTAATGAACAAAGAAGAACCGTGGGATATGGGTCATAAACCGGGATACGAGTTTAGAAAACATCAAATTAGTGCGGCTGAGAGAGGAATTTCTAGGAAACAGTTTTTAGATGAACATAATAATCCTGACCATTATGTCCCCGAATTGCCAAGTTCAAATAGAAGTCATAAACTAGAGGATGACACGGATAGCTATTTAGGTCCATAAGAGAGGATGACGAGGGATGAGTGTAACGCCCGAAAAAAAACAAATTGCCAAATATATAGCTGATATATTTGGAGGCAAGGCTTCTGTGTTTAATTATGGGGATGATAATAACATAAGTAAGATAGCTATACTTCAGTCAGTTGACTCCCCTTGCGGTGGTGAAGTATCTTACTCAACTATCGGTTTATCAAGTTACGATATCGGATTAAGTGTTGAAGATAAGCCATTAAGAATTGAGTTTGTTGGTGCTAGTCCTGCTGAATATGAACAATTCGGCAATATTATTAGTACTTGTGCTTTTAATGTTATCAATTCCGATTATTCATGTTCACCGGGAACAATTTACCCTAACATTGTAAAAATGTATTACCCAGAATTAAACACAAAACATATTTTGTTCGTGAGTCCATTTTTATGGGATAAGGACCTTGAAACCCTACATTTTGAAGATAAAAAAGTAGCTTGGTTACAGGCAATTCCAATTTCTGATACAGAGTTTGTATACGCCCAAAAACATGGGAGCGAAGCGTTAGAAGATTTATTGGAAGAGTCAGACGTTGACATTTTGGATTTGAATAGACTTTCCGTTATTTGATTGTAGTTACATGACAAAACGGAGGGCTACCCACTAACGAATGAACCTCTTTACCTCATGATAACCAACATTACCTTTGTTCTACCTGTAGGAAGTTTTCACGAATTGAGATGTACGTACAGAAAAGCTGAAAAAAGTATACCCTATTTAACGCAATAGCGTTACGTTGAACAGGTCGATTATGGTCAGATACCACCATAACAGGCCTGTTTTTTGTTATCTTCGTTTTCTTGCGTTTTTTTCAAATATGACTGCAACTATGTACGTACATAGGACGATTGATAGTGTGGGAAAGGACATAATCGGTCATATAGACATCCTATCGCAACTAATCAGTATGGTGTCCCGACTATGAATAGTGTAAGGGTCAAAATCAATCTGGTAACGTGCCAGTTTATATATAGAGTAGGTCATGATATTAGGTCAATAAAGTAGACACAAAAACTTTTAGACTAGGCTGTTTTCTTGAAGTACATACGTTCGTATTCAGAAGGCGAAAAGTACTCCGTTGCCGAATGAATCCGTTTATCATTGTAAAAGATTTCAATATACTCAAATAAGCTTTTCTTGGCTTCTTCTCTTGTTCTATATGTCTGCTGGTAGATTAACTCTCGTTTGAGAATACCATGAAAGGACTCAATACAAGCGTTATCGTAACAGTTGCCCTTTCGACTCATGCTGCAACGCATGCCGTATCGTATAAGGCGTGCCTGATATTCTTTTGAAGCATACTGACTGCCTCGATCGGAATGATGGAGAACAGAACCTTTCGGTTTTTGACGGATATAGGCCCGATCCAGTGCCTGAAGGACAAGCTCTTTCGTCATCTGGCTATCTACATGCCATCCTACGATTTTACGGGAATATAAATCCATCACACTGGCTAAATACAGCCAGCCTTCACGAGTAGGAATGTACGTAATGTCTGTTACCCATATCTGGTTTGGCTTCTCCACGAGGAACTGTTGATTCAAGGTATTCTCATGAACAGGATGGGAGTGTTTCGAGTTTGTTGTCGCTTTATACTTTTTGACAGTACGAGACCGAAGGTCATTTGTTTTCATGAGTCGAGCGACCGTTTTCTGCGAGACAACCATCCCTTCCTTGCGTAATAAATGGGTAATTTTTGGACTGCCGTACAGTCTGCGAGAATCCAGAAACAATTGCCGAATTCTCGCTACAAGCTTTTTTCTACGCTGCTCTTTCTGACTTACAGGGCGTTGTAGCCACTTGTAATAACCACTTCGGGAAACTTGAAACACCTGGCACATCTTCTCCACCCGAAACATGTGGCGATGTTGATGAATAAAGGAAAAAATTATCGTTGGTCTTTGGCGAAGATGTGCATGGCCTTTTTTAAAATAGCATTTTCTTCTTCCAGGTCACGAATTCGTTTTTGAAGCTCGGAGAGCTGGTGGTTCTCGTTACGGAATTTCTGTTTGTTTCTAATTTCAGGTTCCTGCTTATATTTTTTTACCCAGTTGTTAATCGTGTTTTTACTAATGTCCAACTCTCGTGCTGTTTGGGTAACACTTTTCCCCTCCTCCAAAATATAACGAGCTGTTTGGCGCTTAAACTCTTCATCATATTGTCTTCTCATACGGACACCTCATGTATAGATTCTTATTTCTATCATAATGTGTGTCCACTTTTTAGTCTAACATCATGAGTGACTTCGATTTGAATAGGCGGAAGGTCGAAGACCTGCCGTTTTTCGTGACGAAGGACGGGGACGTGTGCGAACGAACTGCCACAGGAAGAACAGTCGGTCACCGAATGAATCACGATATGATCGGGATGCTCTACACGTTGTAAGGTGTGACCGACATGTCCGAGCTGTCCGCCAGGTTTTCGATTGGTTTTTGGCCGAAGACTTTTTGGTTTCGGTTTATGGAATTCGTCGGTAGAAGGCGGCTTGTGGCTGTTTTTGGAGTTTTTTTTATCCTGATTCTCAAGTTGTTGAACCTGTGCTTCCAGCGTTTCAATACGCGAGCAGAGTGATTCAACAAGTTGAACCATAGCTTGCGGGCCTTTATGATATACCGCGAGGATATCCTTTCGTTTCATGTCGTCTCACCTCCTGTCTTCTTCATTTTTAACGGGAAACAGCAGGAATAGACTCTATACATAAAAAAAATAACTATTAGCACGCTGAATAGTTACAAATGAAACATTAGAGTATCTTTTGGAAGAGGGAGAAGATGGAATGTCTATACCCTCTATTACTACAGCTTTTTGGGGAGATGCCGACAATATTATCTCCATTGATAATATCGTAAGATTAATTCAATATGGTGGTTATCTTTTAGAGAGACAGTTAATGGAATATGAAGCTGCAGTTGAGTCTTGGCGAGATTATTATGAGATGACGAATGTGCAAATTGATCTATTAGAGTCGATATATGCTAGAAAAATCAAAAGACCAGACGCTAAAATAATATTAACTAAAAGAGAAATTGAAATGATTGGAACAGATGATCCTGAGGGATTGAGTGAAAGTAATACCTCGTTTGAGGAAATCGGAATAGTTTGGGAGAATTAAAGTAATGGGCTACCCAGTGCCGAATGAATCTCTTTCTCTGTTACTAACAAACATAACCTTAATCATGCCTGTACAATATTTCCTTGATTTATTTGTACGTACATCATGGCATGTATTGAAATATATAACCTATTTCCCGTCTCCAATCCTTTCATTTCACCCTCAATATGTTCAGTTCCTATCGTTCTTGTTTTCAAAATCATGACCTTCGTTATTTCCCGTTTCTCTATAATTCATATTTCATGCAACAATTTCAGTCATACATCGACAACTAGGGTGAGAAAAATAATGAGATTCCTTTTAAGAGAATCGCAACTTTTTCTGAACCTGTAGCGATTATTCTGTGTAGAGGAACATCATCCATCTGGTAACGTGCCAGTTTATATAGATTGTTTGGGAAGAACACGTGTGAAAGGCTAGCCACCTTCCCTCTAATTCAGCGAGAATTCGTGAAAATTTTTGAGGGGGAACACATGAGCAACATCAAGGTATCCATAGACAGAATCGTCATTGAATACAGAGATGTCTATTGGACATTCTTCAACCCGTTCAAGCAGAACATCTGTGATTATTATGGGATTAAGGAGTATATTGGGAAAATGGGATTCAAGTACCATCTTCATATTCGGGAATGTCCTAACCGTTATTTCCATATCTCATATCAGCCCTATCATGAGCCAAAGTCTATGAAGCATACGTTACGCATTGAAACGCATCTTGACCCTTTGGAGCATTTTCAGCCTATTCTTGATGGATTGAAGGCAAATGCAAGTTCCATCTGGTTTGTCCGCTGTGACGTAGCGTTTGACATTTCCTGCCCGATGAATCAGGTCTTTACTGCATCGAGTACAGGCAGACGCATGAACCTGTACGAGGGAACAAGGTATTACGGAAACAAGAGACAACGGCAACAGGCAGGCTATTGCAGAGTGTACGACAAGTGCAAGGAGCAGAAGAAGCAGAAACAAAAGGGGAGACTTCCTCCGATTACATTTCCTGTCCCCCTTTAGAAACCGAGGATGGAAAAGAAAAATCGCCCTCACTCTGGGCGATTTACTCCTTATGTTTTTGATGTGGCGAAATTCATTTTGTTACTGCAACCGTTTCTTTTCTATTTGTTTGGGAACCTTTTCCTGGATAAAGTCTTTTACTTCCTGTAAAGATGGCGCTACCGTGACTTTCAGCAACAGTTCGTCGATATGTTCCTCCTTCGTTAGTTTCTGTATATCTTCGTGTAAAGCTTTCGCAGCATCTCCAAACTTCGCCTGCAAAAGCACATGGACAGCTTCCCGTTTTCCCTCCTGTCTTCCTTCCTGTCTTCCTTCCAATCTTCCCTCTAATCTCCCCTCTTGTCTTCCTTTCTCATGCCAGGATGTTGTCAACTCCATAATTCGTCCCTCCTCGTCAGGATCAAGCTTTTGTAATTCCATGCGCAAGTGTTGTTCTTCCTCTTCACTCAATGGCAAGTAGGTTTCAAAAAAGCCGGTAAGCAATGTCATACGAGCCGGGTCTTGTTCAAGCCGCACCAGCATGCGAAGAAATTCTTTTTTAACTTCGACTCGTTCTTCGGGTGTGTACCCCATTTTGCTAAGCAGCGCCGCCGCTATCGGATTGTCCTGCTGGATATAGTCACGCCAGTTCTTTCGTTTCAGTTCGACCTTTAAGAACCGGAATGTCATCACATCGAAGAAAGGGAAGGAGATGTGGAGCGTATCGGGTTCTTCTTTGACTTTATCATAGCTGAAGACGGCGATCGGTAAAATGCGCCTGCGGTATTTCTCATACAGTCGACTGAAATAAATGAACATCCGGTCGTGAAAGGCTGTTTGTTCATACGATTGTGGCTCCACATGAATGATGATAAGACTTTCTTCTCCTTTCAGGCGCGTTTCTACGAGAAGATCGACGCGCCGTTTCTCTCCTTTCAGACTCTTGTTTCTCCTTCTTTCCTCACAATTATCACAGAAAACGGGGGTGCGTCCGTTCAGCGTTCGCACCTCGTTTTTTATTGTTGGTTTTCTTCCATTTTGTGTTAAAATGAGGTGTAGTTTTCATACATTGTGAAGGATACCAGAGGAGAAGAGCGAGATGAATAAAAGAGGAAGGCCGGATTTCTGGCTGCTAATCTTAACGTTTATTATCGTTTGTTTCGGTGTAGTGGTCGTATATAGCGCAAGCTCTATCGAGGCCATCGATACATACGGTGATGCCGCCTACTATGTGAAAAACCATTTGGTTCGTGTGGGGCTTGGCATTTTTATTATGCTGGTCGCGATGAATATTCCGTTTACTTTTTATAAAAAGTATTTCTTTCATGTTCTGTCTTTTTCCTACTTTTTGCTTGTCGCCGTACTAATCCCCGGTGTCGGGGCAAAGCGAAACGGGGCCAGAAGCTGGCTTGATATCGGTCCGTTGCAGATTCAACCGGCGGAATTTGCGAAGATTGCGTTAATCATTTATTTGGCGGGTATTATCGCAAAAAAGGGGGAGAAATTCTGGGATTTAAAAAAAGGATTCATCCCCGCCGTTGTGGTGGTGTCGCTGTTTTTTGTCATGATTGCGATTCAGCCTGATCTGGGGTCGGCGGCGATTCTGGCATTAACAGCGGCAAGCGTGATCTACGTTGGAGGAGCACGGTTAAAGTATCTTTTGATCCTGGGCATTCCGCTTCTTTTATTCGGTGTTGTCTATACGTTCTTGTCAGCCTATCGTTTGAACCGTTTTTTGGTTTTCTTAAACCCATGGGACGATGGAATGGACGGGCTTGGTTGGGGGTATCAGCTCACACAGTCGTTTAGCGCACTGGCGCACGGAGGAATCATCGGGACAGGCCTTGGCAAGAGCATAGAAAAATATCTGTATCTTCCTGAGGTTCATACGGACTTCATTTTTGCGATTATCGGGGAAGAATTCGGGTTTATCGGTGTTTTATGCTTTTTGTTTACCTACTTGTTCCTGCTGTGGAGAATGATGTTTATCGCCATCTCTTCAGAAGACGTATTTTCAAAGCTGGTTGGGTACGGTGTAGCCAGCATGATAGCCATTCAAATCTTTATTAACATTGGTGGGGTCATTGGCGCCATTCCGCTTACCGGTGTTCCTCTTCCGTTAATCAGCTACGGGGGTTCTTCGCTGCTGGTCACCTTGCTGGGCATCGGGGTTACGCTGAGCATTTCAAGGGAGATCGACCGGCAGAAGATGAGAGAAGCAATGAGCAGCATCACACAGAAAAAAGCCCCTCCAATGCGTAAAATACATGCGCCCCGCCGATATAAAGGATAAATACCAGAAAATATAAATAAATAAATTTGTCATAAGAGTTCATTTCCTATTTCCATGTCTGACTGACTAAACCGGATGATAGTTTCATCCGGCTTTTTTTATGTGAAACATTCAAAGAGTATGTCAGGTAATATGACACAAGAAGTAACATATAAACACTGTTTTTATACAATAAAGCCATCACCACTAACATAGTTAGCTACGGAAGGAGGCGTCTCTTATATGGAAATCCGAAATTTTTGGAAAAGTGGTCATTGGCCAACCCTGTTGGGCTCCTTTTTATATTTTGATGTGAGCTTTATGGTATGGGTGCTGATGGGGGCTACAAGTGTGTATATCACCCAAGACCTGCAGTTAACCGCCTCGCAGAAAGGATTCATGGTGGCGCTGCCGATTCTTGGCGGTTCAATCATGCGTGTGGTTATGGGGCTGCTTGCAGACCGTATCGGAGCCAAGCGAAGCGCCGTGCTGGGGATGTCGCTGACACTGATTCCGCTGTTTTTGTTGTGGATGTTCGGTACTACGTTATATGAAGTGTATGCATATGGCTTTTTGCTTGGTATCGCGGGAGCCAGTTTTGCGGTCGCGCTGCCGCTCGCCAGCCGGTGGTATCCCCCCCGTTACCAAGGCCTGGCCCTTGGCATCGCGGGTGCAGGCAACAGCGGTACGGTATTCGCCACATTGTTCGCTCCGCGTCTGGCTGAATATTTCGGCGGATGGCATGCCGTCTTCGGACTTGCGATGATTCCCGTCTCACTTGTTTTAGCCGGTTTTGTTTTACTGGCGAAAGACGCACCGAATCCGCCGCCTGCTAAACCGCTGCGGGAATATGTACGCATGGTACGAGTGAAAGATGTGTGGCTGTTCTGCTTCTTTTATAGCATCACATTCGGCGGCTTTGTAGGAATGGTCAGCTTTCTTCCGCTCTTTTTCCACGAACAATACCAGCTACCGACCATTCGTTCTGGTGACTTTGTGACGTTTTGTGTGATTGCAGGCAGCTTCTTTCGCCCGATCGGGGGCTGGCTTGCGGATAAATGGGGGGGTGTGCGTATCCTGCAAACTCTTTTCCTGTGCATTTTAACGCTGTTTCTCTGCGTATCCGCCATGTTTTCTCTTCGTTTGGAGCTGTTGTTTCTGCTGTTGATTATGGCGAGCTTCGGACTTGGAAACGGCGCGGTATTTCAGTTGGTCCCTCAACGTTTTGCAGAAGACATCGGCATCGTGACTGGAATCGTCGGTGCTGCGGGTGGAGTAGGTGGCTTCTTCCTTCCTTCTCTGTTAGGTGTTTTAAAGGACATGACAGGGACGTATACACCCGGATTCATCGTGTTGGCCGTCATCGTGGGGCTTGCGCTGTTTACGATGCTTGCTGTGAGTCAGCGCTGGAGCGAATCACTGGTTAAAAAAACATCAACCGGGTCCGCTGTTTAATGATTGTCTCTACACCAGATCTGAAATAGGAGGGAAGCCATGAGTGGGTTTTTGCAGCATTTTCGTCAGATTAATGAAAGATACACAGTGTCTACAACGAATCAGACGCGATGCCCGTACTGTAGCATGCAGTGCACCATGCTTTTTCACAGAGAAAACACGCCGTTTTCTTCCCGCTTTACGATTACTCCTAATAAAGAAGACAGCATTGTACAGGGACGCATGTGTGTAAAAGGGCTGGAGGCGCATACACCGATTTTTACAAAAGAACGGATTACATCCCCATTGCTTCGCCGGCACGGTACATTTATTCCGGTCTCCTGGCGAACGGCATTGCAGTGGCTCAAAAGAAAAGTGCGCGATATTCAAAAAGCGCATGGATTTGATGCCATCGGTGTCTATGGAGGTGGTTCTTTGACGAATGAAGAAGGCTATCTCCTCGGTAAATTCGCACGGGTGGCGCTTCGCACCCGGTATATCGATTACAATGGCCGGTACTGCATGTCGGCAGCGGCAGCGGCGGGCAGCCAGGCGTTTGGGATCGACCGTGGAATGACAAATCCCCTGGCAGATATTCCGCTTGCCAAATGCATCATCTTAGCCGGCACTAATATAGCGGAATGCCAGCCGACCATGATGCCGTACCTCCGTCAAGCCAAAGCGAACGGAGCCTGCATCATCGCAATTGACCCGCGTGCAACGGGAACCACCCGGATGGCGGATGTTCACCTGCAGCCAAAGCCGGGCACGGATGCGGCGCTGGTTAACGGCATGCTGAAAGTGATAATCGAAGAGGGATATTATGATTCAAAATTCATCACTGCCCATACCGTTGGCTGGGAAGAGATGTCTGCCTATATCCGGACGGTACAGATGTCCGAAGTGTCACACATCACGGGCATTCCGGAGGCAGATATTGTGCAGGCGGCCCGAATATATGGACAGGCGGAGAGCGGGATGGTCTTTACGGCCCGCGGCGTGGAACAGCACGCATATGGCGTGCAGAACGTGCGCAACTTCATCAACCTTGCACTGGTGACGGGCAAAATCGGCAAGCCTGGTTCGGGATACGGAGCCGTGACCGGACAGGCGAACGGACAGGGTGGACGGGAACACGGGCAGAAGGCTGATCAGCTTCCGGGCTACCGTTCCATTGAAAATGCGGAACATCGAAGACATATAGCGGAGGTGTGGGGCATTAAGGAAAGCCGCCTGCCCGGGAAGGGAGTGTCCGCGTATGAGATGATGGAACGGGCTGCAGCGGGAGAACTTGAGGGAATGATTGTGCTGTCATCCAACCCAGTCGTATCCAACCCTAATGCCCGATTCGTCGAAGAGGTGTTGCGCAAGCTTCCGCTCCTGGTTGTCGTTGATTTGTATATGTCAGAGACCGCACAATTGGCTGATTTGATTCTTCCCTGCGCCTCCCACCTGGAGAAGGAAGGAACCGTGACGAATCTGGAGGGAAGGGTGATGCTCCGCAAAGCGGTGCAGCCGCCTCCCGGAGAAGCGCGGCCCGACTGGCGAATCCTTCAGGATATAGCGCATATTTTAGGACAGCGGCGGACATTTCGGTATGGCGGAGCACGTGATATTTTTGAAGAACTGCGAAAGGCCTCCCGCGGGGGAGTGGCTGATTACAGCGGAATAAAGTATGAGCGGATCGAGAAGGAGCAAGGGGTCTTCTGGCCATGTGCAGACGAAAGGGCTCCCGGAACAGAACGCCTGTTTGAAGAGGGTGTGTTCTATCACCCGGATGGCCGCGCCAGACTCGCGCATGTTCCGCATCTGACACCGCCCGAGCGCACCGATGATGTATACCCGGTTACTTTAACGACGGGGCGCCTTCTTCACCATTACAACAGCGGCGTGCAGACGCGGCGGACGCCTGCGCTCTATGCACGGGCGCAGGCGCCTGTGCTGCAGATTCATCCGGAAACCGCCGAGCGTCTGAGACTTGTAAACGGTGCGCGGGCGCGTATCCACTCAAAACGCGAAACGATAGAAGTCGATGTGAGAGTATCCAAGGATATCCGCGAAGATACGGTATTTGTCGCATTTCACTGGGGCGACGAGCAATGTATCAACAGGTTGACACTGCCGGAATTGGACCCGCAGTGCCGGATGCCGTCGTTTAAGGCGTGCGCGGTCCGCATTGAACCGGTGGAGTCTACAGCCCCTACACGAAAGGAGCAAAAGAAGCATGAACAAGAAAAAGCTTGTGCTTATCGGTAACGGCATGGCCGGGATCAATACGATCGAACACATTTTGAAACTGGGAAACGAGCGGTATGACATTACGATATTCGGCAGTGAGCCGCATCCGAACTATAACCGTATCCTGCTGTCGTCCGTGCTGGCCGGGAACGCCGAGATGGACGATATTATTTTAAACAATTGGAACTGGTACGAAGAAAATAATATTCGCCTGTATGCCGGGCATACCGTCAATCGTATCGATACGGAGAATAAGCTTGTTTATACCGACACAGGTGTATGCGAGCCTTATGATGAATTGATTATTGCTACCGGCTCGGTGCCGTTTATACTCCCGCTGCCGGGTGCCGACAGGGAAGGGGTTATTGCGTTCCGGGATATCAAGGACTGCGAGACGATGATGGAGGCAGCAAAGCGATATAAAAAAGCCGTCGTTATCGGCGGCGGACTTTTGGGACTCGAAGCGGCCAAGGGACTTCTGAATTTGAACATGGAGGTGGCCGTGGTCCATATCTCCGATTATTTAATGGAACGACAGCTGGATTCGACTGGATCGGAGATGCTGCGCGCCGAGCTTGAGAGGCAGGGTATGAAGTTCTTGCTTTCCAGGCAAACGGAAGAAATTCTCGGAGACGACCGCGTTACCGGGCTTCGCTTTAAGGACGGTACAAGCGTCGAAGCCGATTTGGTGGTTATGGCGGTCGGCATCCGGCCCAGTGTACAGTTAGCCCGGGCATCTGATATTGAAGTCAATCGCGGCATCGTGGTTAACGATTACATGGAGACGAACCGACCCCATGTGTATGCAGTGGGGGAGTGTGCCGAGCATCAGGGGATTGTCTACGGTCTGGTTGCGCCGCTGTATGAGCAGGGCGCGGTGCTTGCCAAACGGCTCTGCGGAGTTGAAACTGCACCTTACAAGGGCTCGGTAATCTCCACAAAATTAAAAGTCTCCGGCGTCGATGTCTTCTCAGCCGGTGAATTTATGGATGGACCGGATACTCGTTCCATTCGTATACATGACGAATGGAACGGCGTTTATAAAAAGGTGCTGGTCCGGAACAACCGGATCATCGGCGGCGTGTTGTTCGGCGATACGAACGAATCATCCCGATTGTTTCAATGGATTCGAAACCGGGCGGAGATGACCCCTAAAATTCACGTATCCCTGCTCGGTCTTGCGGCAGAAGGAAACGGAAGCGGCGGCGCAGATACAGTGGCTGATCTGGACAATGAGGAGATCATTTGCGGATGCAATGGTGTATCTAAAGGGGATATTGTTTCCGCCATTCAAGAAAAGGGGCTTACTACGGTAGATGAAGTCAAAGGGTGTACCGGCGCGTCCCGTTCGTGCGGCGGATGCAAGCCGCTCGTCACCCAGCTTCTCGGCCATGCCCTTGGGGATGAGTTCGACTCCGCAGGTATACAGAAGGAAGGCATTTGTCCTTGTACGCCGCTGACACATGATGAAGTGGTTGCCGCCATCCGCGAGAAACAGTTGACGCACATGAGAGAAGTGATGCATGTACTGGAATGGAATACGGAAGAAGGGTGCTCGAAGTGTCGTCCCGCACTGAATTACTATTTGGGTATGGTATGGCCGGAAGCGTACGCGGACGATCGGAATTCCCGCTTTGTTAATGAAAAAGTGCATGCCAACATTCAAAAGGACGGTACTTATTCCGTCGTACCGCGAATGTACGGCGGAGTGACCTCGCCGGAGGAGCTGCGCCGCATTGCCGATGTGGCGGAGAAATACCAGGTGCGGATGATTAAAGTTACCGGGGGCCAGCGGCTCGATTTGCTTGGCGTATCCAAAGAAAATCTGCCGCAAATCTGGGAAGAGCTAGGGATGCCTTCGGGTTATGCCTACGCTAAAGCCGTACGTACGGTCAAAACATGCGTAGGCGAAACCTTCTGCCGCTTCGGCACGCAGGATTCCATCCAGATGGGCATCGACATGGAGAAGAAATACGAACGGCTCAACACACCGGCAAAAGTTAAAATGGCCGTCTCTGCCTGCCCGCGCAATTGTGCGGAGTCCGGCATTAAAGATCTGGGCATCGTAGGCGTAGACGGAGGCTGGGAAATCTTCGTCGGTGGAAACGGCGGGGTTAATCTGCGCAAGGGGGACCTACTGTGCAAGGTTAAAACGCGGGAAGAAGTGCTTGATATTACCGGCGCTTATCTGCAGTACTACCGCGAGACGGGGCAGTACGGCGAGCGAACATCCGAGTGGGTGGAGCGCATGGGGCTTGAGCATATCAAACGCGTGGTTGTTGACGATAAGGAGGGCCGCAAGCTGCTGCTGCAGCGCATCGATATTGCACTGGCTCAACTTGTCGATCCGTGGGAAGAAATCGTGCGGGATGCTGGAATTCGCGAGACGATGTTCGAAGAGATCAAGGCAAGCAGCCTGTAAAACGGAGGGATGAAGCATGAAACGATATAGGATTGGGCCGATTGAATCTCTGCCTGTGCAAACAGGAAGAGTGGTGTACATTGAGAATCGGGAAATCGCTGTGTTCCGGTTGTCAAACGGGGAAGTCCAGGCCGTGGAGAATCGGTGTCCCCATAAAGGCGGGCCGCTGGCCGAAGGGATCGTCAGCGGCAATTACGTATTTTGTCCGCTGCATGACAGGAAAATTAATCTCAAAGACGGTCTGGTCCAGAAGCCGGATATAGGCTGTGTCAGAACCTATCCGGTTGAATTGATAGAGGGCACGGTGATTCTTGGCATTCCGGTGAAAGAGGCGGCAATCTCCGGGTAAGGCAGTACCCTTCCGTTTCTCCAATGTCAGACGGTGAAAAGGCATCCTTTGAGCAGGGTGCCTTTTTTTGATATACGTTTTGTCTAAAATTCTATTGTTTTCAGCCTGAATTATTGCCGTTAGAATACAAAAAGGTAGGCAACAAGTCAAAATGAAAAATTGAAGTTTTTACACACTGTCTAATGTAAACGTCTTATAATCGGTTTATAGTAAAAAGGAAGAAGATTACGCAGAAATAAATTTAGGCAATTGAGGTGGTTGGGATGACAATGATGAAACGTCAAGCAGAGATAGTAAGAAATTTTATAGGCGGTCGGTGGGTAGAGGCCAGGGCTGCACGTTATGAAGAAGTGCCAAATCCGGCGACGGGAGAAGTCATCGGGCGCGTTCCTGTATCTACACGCGAGGATGTAGATCGGGCGGTGGAAGCGGCGAAGGAAGCGTATCAGACATGGAGTAAAACGCCGGTGCCGCGTCGGGCACGCATTTTGTTCAAGTACCAGCAACTGCTCGTGGATCAATGGGAAGAGCTGGCCCGCCTTATTACCATCGAGAACGGGAAGAGCTACGATGAAGCATACGGTGAGGTGCAACGGGGCATTGAGTGCGTTGAATTTGCAGCAGGAGCCCCAACGCTGATGATGGGAAATCAGCTCCCTGACATTGCTTCAGGCATTGAATCCGGGATGTATCGTTACCCGCTTGGTGTAGTCGGCGGCATTACGCCGTTTAACTTCCCGATGATGGTGCCCTGCTGGATGTTCCCGCTGGCGATCGCCTGCGGCAATACCTTTGTATTAAAACCTTCCGAGCGTACGCCGCTGCTGGCAAACCGCCTGGCGGAACTTTTTGCGGAAGCGGGGCTTCCTGACGGTGTGCTCAATATCGTACACGGAGCGCATGATGTGGTGAACGGCATTCTCGAACACCAGGACATTAAGGCGGTTTCGTTTGTTGGCTCACAGCCTGTAGCGGAATACGTGTATAAGACGGCCGCAGCACACGGAAAGCGCGTACAGGCGCTGGCCGGCGCCAAGAACCATTCCATTGTCATGCCGGATGCCGATATGGATGTAGCAGTCAAAAATATTATCAGCGCCGCTTTTGGTTCAGCAGGCGAGCGCTGCATGGCGTGTGCGGTGGTCGTCGCCGTAGGGGAGATCGGGGACGAACTTGTACGCCGTCTGCGAGAAGAAGCGGACAGCATCAAAATGGGCAACGGACTGGAGGAAGGTGTCTTCTTAGGACCCGTTATCCGTGATTCGCATAAAGACCGGACCATTCGTTATATCGAAGCCGGTGAAAAGGAAGGCGCGGTATTGGTCCGCGACGGACGAAATGATAAGGTACAAGTCGAGGGAGGATACTTTATCGGTCCGACCATTTTTGATCGGGTGACGACAGACATGTCGATTTGGAAGGATGAGATTTTCGCCCCGGTACTTTCGGTTGTCCGCGTCAGCAATTTGGAGGAAGCCATTGCGCTTGCCAATCAGTCCGCATTCGCCAACGGTGCCTGCCTTTATACTGATAGTGCCAAAGCGGTGCGCCAGTTCCGTGATGAGATGGATGCCGGGATGCTGGGTGTCAACGTGGGCGTACCTGCTCCGATGGCCTTTTTCCCGTTCTCGGGATACAAGAATTCCTTCTACGGAGATTTGCACGCCAACGGGCGCGACGGGGTCGAATTCTACACGCGCAAGAAGATGCTGACGGCTCGCTATTAAACCCGCCGTCAAAAAAAACCGCTCAGGAAGGAAATCTCTCTGAGCGGTTTTTTTCTTATGGAAAGAGTCTGAGATGGTAATCCTTATTCCTCGTCCCATTCCACAGGTACGTTTACATATTCGCCTGTTGTAGCATCCACGTATCCATAACCTTTCGAATTGTCCCAGCCGTAGACAAGAATCGGAGCCGGTGCACGCTGATTCATATACTGCGGCCAAATGTACTGCAGCTTCAGCGCTTCGTTTTTCAAAAACATCGTCACAGCCTGCGTCTTCGTTACGATGTTTTTGGCATCAGGCAGCTCCAGCTTTTCTTTTGGAACAGCAAGTGAGAATCCAACCACTTTTCCTGTTTGCTTGTCCACCGTTACTTGATAGGAACGGTCCTGTACGGGAATGCCTTGATGCATCTCCTGGAAAAAGAAAGAGTATTCATTTGATTGATTTTCAAGAATTCCTTCCGGCAGTTTGCTTTTATCGACCCAGGCTGGAAGTTCCGGCTCTTCCCAGGAGAAATCGATCGACTCCAATTGTTTGGCTGTCGGACTGGCATATGTCTGAAGGAAAGAGAGGGCTGTGGCGTATGCTTCCTCTTTCGTGACTTTTGCCGCCTGTTCCTGCGGTTCCCGGTTTACCTGCACACTGGCATGCTGGACTTGTCCTGTCCTCTTATCTACCAAAACATATGAAAAAATTTGGTGATCCTCGGTGTCGAATTCATACATTTGCTGCGGGTTGTCTTCGTTATTTTCAGGAACTCGATGTTCCGCTGTGCGCAGCTTTGTCCGGGCGTCAGCCATGCCAAGTAGTTGTCCGATTAATTGCTTTGCCTCGTCTTCAGAACGGACGATAATGGGCTGCCCTTTCGGTTGAAGCGTAACTTCTTGTTTGGAGACGGAAGGCTGCCTGTTTTTATCTATTTCTTTTCCGCTCAACGTATCGATCGGTTTGCCCGTCACGGGATGAAGGTAGCCATACCTCTGGAAGTCATATCGCAGTACAGGTTTCGTTTTTGTGTTAACGGAAAGCCGTGTGTATTTTTCCGGCTGTGCTTCTATGTAGCTTACGTCTATGCTGTCAGCGGTAACTGCCTTTTGTTTGATTTCTTCCGCGGGTCTGGCGGTATTCGGCTTCGGTACAGAAATGTTGTCTAAATCTATCGGGGTATATGTATAGTTCACGACATGACCGAAAGAGTCGACACCCAGATGCGGCCCTCCGCCGCCGGATACGGGAAGTCCATTCAGCACAAGGGGAAACTCCGCATGACGAGTTGCCCATGTTGTTTTTGTTCCGTCATCGTGGTGTGTGGTTGAGGAGCCGGCGCCATTGGATTCCGGTTTGCCGAATTTCTGCCTGTTTTCCGCTCCGAACCATTCGGTCAGAAAGCGATCTGCGGCTTCCAATGTTAGCTGACGGGACGGCATCTTATCGGATGCCCATTCCCAGATTTGCAGATCGAATCCCAGCAGTTCTCCGGTGCTGTTATCGAAAATCAGATGAGCGTTCGACAGCCCTTTTGGATTCCAAGCCTCTTCCGGCTTTTGATTGCTGAGGGTTACGACAAATCGCCCGTCTCCCTCTGAGGGATAGCTGCCAGTAACATGCAGTCTTTTTAATTCCGGCTGCAGGGAAAATAACTTGTCCATTGACTTTTGTACGGCAGGAGGAATCGGAGCAAGGTGTTCTGTAGATTTGACTGAGGCTGCAGGTTGAGCGATCTCGCTTTCGGTCCCGGCGGCTAAAGCCGGAACGGCGGGAACAAGCGAAGACGCCAGCAGCAGCGCAGCCAGCGGCAGTGAATATTTCATCGCAATCTCCTTTCTGGATAAATATAGAAACTACTTTAATCATATAGGAAACCGCTTAAATATCAACCATCTTTTTTAAAAAAAAAAAAATATTTACTCATTGCCGGGAGTATGGATTGTACCGGGTGCCTGAGTCGTACCGGATATTACAAATTTCTTTGCAATGTGTACAAATTTATCCACCAGAGGCGATGCGGCATCCCTGCGCCATGATAGGCCCATAGCAGCGTTCGGCATTCCATCTTTTACATTGCGGTACACCACATCCTGCGTATGGAGATTCATGGCCGAAACAGGTACGACCGCAATGCCGATGCCGGCAGCCACTAAACCGATGACGGTCTGAAATTCCAGCGCCTCCTGACGGATGATAGGGTGAAAGCCCATCCGGTTGCAGAGGCTGAGGAATTCATCATACAGCCCTGCCCATGTTTTTCGCGATAGGGCAACAAACGGGAAATGAGCTGTGTCAACGAGACGGATTTCTTTCTTTTCTAACAGTGGATGATTCTTAGGCAGAGCGAGTACGCACGGTGCCGCCTGGACAATATTGGTGCGCAGGGCAGGGTCCGATACAGGGGGCCGCAGGATTCCGATATCGATGCGATTCTGGCGGAGAGCCTCGATTTGCTCCGGTGTGGACATTTCGTAAAGAGAGATATGCACGTCGGGGAAGCGAAGCTGATATTCGCGGATCACGGCCGGCAGAATGTCGTATGTAGCCGAGCCTACGAATCCTACGACCAGTGAACCGACCTCCCCGCGATGGGCGCGCTGCGCAACCTTGACGGCGTGTGACACGCCGGCGAGAATCCGCCGTACTTCAACCAGAAACAATTCTCCTGCGCCGGTTAGTTGAATGCGTTTTTTCTCACGGTGAAAAAGAGGAACACCAAGCTCTCTCTCCAACTGTTGAATTTGCTGGCTCAACGGAGGCTGTGTAATGTTCAGCCGCGCCGCCGCTCTGCTGAAGTTGAGCTCTTCAGCTACGGCCATAAAGTATTCCAAATGGCGAAGCTCCATATTCTATCACCTTATTTCAGTTTATTCGTATAACGAATATTATGGCTATGAATTATATATTAGACACGATGTTAAGGTTAATAATACCATGGAGCTACAAGGCAGAAAACTACTATGGCGTTTCAGCCGCAACCCCGACATGAAATGAGGGAAGGGCGGCTGACTTTTGGAGTACGAAGGAAAAAAGAGAAAAGAACGAGGGTATGATTTCAATGTGGAAAAAGGCGAACGCCTTTTTCTTCCCTGGATCTTCTTTCCTCTCCCCTTCTTTCTTTTCTCATGATTTTCACAGAAAATAAGGAGGAGAACATGATGACGAATAAGACCGCCGCATTTCAAGCCGGAAATTTGGCTGTAGGGGAAGTTCGGGAAAATTGGGCTGGCGATGCCCGTTTCTATGAGTACACAAAGGCAGCCGATCCGATCGGCTCCGGCTTTATCAGTCCAATCCCGGCAAGCGAATTCTCCGCAGAGCTCTATACGACAGGACCGACACGCATCGTACCTCTTGATCTTTCCGAAGCGCTGGGCACCGACTATCCTGCCACCAGCCCGTCACTGCTGGCTCATTTCATACGCATCAAAGCGGGAGAGAGGCTGGAAACAAATCCGAATGCCACAAGCGAACTCTACTATATAATCTCCGGACGAGGCTATACGGAAATAGACGGAGTACAAATACACTGGAAAGCCGGGGATTTTCTTACACTGCCTGCCGGCTCGTCCAGCAAGCATGTCGCGGAAGAAGATACGACATGCTATTATGTGCTCGACACACCGCTGCTTGATTATCTTGGTGTTACCGCTACCACTCCCCGCTTCCGCCCCGTTTTATTTGCAGGGGAAAAGGTAAGGGCGGAGCTGGAGCTTGCGGCTTCAGCGCCGGATGCACACAAGAAGAACCGGATTTCCGTGCTGCTCAATAATGCGGCCTTCAATCAGACGCTTACGATTACCCATACGTTATGGGCGATGTTCGGCGTAGTGCCGATAGGGGCGATACAGCTTCCGCACAGCCATAAATCGGTGGCACTTGACTTTGTCGTTGACTGTAAGCCCGGCTGCTATACGCTTGTCGGTGACCAGGTCGATCCGGTCACGAAGCAAATCGTAAACCCGCTCCGCATCGATTGGGAACCGGGCAAGGCTTTCGTTACTCCGCCGGGCAAATGGCATTCCCACCACAATGAATCCGGTGCTCCGGCCTATATTCTGCCCATTCAGGATGCAGGATTGCAGACGTATCTGCGTACGCTTGATATTCAATTTGTAACGCGTGACTAGTATATGAAAAAGAGGACCGTTCTGATTTCAGAACGGTCTTTCGTTATGGTATAGGAAAGTATATGTTACTTTACAGTGATAAAGCAACATATACTTTCCCTCCATTCGTAAGCGAGAAAAAACTCGCGAGGCGTGTGCCAAACGTTCCTTTTTCCTTGTGGAGCGTGTGACGCGGAGGGCGAGAAAGACCGGCAACTGTCTCCATCCCTGAACAACCCGGATGTTTTGCCGGTCCGACCGTAGCGACAAAAAGCGGCTGTTTGGCTTCTTTGAGGAAAAAGGACGAGCGGCAACGCCCGCGAGTTTTTCTCATTTACGGGTAGTCCGGCGGGTTTATTGTATAATAATGTATAAAACGTCCGGACAATGTTCAACTTTTCAGTGGAGGAATAGGGACATGGTAAAGTTATTGATTGCCGACAGGGACCATAATGAACGGACCGGGATTGGCTGGCTCGTGAATTCATACGCCATTCCGTTTGATCGTGTAGTGATGGCCGGCACCATTCCTGAAGTATTTCAGATCATAGAGTCAGAGATGCCGGATGTCATTTGCATTGAGCTCGACATGATTCCGAGGGAAGTGTGGGACAGCTTCAAGGAGCGAATCAAACAATATAAACAAACCATCATTGTCATGACGGCAGAAGCCACATTTGAGAGAGCGATGCAGGGGATTGAGCTTCACGCTCACGACTTGTGGATTAAGCCTCATTCACCGGACAGTATCCGACGTGTATTGGCACGATGCTGCAAGGCCGCTTCCAGCGCCCAACAGGATACAGAGATTGAAGAGGGAGCGATCCCGCCTGCTCTTTCCTACCATTCCCTGTTTCTTCCCCAGAAGCAGGCAGCCGATGATTGCTGGCTGCTTCTGCTGCAGCTTGAGAAGACGGAGCAGCAACCCAGGCTGCTTAGCTTTTTACAGGACTATCCGTTTCACCATGCGCCGGTTTTGCTGCCGCTAAGCGACATGATTGTCTCTATTTTTACCCGTGAGCCGCGGCACTCGCTTTTCACGATGAAAAAAATAGGCAATCGGCTTCTTCAGGAATGGGAAGAGAAATTTGCGGAGCCTCTCTCCCTTGTCCTGTATGATACGAAAGACAAGTCTCTTGCGCTTCAGCAGAAGTACCAGTATGCCAGACAAGCGCTTGAGATTCGTTTTTTTAAAGGATACCGGCAGGTTTCTATCATTGAGGATAAAGTGGACTGGCAGATTATCGACCCGTTCTTGACGCCTGCGGAACAAAGGGAATGGATTGGCATGCTGGGCGATGGGGATAGGGAGCGGCTTAAGCTATGGATGTATAAAGAGTTTCTGAATAAAGAAGAGCCATACCCCGAACCGGGGCTGCTGCGGACGCGTTTGACGAGCATTCTTGCCCAGGTTCGCCGCTTTATGAAATCATATTGTTTGGATCAGGGCAGACTTGAAGAGCGCTATCACCGGGTATTTGAAACAATTCTATATAATCCGATTTTGTATCGGATCGTACAGGAGTTTCTGCTGTTTTTATACGAAATGCTGGACATGGCAAAGGAATACCGGGAAGATGCGCGAATCGATATCATCGAACAAGCGCTTCGCTACATAGAAGAAAATTACACAAATCCGAATCTTCGTCTTGAAGATGTCGCCGACTATGTCGCCCGGAGTCCGGCGTATTTCAGCTCGCTTTTCACGAAAAGGCAAGGGCATTCTTTTCGTCAGCTTGTAACGACCATCCGGATCAAAGAGGCGCAGCGGCTGTTGCTGGATAGGAAGCTGTCGGTTCAGGAGGTTGCTGAAAGAGCGGGATTTATCAACGCCAACTATTTCAGCAAGATTTTCAAAGAAAAAACGGGACTTACCCCCCGCATGTTTAGAAATCGTAAAAAAATGTAGAAATCTAAAATAATAACAGTTTTGGACATAAAGCGCTGATAAAGCGCTTTCTTTTTTCGAAAATAATTGAAAAAACTCGAAAAGTTCGCCTCTATTTTTACCGTCTGCGCTTCTCTACACTTTAAGTAGATGAAAGTAAACGTTAAAAGCGAGCGGGTGAAAAGATGATGAACAATCAAACAGAAAGAAAGATTGAGCATTATACAGGTTCGACACTTCATACAAAGGGATGGATTCAGGAAGCGGCGCTGAGGATGCTGTTGAATAACCTGCATGAGGACGTGGCGGAACATCCGCAGAACCTGGTGGTATACGGAGGTATCGGAAAAGCCGCCCGGAACTGGGAGTGTTTCGACGCCATCGTGGAAACGCTGAAGGGCTTGGAAAATGATGAAACGCTGCTCATTCAATCCGGAAAGCCGGTCGCCGTATTTAAATCCCATACGGACGCGCCGCGCGTATTGATCGCCAATTCTAACCTGGTACCTGCCTGGGCGAATTGGGCTCATTTCCATGAGCTTGATAAGAAGGGGTTAATGATGTACGGGCAGATGACGGCGGGCAGCTGGATTTATATCGGCAGTCAGGGCATTGTTCAGGGAACGTACGAGACGTTTGCCGAATGTGCACGCCAGCATTTCAACGGTACATTGGCCGGCACCATCACCGTAACGGCGGGCCTTGGCGGCATGGGAGGCGCGCAGCCGCTTGCCGTTTCCTTAAATGGCGGCGTTAGCATTAATATCGAAGTGGATCCGACGCGCATTCAGCGCCGAATTAATACGAGATATTTGGATGTAATGACAGACAACCTGGATGAAGCCATTGCGATGGCACTTGAAGCGAAGCGGGAGAAGAAAGGCATCTCGATCGGACTTTTAGGCCATGCGTCCGATGTGCTAAAACGAATGCTTGCGAGAGGGTTTATTCCGGATATATTAACGGACCAGACGTCTGCGCATGACCCGCTTAACGGCTACATTCCAACGGGCATGGGTCTGGAAGAAGCGGCGGCACTTCGAAACGAGAATCCGAAAATGTACGAAGCGCAATCCAAAGAAAGCATCGCCGAACATGTACGCGCCATGCTGAAGATGCAGGAGCAGGGCGCCGTTACGTTTGACTATGGCAATAACATTCGCCAGGTCGCGAAAGACGAGGGAGTAGAGAACGCCTTCGATTTCCCGGGTTTTGTACCAGCGTACATTCGTCCACAGTTCTGTGAAGGAAAAGGACCGTTCCGCTGGGTAGCGCTCTCGGGCGATTCGGAGGATATCTATAAAACAGACGAAGTGATTTTACGCGAGTTCAACTACAATACACACCTCTGCAACTGGATTAAAATGGCGCAGGAACGCATTCAATTTCAGGGACTTCCGGCGCGTATTTGCTGGCTGGGGTATGGGGAACGTGCGAAGTTTGGCAGGATTATCAACGATATGGTGGCACGTGGTGAGCTGAAAGCACCGATTGTCATCGGGCGTGATCATCTCGACTCCGGTTCGGTCGCTTCGCCAAACCGGGAAACGGAAGCGATGAGAGACGGAAGCGACGCGGTATCCGACTGGCCGATTCTCAATGCGCTTATTAACAGCATAGGCGGAGCAAGCTGGGTGTCCGTTCACCATGGCGGCGGCGTTGGTATGGGCTATTCCCTGCACGCAGGAATGGTCATCGTGGCAGACGGAACAAAAGAAGCGGAAAAACGACTTGAGCGCGTGCTTACTACGGATCCGGGCATGGGGGTTGTCCGCCACGCGGATGCCGGCTATGACCTTGCAATTCGGACGGCAAAAGAAAAAGGCATCCACATACCGATGCTGAAGTAGGAGGCTGATTATGAGCAAGAAACCGACATTTATTCGGAATGCCAGTCAGTTGGTAACGCTTGCCGGCAGCTCGAACGCCCCTCTTACCGGGGAAAAGATGAATCAACTGCACATTATTGAAAATGGCAGCGTTTGGCTTGAAGACGGTCTCATCCAATACGTGGGAAAAGATGAAGAGGCCGCCGAAAGGTATAAGGAACGGCTTGCGGATGCGGAAATTATTGACGCGGCAGGCAAACTGGTTACACCGGGGCTTGTCGACCCGCATACACACCTGGTGTATGCGGGCAGCCGTGAAAATGAATTCAACATGCGCCTGCAGGGTGCGACCTATATGGAGATTATGAACAGCGGCGGAGGCATTCACGCCACCACGTCTGCAACAAGGGAGGCGAGTCACGAAGCTCTCTTCGAGGAAAGTCGGAAGCGCCTCGACCAATTCCTGCTTCACGGCGTCACGACAGCAGAAGCGAAAAGCGGATACGGCCTTACGATTGAGAACGAAATCAAGCAGCTCGAAGTTGCGGGACAGCTGCATGAACAGCATCCAGTCGATATTGTCCGAACGTTCATGGGAGCGCATGCTGTGCCTTCCGAATATAAGAGCAATCCGGATGCCTTTGTTGGTATGATCATTCAGGAGATGATTCCAGAAGTCGCCCGCCGGAACCTGGCTGAATTTAACGATGTATTCTGCGAACGGGGCGTGTTTACGCCGGAACAGGCCAAGCGAATCTTAGAAGCCGGACTGAAGCACGGCCTGTTGCCCAAAATCCATGCGGATGAAATTGAACCGTATGAAGGAGCGGAATTGGCAGCCGCCATCGGAGCTGTGTCGGCTGATCATCTGCTGCGGGCTTCGGATAAAGGGATTGAAATGATGGCAGAAGCGGGTGTGATTGCGGTTCTTCTTCCGGGTACAGCCTTCTTCCTGATGGCGGAATCCGCAAACGGCCGCAAGATGATTGATGCGGGCGTTCCCGTGGCACTATCTACGGACTGCAACCCAGGCTCGTCACCGACTGTTTCTATGCCGCTTATTATGAATCTTGGCTGTCTGAAAATGGGCATGACGCCGGCGGAAGTGCTGACGGCGGCCACCATTAACGCGGCGCATGCAATCAAACGCGGCAAAGAAATTGGCAGCCTGGAAAAAGGGAAAAAGGCCGATATCGTTATTTTTGATGTGCCGAATTATATGCAGCTTCAATACCGCTACGGTGTAAATCATGCACACACGGTGATTAAAGACGGCGTAGTCGTCGTCGATGGAGGGAGATTGGTTTGCAGCACGGCTACCCGTATCCTCAGCTAAAACCGCCGGCATTTTCCTGGGACCGGAGCACAGGGAGCGAAGAGCCAAAGGTCCATGAATGGATCGAGACCCTTCGTCCGGATGAGGCGGGAGAGACGGACTGGGATCATTATGATGCGGTGATTCTCGGAGTGCCCCTGTCCCGTTCCTCCATCTCCGCTTCCGCGGCCAGCGAGAATCCGGATGCTCTGCGGCGGACGTGGAAATATTTTACGACGTATAATCTGGATTATGATGAAGATCTGTCTGAATTGCGTGTGGTCGATCTTGGGGATGTGCGTCAGCATGTAACGGATATTGAAGCCTGCCATTCCCATATCCGGCAGGCAATGGCCAGCATGCAGACCCATCATCCACAGGTGCTGCCTATCGTGATGGGAGGTGATCATTCGATTACTGCCATGCTGGTAAAAGGCTGGAAGGATGTACACCGTGATGAGCGGATCGGCATCCTGCAGTTGGATACCCATTTTGATTTGCGGGATTTGGCGGATAACGGGCCAAGCAACGGAACGCCGATCCGCAACTTGATTGAAAGCGGTGTGATTAGAGGGGAAGATGTCCATAATATTGGGCCGCACGGATTTTTTAACGCTCGTTCGCTGAAGGCATACGCCGATAAGGTAAAGTTGAATTATACTACCTTAAAGCAGGCGCGCAAAAGAGGGGTGGAAGCGACGGTACGGGAAGCTTTGGAACAACTGAGTACCAAGGTTGACACCATCTATTTAACGGTGGATATGGATGTGCTCGATATCAGCTACGGCCCCGGGGTTCCCGCTTCCACACCGGGGGGCATGCGAAGCGATGAGCTGTTCGATGCTGTATATGCGGCGGGAGCGCATCCGAAAGTCAAGGCTATGGACATCGTTTGCTTAGATCCGTATAAAGACAGAGGGGAAGCAACCGTCAAAACCGCAGTACACACGATGCTCTCGTTCTTAACGGGCTTTAAACAGCGAAAGAATACTTTTACTTCGCGGTGAATCTTAATAGACGAAGCGCTTTTCAGGCTTGGCTGCTTGACGAAGAGGGGACAAATCATTTATGATTATACTAATCAACGATATCTCTCAAAGGGGAGTAGCTAGTACAGCAAAGTCGTCATTCCGGGATGAGTGTCCCCGGCTTTGTTGGCAACGTGGCGTTGTTAGCGAGACCTTTGCCTGCGGGTAAAGGCTGATATATGCGCATGACCTTTACCTGTGTGGGTAAAGGTCATTTTTATTTTCAGGAGGGATTTTTGTGAGGAAGTTCTTAAGAAGAATTCGTTTTATCTTTAATATCAAGCGCTTTTTGCCTTTCCTCTTTGCGTTTTTCAGATCAAGAGAAGTCTCAACCCGCAGGAAACTGTTATCCTGCCTGCTGCTTGTCGGCTACATTGTTTTTCCTTTTGATGTGATTCCCGATTTCTTATCCTTCTTTGGTATTTTAGATGACCTTACAATCTTAACATTGGTTTTACAGCAGATTGTGAAGATGTCGCCGCAGCACCTCAAAGATAAATACGGCGTTTTGGAGTAGTACATGCATAAAGCCCGCTGTCCGAGAGGATGGTGGGTTTAGATCCGTTGTGAATGGGAAGCTTTGATTCCTGCCAAACGACCGGAAAACGGACCGGAAAACTTCTTCCATTCATAAGCAGAAATAAAATACGTTCTGAAGCTGTCGAGAAGGTTTCGGCGGCTTTTTTGATGCGCATTTTTTAACTGAGAATGAAAGAAGTCGCACCTATATCCGGTTATGAATACATTGTTTGTAACGGAAAAGGATGTGTCTGGGTCAAATAGAAAAAAAGGAGAGCGAATTGTGATTCAAATTGCAGATGCGCTGCTTGATAGCAGCATGGTTGAACTGGAAGCATCATTTAGCGGGCTTAAGCGGAGGATTCTCGAGCATATGGCGGCAAGTCCGATTCCATATCGGTATCCATCTTTATCCGTAGTACGGTTTGAAATGAAACTGCGCAGTCATATTGTGGAGGCCGCCAAAAAATTGAATGAAAGCGGGGCAGACTTTGCCACATTTGAAGAATCCAGATGCAATCCGCGCTACTGGATACTTACAGAGAAAGGAGGGTTTCGTCTGAGGGAAAACGCCGAGCCGGCCGAGGCGATGGAGGATATTTTTAAAAACGGAAGAAGCTACGGTTTTGAGTGCGCAACCGCGATCGTGATTGTCTATTATAAAGCCATCATCGACTCCATTGGCAGGCAGAAGTTCAATCGGTTGTTTTCTTCCATTCTTCTTTATGACGGCGTGTATGATGAGGATTTGGGATTAAAGTGGTATAAAACAGAAGAATATCTTCCAGGAGACGTCTTATATTTCAAAAACCCCGATCACAATCCCGAAACGCCTGAATGGCAGGGAGAAAACGTCGTATTGCTGGAAGACAACCGATACTTTGCACACGGAATCGGCATCAAAACAGGAGAACAGATTATTGCTGCATTGAACAAGAAGCGTAAACCCGGAGCAACGGTATCGGCGTATCTTCAGGAAGGAGCGGCTCGTCCCGACTTTGCGTATCTGGCTCAATACGATGATCAAGAAGGGGCAGTGTCAATCAGAAATCACAGGGCATCCGGGAATCGGTTCATTATTGCCCGGATTGGTTCTGCAACGTATATTAAAGCATAGGATGGAGCGTCCATCTATCTTAAGCGAGGCAAGTAGAACAAAAAGATTTGTGGTTTGAAATACAATAAAAACAAGCAACCAATACAGAATAGACCGGTTGCTTGTTCTAATTCTACAAAGATTCAGTGTTCTTCTTTTTCCGTCTTTTAAAATAAATAATCCCTGCTACTATGGCGCCTATCACCAGCAGAAGAGGAGAGGTGCCGACGATAAAGACGAAGAGCGTAGCAGCGCCTTCCAGCACAAACTTAATACTCATCATGAACTGCTGCTTTGTTTTGTCCCATGTGCTCACCGGATTGTCGGAGAGGGAAGGAAGAACAGCTTTGCTCTCTTCCATATGAATGGTAACGGTCGCAAAGTCGCTCTGGTTTTTCAAATACTTTATCTTTCCTTTGAGTTGCTCGATTTCCGTTTGTACATTGTTTAAATCTCGGGCAATTTGCAGGAGATCTTCCGTTTTTTGCGCTTTCTTCATAAAACCAAGTAATTGGTTCTCCATTACTTGTTTAGAAGCCAGCCTTGCTTCCAAATCTACATATTCTTCTGTCACATCCCGGCCCTGTATCGTACGGTTTGTTACGTTAACCCCCAGTTTTTCTGCCTGTTCTAAGAAGGTATTGAAATGGGCGGAAGGGATACGGGCGCGAAAATCACCGCGCAGAAGGCTGCTGCCCTCTCCCAGAGTGTATGACTGTGCTTCTACGATATACCCATCCATTTTTTCTACTAAGGCAGTAAGCCCTTTTTGTGCTGTGGCAAAGTCCTTTACGTTTAAAGACAGTTCGGCGTTATACACCATCATGGTGGCAGAGACAGCTTTTGTCTTTTCGGATGAGGGGAAAGGCTTTGCTTCATTCGAGGAAGCGCTCTGCGCGTTATCCGCCTGCCTAATCGGATTCGCGTCTGATACGGCGCTTTCCATCTTTGCATTTTGTGCCCCGCATGCCGCAAGAAAAAGAATAAGAACTAATCCTATTCCTGGCCAGGTTGTCTTTTTTCTTTGTTTCATTTCTTTCCCCCCTTTTGGTTTGTGACTTTTTATTGCTGGGACGACTCTTTTTTATCTATAACTTTACAATAAATGTTAATCACGCGGGCTATTCAAAAAGAAACCGTAACGAAGACGAAAAACGGCTACATCCTTTCCAATATAGCGGCTACCTTTGCGCTAATAAATGGCGGAAGTTCATTGTTCGTATGCTTTTCTAAAGCTAGAGCAGCATCGGCCCACTTCTCCAGAGACTGTATGTATTGTTTTCCTTTTTCTTCGCTGGCTTTAGAAGGCGTTCCCAAATAGCCTTCAATGGCCCCTTTCTCTTTCCATGTACCGGGCTCCCGCATATTTTCGATTGCCCTTTCCGGAAGATAAGGCAGCTTTTCGCTTTTCACCAACTCAGGGTGCAAATGCAGCATCATGGAAGTTTCATATTCCCCGGCATGAATGTCCGGAATAGAAGAAGGTGCTTCTTTCCTTTTGCTTGTGTTTGAGATAGAGAATCCGAACACCCACTGTGCCAGCGGCTCAACGATTTGTATGGCGCATTCTTTTTGGGCGAGCTGTATACCCGCATGAATACAAGCAAGATGAGCCGGAGATGCGTGTGGAGATACAATTACACATTTCGTAAATCCCCATCGTGTGACATTGAGCAACGTTTGATGAATCAGTGCGGCAAACAACGTTTCAGGTAACGAAATGGTTCCGGGGAAGTCAGCGGATTCAACGGCAACACCTAATGGAATAAGAGGAAATATGTATGGCTTTAGGGAAGAGGTTTTCTGCAGTTTCATAGAAGAGCGTCTGCAGGCTTCCTCGGCTATTATACAATCCACTCCTGCGGGCAAATGAGGACCGTGCTCTTCTATCGGAGCAATCGGAAGAAACAGCACACTTTTATCGAATTGAATACGTTCAATCTCTTCCCAGGACATCTTGGCTATATACATATCTTTCACCCTCGCTTATGGAAAAATAAATCCTCTACTCAATTTACCAAATTATTTAACAATACTATATCATTTTTTCTAATGAATCCAGGATAGAGCCACTATGGAAATTGATTTCTATCAGGGGAAGGACGATAAAGTTGCCGTACATAAACATCAAATTAGCCAAAGGACGGCCGCAACGCCGGTTCCAACAGTGGCGACAGCAAGAATTCGCGGGGGACCGCTGGCTCCCGGCATTAAGGGAACGGTGCAGTTTAGCCCGGTCCAGGGAGGCACATGGGTGTCCGTCTATGTGGAAGGACTTCCCCCGTATCAGCCGGCCGGAGATGCAGGCAGACGCCTTGCATGCGGTGTGATTAAGCAAGGATACTAATATCAGCAGGCAGGCATTCCGGTGTGACGATGCTTGCCTGTCTCATATATACCACTCGTTCTTTTGTAAACAAAATTGAGATTATCAGGCGTAGAGAATGAAAAATCAATTTACATACAGAACATACGTTTGCTAAAATAGAAATGAATTCAGCTTAGATTAAACGAAAAAACAAAGGTTTACGAAGGAGGCAGAAAATTATGTTTACTTCAATCGAACATTTTTTGCAGGCCTGGGAATTTGAGATGAAACATGACCTTTCAGGGCTAGCCCCTTTTTACTCCTTCAAATTAAGAATATAAAAAACAATTGACATACATAAAAAGCGTAGCATCGTGTAAAGAATGGCAAACAGGCTGTGGGTTGCTCTGCAGCCTGTTCTATTTATAGCTTTTTTCTTTTTGTAACTCTATAAGATTGGAATTTGATATCATGAAAATATAAGTTTACCATTTTTTACTTGAAAGCAGTCTAAAAATTCATGGAGTCTGTTAATACTACTTGATATGCAGACACTCCTCAGAGTAGTATTTTCAACTCCAAACAATGGGGTGGAATGAGTGTCCTTTTGGCAAAAGATAAAAGAAAGAATAAAAAAATGGCTGCCCGTAGGACAGGAGGAACAAAAGGACATGGAATTTGAACAGCTTGAGTCTGATATCCTTACTCCTGATATGACCGAAAATGAACCTATACTACTCCCTTCTTTAATGACGTCAACCCAAACGAACCTTCCTTATCAGGTGATGGAAAGATACCATGACAGTAAATACTGGGGATGGACAGAACGAATTAGAGGGCATCAGGACCGGTTAACACAAGAGAAATTTATTCTGGAAATTGAGTGTAAGGATGAGGAGATCGTTCGGTATTTTGGATCCTCGCAACCGGCTTCCTATGATGTACTTCTTCATTACTTGCCTGCATCAAAGAAATTACATCAAAATCCGGTTTTGCTTGTCCATGGTGCCGCACATCATGCAAACCTGTCCTGGTGTGAATCTTTGCATCAGGAAAAAGGGCTTCTCTATTCATTATTATCATCAGGAAGAGATGTATTTGCGGTTAGCTTTGCCCATTCCCATGGCGATAACTGGCAGCAAGCAATTCAATTATCGAACATTATTCGACGAATCAAGGAAGTGGTGCAGACAGATAAAATCGATTTGATTGCCCACAGTAAAGGAGGAGTGCCCGCATGGATCTATTTGGCAGGGCTCTGCAGTCCATGGGATGCACAATATCAAGGGGAAGTGGAACGGTATATGATGTTGGGAACACCGAACCGGGGATTAGATTTTCCCTTTCGCCATATCTTCCCTAATTGGTCTGTCATCCAGATGGGGATCAGTGCGCCGATTGCTTGTGATTCCATCCTGTATTATGGACGTTATATAGATACGACGAAGCGAAGTATTTATCGTGATGGTGGTGCGTTTCCGGGTTCCTGTCAGCTCCTGTATCGCTGGGACGATAAATACCCCGTTCAGATGCAATCCAAAACCTTATACTATGGCGGACAAAATATTTTTCTTCATTCCAGGGGCATCGATGCTGCGATTCGGGAAGGAGATCATCTGATGGAGAAGCTACTGTCTTCACCGATTGATAGCCAGATCGAAGTCCATATACTGGCGGGTAATCAACCTTATTTTAATGGCATACGTGGGGAGCAAGATGCGGAAAGCGACGGGCTTGTATTTGTAGATAGTGTCCTTTTTACCGATGGAATCGCTCCTTCCCCCAATCAAGTCAAACGAAAAGATGTTCTGCCTCTTAATCATTTGGAACTGCTTTATCATCCGGATGCGCATCAATGGGTGTTGGACGGATTTTCATTGAGTTATAGTAACCTTGTCAATGAACCCGTATGATTGTGCTTTCTCTGCATCCATAAGCATATAAAGCCGGTCAAGTGGATAGATGATACAGTGAATAGAGAGGGGAAGCACCATGCGAAAAATCGCAGTGTTGACAAGCGGCGGAGATGCCCCGGGTATGAATGCCGCGGTACGTGCGGGATGGGAGTTTGAACGTATTCTTTGGGCGTGACGATCTCTTAACAAATAAGAGGATAAGGATGCAGTAGTATGCTCGCCCTATCCTCTTTTCCATTTCTTTTTATTTTCACCTATCAGTTTCTTCTTTGCGTTTCTTTCCAACCGTCAGCAGTATGGTAATGAGAGAAAAAGCGATCAGTGCCAGGAACGGGATGGTGATGAACCCCAGATAGTTAATGTACTGGCCGCTGCATGGAACGCCTGTCGTACAGGGAAGCACGTTCTGCATGCCCGGCACTTTCTGCTCCAAATAATGAAACAGGGAAATGCCCATTCCAATGATACTTAACGTCCTGGCGTACGGAATGATTGCATGATCGTCCTTGTAAGCGGCCATTCCCAGCAAAATGACGAGCGGATACATGCAGATGCGCTGAAACCAGCACAGCTTGCAGGGCTCGAACCGCATAATTTCGCTGAAATACAGGCTTCCACAGAGCGCGACGAGCGAGACAACCCATGCCAGATAAAGGCTGTACGTGTGAAAGAAAAGGCTGGCTCTATCGCGCATCATTTCCCGGTCTCACCTTTGGCCTTTAGGATTATCTCTTTCAGTGCTCTGTAATCAAATGTATCCTCAGCTGATATCGCTTTTCCGTTGATATAGATTGCAGGGGTACCGTCTACGCCCAATTTTTTGACGATCGCCTCATCCGCCTGGACCTCCTGAGCAAACGTATTGTTTTCGATATCCTTTTTTAACTTAGTATAATCCAACGTAAGATTGGCCTCTCTGGCGATTTGTACGAGAAAATCGGGCGTAGCCCAGTTGGTGCGTTCATCTCCCTGTCTCGCATATACCGCTTCGTAAAACTTCCAGAATTCCTCCGGTTTTTGACGATAAATCGCTTCACCAACCATTGCGGCGGTTTTTGAATCTGCTTCAGGACTAATAATAGGGTAGTTAATGAAATACAGTTGAACTTCTCCTTTGTCTATGAAATCTTTCTTTAGCTGTGGCAGGATGGTTTGGTCGAAATGTTTGCATGCCGGACACTTGAAGTCGGCGAATTCGACAATCTTTACAGGTGCGCTCTCCGATCCGAGGGCCGGTTGTTTTCCGTACTGAAATTCTTTTGCCTCCACTGTTTTTTCTGTTTGCGGTCCGGAAGCAACGCCAAAAGCAATAAGGGCTGCGCAGGCGATCAGCACAAGGGCCAGCGTCCATCCCATCAACCGCCGCGTCTTTTTCGTCTTTTCCATCTCCATTTTTTTCTGCTGTTTTTTTGCTTTTTTTCCCGCGTTCGTTTTTCCCATGATTTCCTCCCGGCTTTGATGTTATGGCTTTACTCTTCAACTATAATCTTCTGTGTCTATTGTAAAAAAAGCAACGAAGGAATTGTACATTTTTATAGTGGATAAGTTTTCATTGCTGGTTCTTAAATTCATTTTGAAAAATTGGATAGATTTTCTTGACAAAATCCTATCATTTTTTTATTATCTAATTAAAAGTAATAAAGTTACGTTTTTCAATTAAAAAATCGACTTCGCGGAATAACTCTTAAGGCTGCTAGCAAATGACCATGGTATTTCAGCCGCAACCCCGACATGAAAATGATGGGAAGGACGGCTGACTTTTGTGGTATGAAGGAAAAGAGAGGAAAGAATGAGGAGAGGATTTTAATGTAGAAAAAGGCGAAGGCCTTTTTCTTCCTTAGATCTTTTTTCCTCCCTCTTCTTCTTTCTTCATGATTTTCACAGAAAAAAGTAGAAACGGAGGAGAAGAAAATGGAACAACAGACCATTGGAAGAAATACGGTGGAAGAAGTAGTCAAAGCGAGAAGGTCGGCAAACAATTTTGATGAAACCGTAAAAATTTCGAGAGAAGAGTTAAAAGAGATGTTTAATCTGGTGAAGTTCGCTCCTTCTGCTTTCAACCTGCAGCATACCCATTATGTCGTAGTCGACGACGAAGAATTGAAGCTGAAAGTGAAGGAAGTGGCGTATCGCCAGCATAAAGTAGGAACGGCCTCGGCCGCGATTATTGTCTTAGGAGATACGCAAGCCTATACGGACGCCGAGCGAATCTATGAAGGTATGCTACAGCTTGGCATGATGGATGAACAGCAATACAAACAAATCATTGCATCGATTTACGCTTCATACGAGGATAGAGAATTCCAAAAAGAAGAGGCGATCCGTAACGCTGCGCTGTCTGCGATGCAGTTTATGCTCATTGCAAAAGACAGAGGCTGGGACACATGCCCGATGATCGGGTTTGACCCGCAGGGAGTAAGGGAGTTGCTGCAAATCCCGGAACGATTTATTCCTGTGATGATGATTACCATCGGAAAAGAGAAAACGAACAATCCCAGACCCCGTGGATATAGAAAGCCGGTCGGAGAGTTTGTTCATTACGGAACCTTTTCTTCCTGAACCTGTATGCAAAACCCCTCACGTCGAGCTGTGAGGGGTTTTCCGGGTTAGTAAGAAAAGCATTTGTAAGTTTTATACCCGGCGCAAGGCTTCTTCGATAGGAATATCCCGGCGAGAATTTCGATTGCACGATTATACGTCTTCCCGCGCATCGGAAAGGTGAGAGCGACCCAAGAGTTTCTACAGCAGGCCATAAGGCTATTCTTTGATCGCTGCTATACGAAGGCGTTTATAATCTGCCGTCCACTTTCCATTACGGTACAAGTGAGGTTTCGCTTTTTGAATGATTTTTTGAAAGATCGTTTCCTTTTGGGCCGGGTTAAAATCATGAAAAAAGTCGTCACTGAAGCTCTCCAGCCAATGCGTCAGTCCGCGCTCACCATCGTGAAGAGGGGTGGGGCGAGCAAAATGAACCGCATACCGTACATGAAAGCCCTGTTGCTCAAGAAGCATGCTGTATTCTCCTATGCTCGGGAAATACCAGGGATTTCGCTCTGCGGCTGATATGCCGTATTCCGAAAGAACCTCTGTAATACTGTCGATTATGATTTGTACATTTCCTTTGCCGCCGAATTCAGCTACAAAACGGCCGCCGGGTTTTAGCAAATGCCATACGGAAGCAATCACGTCTTCCGGCTGCTTCATCCAATGCAGTGCCGCGTTCGAAAAGGCGGCATCAAATACTTGATCTGTATGAAAGGTGCTTGCATCTGCAACAATGAAGGACAGATCGGGGTATTTCTGTCTGGCTTTTTCAATCATGGACGAGGATAAATCGATACCGAGCGGGAGTGCACCTGCATCGGCAATTTCTCTGGTCAGATCACCTGTTCCGCATCCGATGTCGAGAATGTGCTCCCCTTCTTGCGGATTTAACAAGCGGACAACCTCTTTTCCATACTCGGATACGAATGAAATCTTGTCGTCGTACAAATCGGCGTTCCATGTATTTATAGAGTTTTTATTCACACCTGCTCACTCCTTATGGTTCACGTAATAACTCTCTCTTCCTTCTTTTTATCACTTTTTTGACGATAAGAGAAATATATAATTCCTAATTATTTGATAGGATTTTCCTATATCTACTGTTTATTCATCTTTCCTTTATGAACAGATGATAATAGAGAGGAAGACAAAAAATCCTTAGGTCAACCGCTGACCTAAGGGTTTCTGATAGTAAAATTGAAATCATTCCCTCGTTCTTTTCTCCTTTTTCTTCGGACCGCAAAAGTCAGCCGTGCTTCCTTTCATTTTCACGGCAGGGCTTGTGGCCAATTGGCCATGATGGTTTTGTTAGATTTATCGCCCGTTTCTGCTTTATATTGGAGCGCATCTCTTCGAAGGCCCCTGAGCCAAGGAGTACACCGAATAAAATAAAGATAAAGCCAAGAATTTGTTCCATGACGATTCTTTCGCCCAGGAAAATAGCTGCTCCTACCAAAGAGAAAAAAGGACTTAAATTCAAGAAAATGGCAGACTCCGCCGCGCCAACATTTCCGATGGCCTGATTGTAGATCATATGGCCGATAGCCGTGGCAATGATGGCGGATGCAAAGAAGATAACCCACATTCCAATAGATCCGTGTGCCATACTCTTTATACCGCCGGGCTCAAGGAATAAGCCAAGAATGAACAAGAAGACCGATCCTATCACTAGCATATATCCGGTCATCAGTCTTGGATCCAGGGTACTGGACGCCTTTCTAATCAAAATAAAGCTGATTGCTTGAGCAAAAACGGAGACAAACACATTCACATCCCCCATTGAAATACCGTTTATGCCGCTGTTGCCTTTCAGCACAATAAACGATACGCCGGTAATCCCTAAAAGAATCCCGATGACACGCATAACCGAAAATCGGTTCCCTAAAAAAAGCGCCGCTAAGATTGCGGTCAGAAGCGGCCCCATTCCTAAAATCAGTCCGCCGTTGGAGGCGGATGTTTTCGTAAGTCCAACAGATAGAAAATAATGGTGGGCCACTACATTCAACAGCCCGCCAAAAAAGATATAACGAAATTCCGTCTTTGTCAGCATGCGTACCTTCTTAAAACAAAAAAGGATGATAAATACGCTTACGCCTGCGGCAAAGATGCGAAAAGCCGTCATGGTCACCGGCATGAAGTTGGTCACCAGAACCTTTACAGCCGTGACGTTAAATCCCCATACGATCATTGTGCAAAATAAAATCAGGTATACTCTGTATTTGCTCAATCTGTCCACCCCTTCCCTGGATCGTGCATCATACGATAAAAAAGGAAGAGAATCTTGATGATTCATCCTTCTTTTTGGTTATTATCTTACCATATTTTTATGAAACTTCCTGCTTTTTATCTGTTCGAATATTCGTTGGGCGCTTTTGTGGATACAATGATTACCGGATAAGAATAAGGGGAATATTTTTACTGGAATCATGTAGATTTTTCTATCATTCTGGTGGCGGCACCTCATACTGCGCTTTTTCAATGATTGCATAAACCAGTCTGCGATAGGCGTTCTGCACTTCCTGTTCGCTGGCGTTCTCTTTGGCGAGCACGGCCTCTGCCTGTGCAATGGCTGCAGCGAATGTATCGGATAGTCCCGGCGGATATTGATAAGGATTTTCCTTAATCTCTTGCCATGCGGACCTGGCGATGCGAAGTTCCATGATCAGGTTCCATTTGTCGGCCGGAAGCCCATGCTGGCGGGTATAGAATTCAGCTTGCGCGGTTTGAAGGGAGTGGATGGCTCCATCTGTCTCTCCCCGTCCCGCCTGTTTGCTGGTGGCTGTCTGCTTTGCACGTTCGACGGCTTGACGCAGCGCTTCAATGGCTTCTGCCGGAAATTCCCCTTCTGTGTCTCCTGCACGGGATGCGGAGAGTTCTGCTTCGGCATGACGTATGGTTTCATTCAGCCATAGGTAATCCGATGGAGCCGCTTCCGCTTTTCGATAGCGGGACAACGCTTCTTTAAGTATTGCATCAGTCGTACCGGAAAGAGCGTAAGGCGAGGAACCCCACTTGTTGATGTCTTCCCCTTCTTCACTTTCAACTTGAACGTTGAAATGAATACCTTCTACCGGTTTGGCCACTATTGCATCGTCCAGTATACCGAAGGTTTCCCTGGGTAAGAGAAGTGTCATGCGCGTCCCGGTCTTATCTTGATCTGTCAGAACACCGTCGTTATCGCTATCAAAGCGGACGGAACGTGCCAGCACTTTTGCGGTGGGTGGAAGCGGCTGACCGGCAATCCAATAATGTACGCGCGCCCGAGCATCGGCGGAGAGAATCGTATTGAACTGCAGGACGACCACATCCTCATCCGCTTCCGGTGTTTTGTCGGCATTCACGTTATCGATGGCGATTCCCCAGGCTAACGCAGGAGGCTCAGTATGCTTGTGTGGTAAAAGCAGGGACGGGCGAATGTCAATGGTGCGTCTGAGAATGTCGGCTTGATTGCCTGCATCGTCCGAGAGATTTCGAACCGCCAGCTCCCATCGGCCAGGTGCTAAAGCGACTTCATTAGGAAGTGTCAGTGTGTAAGTTGTATCGTCTCTGGCTGTAAGAAATCCGGTAACGAAAGCAGGGATGTGTTTTCCAGTTTTTCGCGACACGAATTCGAAGGCAGGGGACGGTACAGCCGACTCACCGTTCGAAGGTGTAAGATGCCGGGTAGCCCCCGGGATCTGTACGGGTTCGTCGAATGTGACGGTCAGGGTTTCACGGTCAGACACAGCCGTATACGTAGCTTCCGTTTTCACGATGCGGGGTGGGCGCGTATCGGTAGGAAGCCGAAACTCACGCACAATATCGGTTTGATTGGTGGCAGTGCTTCCCGCATCTTTCGCTTTTCCTTTCAACAGCGTAATCCGTACGCGGTCATATCCTGGCGCACCATATTCCGGTCCACCGTTTTTGGTCTGCAGGATGTCTGTCCAGTCTTTCTTCATATGCAAATAGTAAGTCGTGAAACCGTCGTATTCAAGTGCCACATCTTCATTCAAGCGCACATGTTTTGTCGTCCATTTTGGCTTGCCGTTTTCGTCCCAACCGTCCTGGCGTTCGAAACGGATGGCGTCAGCGCCGAGCGGAAGGCCAAAGCCATATACCGACACTGTTTCGGAAGGAAAGCGAAGCACGAATTGCTCCGGAGATTGCATGTGAATCTGAGGTACGGGCTCTACCGGCTTCGGAGAACGAAATTCGATTCTAACGTTGTGCAGCCGTTTTCCACTTCTCTGTCCTGCATAATCGGCAACCCCGAATCCCTCCAGCCGGTTCGTCTCACCCGAAGGGGAATAGAGTGAACGGGCTCCCTGGTTTAATTCCAGCATGGCGAAGCGGCGAAAATCGCCGAAGAGCCGGCTTTTCGCCGTCTCCGGCTTCACAGAAACCAGGCGCGCGTATATGTCATGCCCATTCAATCTCCAGAACTCGAATCCGCTGCTGCGCGGGCCGGTATACACCGGCTCATCGAATTCAAGAAGGAACGAACCGCTTCCCGTTTGCCGCATGTTTTTAAGCGCAGGAAGCTTGGCGTCTTTTAGGACAAAGGCTGCATAGCTGGTCGCAAAAATTGGCTTCTGCCGTAAATCACGAATTTCCACGGTGACAAGCGCGGCTTCCTCCAGAGGCTGTTCCTGCCCGAATCCCAGACGAAGCACACGGGAATTTTCTCTGGCGATATGCCGTACCGGGATGCTTTTACCACGGCTTGTTACTTGTAGAAGAATGTCCTTGTCAAGCCAGGCCTGACGTAGAGCTTCGAAATCGAAAGGGCGGGCAAACGTAACATAAATATCGCTTGCGCGGTCGGAAGCAGCTTGCGTGATAGGTATCCCTTTCTTCTCGGCCTTAGTAAAGAAAGTCGGTAGCTCGGGCGAGGAAGTCGTATGTTCGGGCTGAATAATAGGTGAGGCGAAGGCTTGTACTGGAACTGGCGCTAGCAATCCAAACAGAAAAAGAACGATAGTGAGACATTGGAAAAAGAAAACAGAGCGGTGCATACAATCCCCCTTGGACATCATTATTTGTTCTTATTGTAAAAAGAAAAAAGAGAATGAAAATGATTCCTTTTCACTCTCTTACTTGTTTAGATATGTTCATCTGTGTATTTAGTAGTATCTTATAAGCTTTTTGCATCGTGCGAGTCGATGATCAGGTAATACCGGCATTCTTCTGTTCCCGTATTGATAAATTGGTGTTCCACATCGGCTTCGAAATAAAGGGAGTCTCCTTCTTGTAAATCGTACTCCGTAAGGTCTTTGCCCAATATCACGCGCAGCGCCCCATTCGCAACCGTGATATATTCTTTCACGCCTCGTTTATGAGGGGGAAAGACTCCGGATTCCTGTCCCGGCGGAATGACATTCAATATAAATTCAATCCCTCGGGAGGGAAGCGAAGGAGACAGGAGGTAACGGCTGAAACCGGATTGCTCATCTTGATAGACTAATCTCTTATCCTTTGGAATGAAAAGGCTCTCTCGTTTTTCATGCTCGCCTAAAAGTTGTGACAGTGTCATATGAAGAGCTTCCGCTATTTGACAAGCGACCTGGATGGTTGGATTTTTTTCTTCCCGTTCAATTTTCGACAGCATGGAACGGCTGACGCCGCTTCGTTCCGATAATTCCTCCAGTGTCAATCTTTGTTCTTTTCTGGCATTTTTTACGTTTTTTCCAAAATTCATTCATATCCCAGCCTCTTTATTTCCTCTATAGAAGAAAAAATTCTTGATTTTTACGAGTTATATTCTCTATAATGAACACATATCTACTATAGTATATTTTTTTCTACATATCAACAATGAGGGGGAGACTAATGACAATTCTGCTGGCTCTGTTTCCGATTTTGGTCATTTTCTTGCTGTTGTTTATTCTCAAGCAATCTTCCGTGCGGGCAGGGTTCGGTGCGTATGGGATCGCTATTTTGATTGCGTCTATCACGCCCCGGTTTCATCTGGAAACGGCGCAACTCTTTCATTCGTCTATCAAGGGGGCGCTTATCTCTTCGATTGTCGCCTATGTCCTTCTTTTCGGCATTTTTTTGTTTCATTTGATGAATGAAGAAGGGCTTATAAAAGTCATCGCTTCTTTTATCGCCCACTCTACACCGGACCCTGTACGCCAGGTTTTGCTGCTGGTGGTTGCTTTTTCCCCTTTAGTAGAATCGGTGAGCGGTTTTGGTATTGCCATCATCGTTGTGGCCCCGATTTTGATTGAACTTGGATTTTCCCGTTATAAAGCCACGCTCCTATCCTTGGTAGGTTTAAGTGCCGTTCCCTGGGGAGCGCTGGCAACGGGAACGGTCATCGGATCAAATCTGGGTGGCATTCCTTTGCAAACGCTGGGCTCTGGAAGCGCGATTTTGACCGCTCCCACGTTTCTCTATTTCGCTCTGGTGGCCGTTTATCTTGCAGGAGGAAGGGAAGGTCTTAAAAAAAGAGGGGGAGAGACGATAATAGTTTCAGGATCCCTGGCCGCTTCGGTTTGGTTATTTAACGCCTATATCAGCGTGGAATTGGCTGGCGTGCTGGGAGCGCTCGTCGCAATGGGCGTGGAGCTATTGTTTATTCGCTTTTCTATGAAACGGGCCAAAACAGCATCTCCCTCATTATCCCGGATGACTTCTTCCGCTGCATCCGATCGGGTCCATCGCATCGGAAGCGCGATGCTGCCGTATTTGTTTTTAACGGGATTGTTATTTCTATCCCGATTGATTCCGCCGGTAGAGCGTTTCCTTACATCTCATATGGTTCTTGATTTAGCTGAGTATTCGTTTCAACTGCCGATCTTGTATTCGCCGGGCTTTTCTATCCTCATTACCTGCATTTTTACGATTTTCGTGTTCGGCATTAAAAAGAAGGTTATTTGCAAATCAATCAGGCTAACTATAAAGCAATGGTTTCCGGTCACGTTTTCTACGTTTGCGTTCGTCGCTATGGCAGAGATTATGTCGCAGGCGGGAATGACGGCCATGCTTGCCCAGGCAGCGGCCGCAGCGTTTGGTTCTGCCCTCATGGTCATTTCTCCCATCATTGGAGGTATCGGGGGATTTCTTACGGGGAGCAATACGGGATCCAATGCGATGTTCATTAATCTCCAGGTGCAAGCGGCTCATCACTCCGGGTTCTCTGCAGAGTTGTTTGGTTATGCACAGAATACGAGTGCGTCCCATATGACGATGGCGTCGCCCTCCCGTGTGCTGTTGGGCGTGTCGGTCTCAGGTATTCATACAGCAGAAAATAAGATATTGCGAAAAATCTTTTTGATTGCGACAGTATCTTTGCTGTTAGTAATGATTGCAATGATAGCGCTTGAATTTTCTTTATTACACTAATTTTCTGTTATATAATTATTTAGGTATGAAGAGTTACGATCAGAGATATAGCAAGATAAAAAGCTGATGTTGTGTGGAAGGATGAGTAGCATGTTGAAAAAGGCAATAAAGAGCGAAGCAGATATACTAGGTATTTGGCAAAGGATTCCGTCTCCCATGGTTTCTGAAATCCTCTCCTTAGCGTCTATCGATTTTGTTGCAATCGATATGGAGCACGGACCGATTGATATCGCTGACTTGCGGGCAATGGTACCTGTGTATAAAAAATCTGGTACGCCCGTCATTCTTCGGGTTGCCTCCTCTGACTTTCCGTTTATTTCAAAGGTGCTGGACATAGGCGTAGACGGAGTCATGCTGCCGAGGGTGCATACGGCAGACGAAGCCAAGCGCATCGCAGAGGCGTCAAAATTCGCTCCGCTCGGTCTACGCGGGGTTGGCGGACCTTGCGCTGCCGACGAGTATGGTAATGTTGATATACATACGTTTATCGAAAGCGAAAACGAGCGTGTACTTACCATTGTGCAGATTGAGACAGAGCAGGCCGTCGAGAATTTGAACGAAATATTGGATGTAGAAGGAATTGACCTCTTTTATATTGGCCCCTTTGATTTGTCTCAAGCGCTTGGCGTAACAGGGATGGTTGACCATCCGCTAGTAGTGGAAACCATACAGAGGGTCATCGATAAAGCAAAGGAAAAAGGGAAAACGATTGGGATGCATGGCGCTAGCCCGGATTTTATCAAATTCTGGCGGGAGCGCGGTGTTCACTTTTTTACATATGGCGTGGACAGCGTGCTTTTTAAGCAAGGAGTTGAGAATGCGTATAAGCCTGTACGCCTGAGGGATTAACAGGGATAACACCACGGTTATGACCACTGTTCTTAAAAGCGAAGGAAATATAAGCAAGCAGCGGCACGGAATAAGAATCTGTGTCGCTTTTTTCTTTTGCTTTATCTATTCGTCGGAGGTTGCGTTAAAAGCAAAGTAGATACATGGCAAAGCAATACTGTTAATATCCTATATCAATCGGGCACAAACTACCGGAGAGAACCAACCGATCCAGAAATGGAGGAGAGCGCAGATGGAAGATACCAGTTTCGCCATCCATCCGGAAAAGGAAAAGAAGGAAAGAACGGACGTATGGCATGACATAGGGAATATGCAGACTTTTACTCAAGTTGACGCTGTCTACAAATTTGTTTGTGATAATGGATATGTGAACATAAGATTCTATCGGAGCGATATCGTTCGTATTGTGATGCATCCCTTCTATGAACCTACAATGGAGACGAGTTTTGCGCTGGTAAAAGAGCCGGAAAATGTGAGAGTAAAAGCGGGCGGGAAGCAAGAGGAAGTCGAATTGCGAAGCGATACGCTATCCGTACAGATAAAGCGTCATCCGTTTCGCATAGCCGTTTATGATAGGAACGGACGTCTGCTGGTAAGCGAAGGAAGACGGGGGATGACGTATACCGCCAGGGGACAAATTATGTGCGTAAAGGATATGCGCGCAACTGACCATTTCTACGGTTTTGGTGAAAAAACAAGCTATTTGGACAAACGCGGAGAGAAAATGACCATGTGGAACAGCGATGTATTTGCGCCGCACAATCCGGAAACGGACCCGTTGTATCAATCCATTCCCTATTTTATGACCATTCGCGAAGGGTATGCGCACGGAATTTTCTTCGACAATACATTTAAAACCGTGTTTGATATGAAATCGGCAAACGATACGTATTCTTTCTGGGCTGAAGGCGGGGAGCTGGATTATTATGTACTGGCTGGCCCTACGCCAAAAGATGTGCTGGAACAGTATACGACATTAACGGGGCGAATGGAGCTGCCCCCCAAATGGGCAATCGGCTATCATCAATCCCGGTACAGCTACCAGAACGAGGCAGAAGTTCGTGATCTTGTAGAGCACTTTCAAAGGAAGAACATTCCACTGGACGCCATTCATTTAGATATTCACCATATGGACGGATACCGGGTCTTTACGTTCGACCGGACCCGCTTTCCGCATCCGCAGCGGCTGCTTCAGGATTTAGAAGAGGCCGGCATTCATGCGGTGCCGATTGTCGATCCGGGTGTAAAAAAAGATCCGGAATATCCGGTTTATCAGGAAGGGATTCGTCAAAATTGTTTTTGCAGATACGTAGAAGGCGCGATGTATTTCGGTGACGTATGGCCCGGCAGCAGCGCGTTTCCGGACTTTACAAGCCGTAGTGTCCGTTCATGGTGGGGGGAGAAGCAGAAGTTTTATACCGATATCGGAGTGGAAGGCATTTGGAATGATATGAATGAGCCGGCCGTGTTCAATGAAACGAAAACTATGGACCCCGAAGTCATACATGACAATGACGGCAATCCAAAAACGCACCGTGAATTACATAACGTGTATGGTTTGTTCATGGCGGAAGCTACGTTCCATGGATTGAAAAAGCACCTGCGCGGAAAGCGCCCTTTTGTGCTTACGCGAGCCGGGTATGCGGGTGTGCAGCGGTATGCAGCCGTCTGGACGGGAGACAATCGGAGCTTCTGGGAACATTTGCAGATGATGATGCCGATGTGCATGAATCTTGGTATGTCGGGTGTGGCTTTTTCCGGTTCAGATGTCGGGGGATTTGCCCATGACGCGACCGGGGAGCTGCTTGCCCGCTGGACGCAGGCGGGTGCCTTTACACCGTATTTCCGGAATCACAGCAATCTCGGAACGGTACGCCAGGAGCCATGGGCGTTTAGTGAAGAAATCGAAGAAATTGTAAGGAAATACATTCAACTGCGTTACAAATGGCTGCCCTACCTGTATACGTTATTCCGTGAAGCTTATATGACCGGCGCTCCCGTGATGCGTCCGCTGGTCATGGAATATCCGAACGATACACATACCTGGAACCTATCCGATCAGTTTTTGCTGGGCCCGTATGTTATGATTGCGCCCATCACGACACCGTCGACATTTCATCGGGTCGTATATTTGCCTGAAGGAACCTGGTATGATTACTGGACGGACGAGAAAATCAAAGGCGGCAGACACATTATGGTGGAAGCGGATCTGGCAACTTTGCCGATGTTTATCAAAGAAGGTGCTATCCTTCCTGAAGCGGAAGCGAAATCATCAACAAAGACGCCGGACGATGCAATGACTTTTCATATCTATCCTACAGAAGGGGAGACCGAGTATGCATTTTATGAAGATGACGGGGCGACAATACGCTATCAGGAAGGGCACTATTTGGAACAGCGTATTCGCTGTCGGTTTGCGGAGAATGTCGTTACTATTACGGTGGAAGACACTGTGAACGCCTTTACGCCACCATGGAAAAAAGTCGTATTCACACTGCACCATACCACGCCGGATATGTTGATTACATGGAACGGGAAACGAGTCGTGGACGCATTTTTTGATGCAGACAAGAAACGGGCCGTTTTCGAAGTGGTGCGGTAAACGGGTATCGATTTCGTTGACGAAAGAAAATTGACTTTCGAACATGGTGGAAGAACGGACGACAATACGGTAGGATAATAAAAGCGTACTGTTGTCGAAGCAGGAAATGGACAGAGGTGGGTAAAACAAAATGAGCATAGCAGATCAAATCTACAAGAATTTAGTCAATGATGTAATAGAAAACGGTGATTGGGATAAAGACCAAAACGTTAGAACGAAATGGGCGGACGGTACACCTGCGTATACGAAAAGCGTAATTTCAAAACAAATTACATTTGATAATACCGAAGTGCCCATTTTGACGACAAAGCGAGTCGCCTGGAAATCGGCCATCCATGAACTTCTCTGGTTTTATGTCAAACGGACAAGCGATTGTGCGTACCTGGATGAAAACAACGTAACGATATGGAAAGAGTGGACAAACAAAAACAATAATATAGGCAAAGCCTATGGCTATCAGCTGGGAAAACCAATCATGCTTAAAGGCAAAATAACCAATCAAGTACACAATTTGATTGAGGAATTGAAAAACAACCCCGCTTCCAGAAGACACGTCATCTCTTTATGGAATATTGACGATTTGGATCAAATGGCCTTATACCCCTGCGTATGGAATAACCAGTGGCTGGTTAAACAGGGAAAATTGCATTTGATTGTTCAAGTCCGCTCCAATGATCTGGCGTTGGGAAATCCATTCAATGTGTTCCAGTATTACGTGCTGCAAAGAATGGTGGCCCAGGTGACGGGATATGAGCTGGGAACACTAACCTTTAATATTAACGACTTACATATTTACGAACGACATATCGAGCCGTTGCAGGAGCAAATCCAGCGTGAGCCATATCCTGCACCTGAACTCTGGATTAATCCGAACATCAAAAACTTTGATGATTTTACGATTGACGATTTCAATTTGGTAAATTATCAGCACCATCCTGCTATTAAAATGGAGGTGGCGATTTGATGCTTTCCATGATTCTCGCCATGGATAAAGAGAGAGGAATCGGCAAAGAGAACAAGCTGTTATGGCATATTCCAGAGGATCTTCAGTACTTTAAAAAGCTCACAAGCAGTCGAACCGTCATCATGGGAAGGAAAACCTTTGAATCGATTGGAAAGCCGCTTCCTAACAGAACAAACATTATTTTGACAAGGAATACGTCTTACAAGGCGGAAGGCTGCCTTATGTATCATTCTATAGATGACATCTTATCAGAAATTGTAGAGCCGGGAGGGAAGAGAGAAACTTTCATTATCGGTGGCGAAGAAGTATACCGCCTATTTCTGCCGCATGCAGACAGGCTCTATGTTACGCAGGTGAATGCCGTTTTTGATGCGGATACTTTCTTTCCGGAAATTTCAAAAGAAGAATGGGAACGCACTTCTAAGAAAAAGGGATCACGGGACACACCATACGAATATTACTTCGAGGTGTATGAACGGAAAGGAAGACGGTATGAATCAGCTGATACAGGACAGCACAATAAAAGAAGTACTACTGAATACGTTTGTTGATGTCATGGAGTTCGCGTAATAATTGCTCGACTTCCGTTTCATTCAGGCGTACGGGGAGCTGGTCGTTTACGGTCATCGTATAGGAACCGTGGCTCTCCTTCGTTTTCACAAGATGGTTATAAATGGCCCGGAGTTGACTGGCTTTTAACACGGATTGAGTCGGAATGTTTTTGACGCTTGTTAAGACGAATTCATTGGCGTCTTGATCAAACTCGCCGGAGAAAATAGTACCTTCTATATGGTGCATTTCATGCTCCTCCTTTTTGTGTCAAATATGTGTTAACACAGTGAAGCCTTGTCTTTTCTAAGGTACCCATTGCCATTTTTGGATATTCATCCATTCTTATTCGTGTTATGATGGTATTGAAGTAACTGGGATTTAATTGAAAAAGGGGAGGAATACGACGATGTTTGGAAAAGTAGCGGCTGATATGCTTGGACTTAGCGATGTGGGGACGGTCATCAAACCGGAAAACTACGACAAAGCCGATGCCGATGACTATGTTATGCGTGAAGACAACGAGAAAATATATTTTCTAATCAAATCAAAATCAGATGAATATTGCTTTACGAACAAAGCTTTGATTCATCTCGATGGAACGAGTGCGACAAGCAAAAAGCGCACGCTTCGCCGCTATCCGTATTATACTTATAAAATTTCGGATGTTGTGCTTGAAACGGCCGGTACGGTCGATCTGGATGTTGAAATCAAATTCAACATCGGATCGCAACCTTATTCGATCGATGTACACAAGAAGCATCTCGAAGAGCTGAAGGACTTGTACAAAGCGCTTCTGATGATTGCCGAGATTTCACACGAAAATGAAGTGGCTTTAGGGTTTGCAAGGCAAAGTCTTGATTTGGCTTCTACTACCTTAACCCGGGTGGCAAGTACGGAAAACAATTTGGTCGACCAATTTAAAGGGCTGAACCAGGCGGCTTTCTCCTGGCTGGTTGATAGCAGAGAAAAATATACGGTGAAGGATTTCGGCCCTGTATTTGAGCGGTATATTAACAACTGAATAAAACAAAGTTGAGATAAGCCAGACACCGTTTCGCTGTAGCCCTGGGAGCGGTCAGAACAGGAACGGAAGGATGAATCTGCCCGGCTACATGTTCCATGCTATATTGGGAGAGTACAATGACATCAACCTTCCCGTCGATTTGGTGTACCATCTCCCGCACTCTTTTATCATGCTCCTCTTGCTTTCCCTGGAAGAGAAGATGAATAAGGCCCGGATCTACTAATGACTCTACCTGAACATCCGGCTTTTTTTCTCTTAAATAGCTAAGCAGGGCAATGGGTGTTTCTCTAACGGTAGAAATCAATCCGATTCGCTTGGTTTCTTGTTGTATAA